>CAZPSE010000017.1:0-35977 GCA_964589575.1 uncultured Gammaproteobacteria bacterium | reverse complement strand
ACGAGCAATGCTTAACGCTAATAGTTTGAAAGTCCAGTTGATCAGGGCTTCCTTAAGGAAGACCTTAACAACTAGGCTTAGCACTACAACTTTAAGTTGCTTTTAAACTAATGAGGTTTAATAAACCGTTCATAAAACACCTGTTTTCGTCGACCCCTTGCTAAACAATATAAGCCAAGGGGTCGACGAAATAGAGGCTTTTAACGTATTATAAATAATGCAAAACTCTCAACAAATAGAAAATAAATTAGTCGCCGCACGTACCAAACTCATTTTAGAAAAACCTTTTTTGGGTGCGCTGGTATTGCGATTGCCCATGAAGCGCGCCAAAGGTGATTGGTGTAAAACCACCGCGACCGATGCCAAACATTTTTATTACAACAAAAGTTTTATCGACGCGTTAAAACCAGAAGAAGTGCAATTTGTACTGGCACACGAAGCACTTCATTGCGCGCTCTCGCACTTTTCTAGGCGACAACACCGCATAAAAATGACGTGGGATGCCGCGTGTGACTATGCCATTAACCCATTGTTGGCAAAAGAAGGCATGATGGTAGTGCCTGGCAGTTTAATGATGTCTGAATATGAAGACATGACCGCCGAAGAAATATACCCGATGTTAGACATTAATAAAGACCAAGATACTTTAGATCAACATGTATACGATCAAGACTCGGGCAGTGAAGGGGGAACGGAAGATGATTCGGACGATCCAAATGACCCTGATGACAATCAAGACGGTAACAAAGAAAAACAACAGCAACAACAATCATCTGGCGGCAATCAACCAACCAAAGCCGAACCTGATGAAGATAACGAAGGCGCGGCAGCACCACCGCCATTAACCCCGCAAGAGGTTCAAGATTTAAGCGTGCAATGGGGGCAACGCTTAGCAGGGGCTGCCCAACAAGCAATGCAAGCAGGTAAAATGGGACAGCACATGGCACGAATTGTCGACTTTATGTTGCAACCCAAATTACCGTGGCGCATGTTACTGGCGCGTTATTTAAATAATATTGCAAGGGAAGACTACAGCTATGCACGGCCATCTAATCGCCGTGGCGACCCTGCAATATTCCCCAGTTTACGCAGTTCAGAAGTGAATATTGGTGTGGCAATAGACACCAGTGGCTCTATCAGCAATAAAGAAATTAACGAATTTGTGTCAGAAATTGACGCAATTAAAGGCGTGATGCGTGCAAAAATAACACTGCATGCCTGTGATTTACAACTGGCAAAAGAAGGCCCATGGGTGTTTGAATCGTGGGACGAGTTTGCCGTACCTAAATCAATTAAGGGTGGTGGCGGAACCAGTTTTATCCCCATTTTTGACTGGTTAGAAACGCTGGATCAACAACCTAATCTACTGGTCTATTTTACCGATGCCGATGGCCCATTCCCTAAAGTAGAACCCAATATTCCCGTTATTTGGTTAGTTAAAGGGCGCAAAAAAGTCCCCTTCGGTCAACGTTTACAACTTAACTAAAAAACCGTTACGAGCCTTGCTCGTTACGCAAGCGTAACGAGCAAGGCTCGTAACGGTTTTAATTTGAAAAAACTTATGGACTGTATCTGTGCAACTTTCTTCAGAAGATAATTTACGTTTAAACGTTCTGCTTGCTCAACAAATAAAAGCGGTACGTATAGATTTATCAAAAAATATTGTTTACGCCATTACCAAAAAGGGCGAGGCAAAAGTGCAGTTGTCGCCCACCTGCGGTGATGGCATGTACATTAAATTAGTTAAAGAGCTATTTTCTACCAATATTTTAGGCACACCGGGTGGTTACCCCATTTTTTTAAAACGTTGGACAAGAATGGGGCAAGCAAATGATGCCAGTTTAGAAAATTTGTTAAAGTTAGGTGAGCCAGAAGCCGTAACAGCAGTAATACACGCGGCAGGTTTAACGGCAGAGCTGGCAGAGCATGCTTGGTGGTGTGAACAAAGTAGTGCCAATGCGCGCGTAATGTTAAAACGAACGGCGGTGGCGCAAAGTGAGTTTGGCAAACAGCTGGCACATTTTTTATTAGAATTTTTGGCTTATGAAGAGCGACAGCGCGATATTGTCGAGTCTATAAAGGTGGTATTGCAACCCAATTTAATTTCTGAAGAACAGCGCATGGAGCTTTGGAAAAAAGCCAAAAGAAAAAATACTTTTTACGTGGGGTTTCTTTCAGGCTTGGCTTATGACTTGCCTGTTACAGAAAAAGAGAACCCAAACTACCAAACGGTTAAGGCCAATTTTAGTGCTATTTCGTCGACCCCTTGCTCTGATATGTTGTTATTTATACTGTCAGATAAAGGTCAAACGTGGTTATCTATTTTAACTTTGGTACTAAAAAAACCAATTAATCAAGATGTGGTTTTTGACGTATTAAATTCGATAAGGGATTTACTGCACCCGATAGCGCCAGATGAAATTAAAAGACGTTACTTAGACGATGTGAACATAACGTTAAAAAATCTAGACTTTAATTCTGCTTCAAGTATTAAAAAAGGGCATTTAATGGTTGCGGATAATTTACCAAAAGAGGCGGTTGCTTACCTGGAGCACTTGCTTTACTTGTCTATGGTTAGCGAACAAATCGCATTGCCTATTTTGTCGGTATCAGAAGCAATTGGAACGGTTATGCGCAAACAAATACAACCCATAACCGAGCCAATTTTGTACTCCATACAACAATTGTTGCTTTTAAGCCCTAAAAACAGAGTGTTATAATAAATAAATCAGTAGCTTAGCGAACTTTTGTAGAATTTACTGTAGACATTTGCTAGTATTAGACACAATGAATAATTTCAATACCGTTTCCACCTTTAAACTGACCGCCAAAAAAATAATAAATGTTGCACTAATTGCAATGCTTTTTATGTGGCCTATAGGTAAAGCGCAGGCGGTAGGCATTTACGGAGACGTAGAAGTATTAAGTGCATTAAATGAACCGCTAAAGTTAAACTTTCCTATTATTGTTGAAGGTGAAAGCTGGGACGAAAGCGATATATTAGTAAGTGTTGCTAGCCGTAAAGAATATACAGAGCTTGAATTACCCTTCCCTAAAAAGATACATAAACTTAAGTTTACCGTTGGCAAAAAACTTAATGGCCGTATTAACGTGGTGGCTACTACTAAGTTTATAATTCGTGAACCCGTTATTTCTTTGCTTATTTATGTCCAGTGGCCAAAAGGTAAAATACGTTACGAATTTACCTTATTGTTGGACTTACCTGAAGTCAAAAATCAACAGCAAAGCCCTTTAACTACTAATACTATTGCGCCCATTAAAAATAATGATTCTGTACTAAAAGCGATAAAAGTAGATTTTGAAAAAAATAAACCACGTTTGCAAACCAACCATGTTAGTGCCAGTAGGGATACAACAATAGAACAGGTAGAGGTTGATATTAACGATTCTCAATCGGTAGTCGAGCTAACACCGGTTTCAAACCTGTCATTAAACCCCCCTGTTTATTTTAAAGAAGAAAAAGAAAAACCTTATATTACGATTCAACCTTTTAAAATTTTAGATAGCGAAGTTTTGCCAGAAATTGTATCTGAGGTGGTAATAGGAACCACGCCACAAATTGTTTGGAATACCAATTATAAAAAACACATTATCAGAAACGGTGACAGTTTATCTACCGTGGCGATGAATTACCGAGGCAATGCCAAAATAGCTTTGCACAAGTATATAGCCGCGATAACAACACATAATGCCGCTGCATTTAAAAACGGCTTAAATGAAATTAATGTGGGTGATGAGCTGTCGATTCCGAATCCTAAATCAGTTAACACTCAACGTAAAAACCCCGCCCAGCTACCCCAAATATCGCCCAATCAAAAGTATTATTCTTATATTGTAAAGTACGGTGATATTTTGTCTTTAGTTGCGCAACGCCTACGCGGACCCAATAAAATTGGGCTTAATCAATATATAGCGCAAATTATAAGTGCTAATAAAACGTTACTAAATAAACAAGGCAGTAATTTGTCGCCAGGTATGATTTTGCAAATACCCAATTTGCATTACGTTAAAAGTAAAAACCAAGCCGATACAAAAAAACAAAAAATACAACCACATATAAAACAATCAGCAGTGCTGGTTGAAGATACCGTGGAGGCAAAACCATTCAAAATTAAAAAAACAAAAATAGTCGAAAAGCTCAAGACAACTAAGCCAAGCGTTGCAGTTAAATCTCCTGTTTTTATTGCTAATAATGCACAAAATATTAACCCGCTTTTAATGTCGATAAGCGATTTAAAACAACAATCGTTAATAACGTCATTAGAAAAGTTAAGCACCCAACCCAATAATAATTTAGTTTATAAAGCCAATGTTGAATATGCAATGGCAAGAACCAATGGCGTGATTATTATTGGGCAAACGGCAGTAGTCAATACTAACAGCTTTAAAATAAAGCAAAAAAATACGCCATCAAATAATGCTATTGTACAAACGGAAGGCAGTCAGCAGTATCAAACCAATCAAATTTCGTACCGTTATTTACAACAGCAAATGGAACGTGAAAAAAGTGCGTATCAGGCAAGCATTAATAATTTAAAGCTCGGTTTTTTTGCAATATTGATTGTTTTGGTTTTATTGTTTGTAGGTTTTTATTTTTATATGCAAAAAAGTATGCATAAAAAATTCGAAAAATGGCTAGAAACGTCTAATGTAGAATTTAAAAATGATCAAACAGTTGAGAAAAAGCAAGAGGAAGAAGAAGAATTAGAGGACGCATTAGCAACCTTATTGGAAGATGATTTAGAATTAGACACGAATGTTGAAATTGAAGAAAATACAGACGTACTGGCTTCAATTTTTGACGGGCCTGAAGAAGAAAAAAAGAAAACACCTACTAAAAAAGCGGCACTGTTTTTAAAGTCTAGTTTGATGGAGATGGTTACAAATAAATTTAAGAAAAAAGCAAGAACACCGATAATTGAAAAGCCAATATTTACAGAACCGGAAGCGCAAATCAACCAATTTGAAAATGATGAAACGCTATTTAGCCGAACAGATTATGCCGACGTAAAACAAGAACTTAATGTTGACGATGTAAATTTGGACTTTAATGAATCGGATTATTTTAAAGAAAAAGATGTCAATTTAAGCCAAAGCGATATAGATAATGAGTTTGTAGAAACAATAAAATTGGGTGAACCCCTTGTAAGCGAAGCAAACTTTGACCATCTTTCATTAGCAGATCAGCCTGTTCAGCAACCAATGTTACCTAGCGACATGTCACTATCTGATGATTTTGAAGTTTCATATACCACCGATATTGACGGCGAACTAGAAAAAGAAAAGCAACGAATTATTGAAAACCTAGAAGTTAAAAATTACCTTAACAATGTTGTAGAACAAAATGATAATGACTTGACGCGCTTTAGTAAACCTAAAACGTTAGTAAAAAATAACCGTTCGCCATTAACCAATACGCCCAAAAACAACCAAAAAATAGACGATGATGTTGATTTTGTACTTGAACCGTCAGAATATGCAAATAATACAGATGATTTAACATCAGTTAAAGACAATGCCAATTCAATTTTTAATGATGAAAATGCGATGTTAACGGATGAACTTAATTATTTACGTGATGAAGTAGATGAAGACGTTGTAAAACAAATAGCAAGCGACCCCGAATTAGACGAAGAGGATACGAATACGGTTTTATCGGCAAAGAAAAGCCAATCTATTGAAGAGTCTAATAGCATTGAAAATTTAGGTTTAGACGAGCAAATTGCCTATATAAAAGCAGAAATTGACAAGGAAGAGATGGAACAAATGCTGTTAAAAGATGCGCATTCGTTTGAAGTTAATTTGTCTGAAGATGAGAATGTAAACAAACAAGAAGACCTGTTAGCTTTTGATATGCCTTTGGATGATGACTCGGAAACTGATATAGAAGAGTCGCAGTCATATAAAGACATAGGAAGCCATTTAACGATGACCCTTGAAGAAGATAACCGTGCTGCAACCGAAGCAAAAAACCAAGAAACGGTTGAAACGATTGAAACGATTGAAACGGTTGATGATGAACAACAACTTGTTGCTAACGGTAATAATTTAAAAGAAATAAAGCCCGAAGACGATTTTGAAAGTTTGTCCGTTGATGAATCCAAAATTAAAGAAACAGAAGCGAGTAGAGAAAGAGTTGAAAAACGATTAAAAAACGATTAAAAAACGAAAGGGAACTTAAGTATTGGAAAAAACAAAATAGACCACGACTCTAAAGTCGCTTACGACTACGGTTACTTTTTGTTTTAATTTTTGGGGTAGAAGCCGCATTTTTAAAATTATTAAAATGTTTTTGCTTTGTCTTATAGACTTTTTTTGTGGGTTCTTTACCGTGCGGGCTGTAGGCTGGCACTAAATGTTTTTTGCCACTGCCAATTAAATCGGTACGGCCTAGTCGTTGTAAACTTTCACGTATAATTGCCCAGTTTTCTGGTGCGTGATAACGGAGGTAGGCTTTTTGTAAGCGGCGTTCTTCGGGTGTTTTTGCAGTAAAAACGTCTACCTGTTTGCCCTTAGCTTTTTTGCCCGTTATTTGTTGCAGTGGGTTTTTTTCGGTGTGGTACATCGCCGATGCTATGGCTAATGGTGTCGGTAAAAATGCTTGCACTTGATCTAACCGAAATAGGTTTTTCTTAAGCCACAGTGCTAAATGCATCATGTCTTTTTCTGTAGATCCTGGGTGAGCAGAAATAAAATAAGGTATTAAATATTGTTCTAAACCTGCTTCTTTAGAATATTTATCAAAAAGTTTTTTAAAATCATCAAAAATACCAATGCCCGGTTTCATCATTTTATTTAATGTGTCGGGTGATGTATGTTCGGGGGCTATTTTTAAATAGCCACCAACGTGATGAGTGACCAACTCTTTAACGTATTCTGGCGATTCTAATGCCAAGTCGTAACGTAAACCCGATGCGATATAAACTTTTTTAATGCCCGGCAATTGCCTTGCACGGCGGTATAATTTAATTAGCGGGCTGTGGTCGGTATTTAGGTTTTGGCAAATACCGGGGTAGACGCAAGACAGTTTTCTGCAAGAGGATTCTATTTTTTTACTTTTGCATTGCAACCTATACATATTGGCTGTGGGCCCGCCAAGGTCAGATATAGAACCTGTAAATGATGGGCTGGTATCGCGTATGGCTTCTATCTCTTTAATAATCGAATCTTCTGAACGGCTTTGAATAATGCGCCCTTCGTGTTCGGTAATAGAACAAAAGGTACAGCCACCAAAACAACCGCGCATAATATTAACCGAGTGCTGAATCATCTCCCATGCGGGGATTTTAGCGTTGTTATATTTGGGGTGGGGCGCTCGTGCGTAGGGTAAATCAAACACACCGTCCATTTCGGGCATGGTTAAAGGTATGGGTGTTGGGTTTAACCAAACAAAACGGTTGCCGTGTTTTTGCGCTAATGCGCGTGAGTTACCTGGGCTGGTTTCTAAATGAAAAATACGCGATGCATGGGCGTACATTATTTTGTCTTCGGTTACTTTATTGTAAGAAGGTAGCCTTATAAAGGTTAAGTCGCGCGAGACTTTATTACGTTTGACTAAAAAGTCGGTTTCGACCACTACTTCGTTTTTGCCACTTTTATTAATGGCCTCTTTCTTTTTCTGGTCGCAATTGGGCAGTTCTTGGTAGGGACTAATATGTTTAATTAATCGCCCAGGTTGGTCAATATCGGTAGAGTCGATTTCTAACCAGCCTTCGGGCAAACCTAAGCGCATAAAGCTGGTACCGCGCACATCGGTAATGTTTGCAATGTTTTCACCCTTAGCTAGGCGATGAGCGACCTCTACAATAGCGCGCTCTGCATTACCAAATATCAATAAGTCGGCTTTAGAGTCTGGCAATACTGAACGACGAACGCGTTTTTGCCAGTAATCGTAATGGGCAATGCGGCGTAAACTTGCCTCTATACCGCCAATTATTATAGGCACACCTTTAAAGGCTTCTTTGGCTTTTTGAGAGTACACAATAACGGCGCGGTCTGGTCTTTTACCGGCAACACCGTGTGGCGTGTAGGCATCATTACTGCGTACTTTTCTGTCGGATGTGTAATGGTTAACTAAGCTGTCCATATTACCTGCGGCAATACCAAAAAATAAATTGGGTTTGCCTAAAGCTCTAAAAGCATCAACGTTGTTCCAATCGGGTTGATCTAAAATGCCGACTCTAAAACCTTGCGCCTCTAGTAAGCGACCAATGATAGCCATGCCAAAACTAGGGTGATCTATATAGGCATCGCCCGTTACAATAATAATGTCGCAACTGTCCCAACCTAGGTTGTCCATTTCTTCGCGGGTGGTGGGTAAAAAATGCGCAGTACCAAGCCTTTTGGCCCAGAAGGGCTTATAAGAAAATAAGGATTTGTCGGCTTGATAGGTATTCATGAGCGCATTATACCTTAGACGTTAACGAATATTAGCCTTTGCTAATTAGCTGTAAGGTTTGTAATCGGAGGTGATATTGTACTTGTCCCAGTATTGAGTAATGGTGTTCAAGTGTTTTCTTATTTTAGCGACAGTTTGGATGCGGTCATACTTAGACTTTTCGGTTAACCCATCAACCAATCGTTGAAAAACTTTGCATTCATTTTTTAACCGAGGTGTTTTTTCGGTACGGTGAGCCTTAACCATGTCTTGTAAAGATTTACGAATAAACGGTTTAACGCCCGTTAGCATTTCGTACAATAAAATACCTAAGCTGTAGTAGTCGGTAAGGTAGTCCAGCTCATGGTTTCGAGATTGTTCTGGCGACATATAATAAGGTGACAATACTACTTGCCCAGTATTTTCTTTTTTATCACCTATCGCTAAGTTTGATGAACCAAAGTCAGCCAATACTAAATCGCCATTACTTGAGGTTAAAATGTTTTGCGATTTTAAATCTTTATAAATAACGCTGTTTAAGTGTAAATATTCTAATGCACCAACTATCACTTCAAACACGGTAAACACTTTGTGCGTTTCCATTGGTTTGTGGGCAATTAAGTCGTACAACGTGCCGCAGTCACGATACTTTAAAACGGTATAAACGTAATCATCGGTTACGCTGTAGTCTAATATCTTACAAATATTAGGGTGGTCTAACTCGGTTAGTATTTCCAGCTCACTAAAAAAATGTTCGTATACGGATTCATGATTTTCTTCCTGCAAATCATAAATTTTAATAGCAAATTCCTTGCCCGTATCATTTTTAGTTGCCAAGTAAGCTTCTGCGTAAGATCCTTTGCCTAATAACTTAATGAGTTTATAACCGGTAATATTGTAATAATCCACACCCTTTTCTGGTGGATGTTGGTAAGGAATAGTGCGAGAGTGTAATAAAGAAATTTCTTCTTTATTACTTGCGTTACTGTTATGAGTTAGTAAATTTTGTTCAGAGTTATATAAAGTATTGGTTAACTCTTCTAAAATTTCGATGATTAGTAAAGGGTGTTTGGTGGCAACATCGTCATAAATGGCTTTGTCAATTACCAGTAAACTGGTGTCTTGCATGGTGGTTGCGGTAGCCGATCTTAAGTGGTTTTTTACCACCATGGCTAATTCACCAAAGTGTTCACCATCGTAAAGTATTTTAGAAAAGCTGCCTTTATTATTTTCAATTAAAACCTCTCCCTGTTCGATAAAAAACATCGTTTGCGCAAGGTCACCTTGTTTAAACAAATTTTTACCTGCAGTGACATTAATTGAAAAACCAAATTGGCTTAATTGTTGTAAAGCATCTGTCATGATTGTTGCGTAAATTTTTAAAAATGTATTTTAAATGATTGAGTTAAATATTTATGTGATTTTCAGTACAATACTTTCAGTATAGTGGCTAGTTTTTGATGGTTTTTAATAGAGGTTCTCTTACAGTGTTAAGACAAGCGTATAAATTAGCAAAAATTCGTCCTATCGATTATTACTTTGCTGCATTTATTAATAAGCAGCAAGCTAATGATGATGTAGCAATAGCGGCAGCATTAGTTAGTTTAAATAATGCAACAGGCAGTGTATGTTTAGATTTGGCGCGCCTAGCTGATAGCGTGTTGTTTAGAGATGAAAACTTTGAAGGAGTAAAAACGCCTGTTTTAAAAGATTGGTTATTGAGCTTGAAAAACCATGAATGGGTTGCAGAAAAACAATTCCCATCAGCATTGGTGTTAGACAATACTAAACTGTATTTAGGTAAATACTGGTTTTTTGAGCAACAACTGGCAACCAATATTTTAGCCCGAATAAGGCAACAAATATTAGTGGATAAACCGCAACTAGTACAGGGGTTGGAGCGTTATTTCCCCGCTACAAAATTACCAGTCGATTGGCAAAAAATTGCCGCAAGTGTTGCTGTTCAAAATGGTTTTTCGGTTATTTCTGGTGGGCCAGGTACGGGTAAAACCAGCACCGTTTTAAAAGTGTTGGCATTATTGCTAGAGCAAAATAATAACTTGAATATTGCCCTGTGCGCGCCAACAGGTAAAGCTGCAGCAAGGTTAACCGAATCCATTAAAAAGGGCTTGCATGTGTTACCTGTTGATATTCGTCAATTAATCCCATCAGAAGCAAAAACCATCCACAGGTTATTAAAAATTAACCTAAAAGAGGGTGAATTTAAGCATAATGCCAGTAACCCTGTAATGGTAGACGTATTGCTGGTAGATGAAGTATCAATGGTAGATTTGGTGTTAATGTCCAAATTGATGGATGCAATACCCTTAACCACAAAGGTTATTTTGTTAGGCGATAAGGACCAATTATCGTCGGTAGAAGCGGGTTGTATACTGGCCGACATTACGGGGCGGCATGATGAAATTACGCATACAGATGGGTTTATAAACTGTAAGCACAGCGGTTCCTATTCTCCTGAGGAACCGAAATACCTACATCCATGTAGGCAAGGGGTCGACGATTTAGCCCCTTTTTCACAACCCAGTTCAAGCGTAAACACTATTCAAAATGTTGTTGTGCAACTTAAACACAGCTACCGTTTTGGTGTAGGCAGTGGCATTGGCCAATTAGCAAAACTGGTGAATAATAAAAAAGGTCATCAAGCTTTGACAGAGGTTTTGCACAATAAGCAACACAGTGACTGTACTTGGTTAGATATAAAAAAAGATGCAGAGCAAACACAAGTGATAGACGTGGCAGTTGAGCAATATAAGCACTACATTAAACAGCAAAATATTGAAACAGCATTGTTAATGTTTGATCACTTTAGAGTGTTGTGTGCAGTAAGAACGGGCAATTGCGGTGTTGAGTTATTGAACCTACAAATAAAAAACCAACTGGTGAAGCAACAACTTATAGACAATAACGATTACTACGCCAGCATGCCGATTATGATTACCCAAAATGATTATGAAAGTGGTTTGTTTAACGGTGATACCGGGTTATTGTGGAAAGATGAAGCGGGCTTGTTGGCGGCCTACTTTCCTGAGCAAGACGGACTAAAAAAAGTAGCACTGTCGCGATTGCCCGAGTTTGAATTAGCCTATGCACTTACCGTACACAAAAGCCAAGGGTCAGAGTTTGATAACGTACTGCTGTGTTTACCAAGTTATGTAAGTGACAACATAAGTAAAGAGCTAATTTACACAGGCATAACGCGGGCAAAGTCTCAAGTTATCATTGCCGCAGAGCCGCAAAGTTTTGTTCGTTCGTGCAGTAATAGTGTCAGCCGAGAAAGTGGCCTGTCAAAATTATTGGGATGGCAGTAGCGTTGTAAAAACAGCTTGTAGCGTCGACCCCTTGCTGTTGCATAAAGTGTATAATGCTGGTTTTTATTTGCCAGTAAAACCGTTTTGCAAAACTTTTTATTTGAAACTAAAAACTTACAATGCCAAAGGGACGAAAACGTTCTTTTTGAGGGTTTATCGTTTCAATTAAAGCCGCAACAATGTTTACTAATAGAAGGTAGAAACGGCGCAGGCAAAACCACGCTTTTGCACATACTGGCAGGCCTACGCATTGCAGATGAAGGTGAATTGTATTTTAATGATTTTGCCATCGACTCGATAGACTCTGAATACTTTCAAAATATTACGTATCTAGGTCATTTAAACGGCTTAAAAATGGAACTGACCGCGCGTGAAAATTTGCAGTTAAGCATTGCACTGGGTAATGCTAAAGGCATACAAATAGATGAAGCTTTAGACTATGTAGAGCTAGCTGGCTATGAAGACGAGTTGGTAAAAAAGTTTTCTGCCGGCATGAAAAGGCGTACCTCTTTAGCGCGTTTATTAGTAATGAAAACGGCTATTTGGATTTTAGATGAACCGTACACATCTTTAGATGTTAATGGCATAAAAAAAATTGAAACCATGATAAGTAACCATGTAAATCTTGGTGGGGCAGTGATAATGACCTCGCATCATCAAGTCAATTTACACAATGTAAACATGACTCGGTTAAACCTATCGGATTTATCATGTCGTTAAGCCAAGCTTTTTTAGCGTTATTAAAAAAAGAATTTATTTTAGCTTTTCGTAATCCGTCAGATTTAATTAACCCCTTATTGTTTTTTATGATGGTCATGATTTTATTTCCATTTGGTGTGGGGGCAGACACGAAACTATTGGCAGATATATCTGTCGGAATCGTCTGGGTAACGGTATTGCTTGCCATTATGTTATCTTTAGACAATTTATTTAAAGCCGATTTTTTAGACGGCACATTAGACGAATTAGTATTAAGCCCGCACCCTACCGCGTTTTTAGTATTGGTAAAAGTGGTGGCCAATTGGTTAATGACTTGTTTGCCATTGGTAATAATATCGCCCGTTATGGCGTTAATGATGGGCTTGCAAAGTGAAAGCGTAGGCGTACTGGTTTTGTCTTTATTGGCAGGCACGCCGGTTTTATTATTAATTGGCGCAATTGGTGCAGCCCTTACGGTAGGTTTAAGAAATGGCGGCGTGATACTTTCTTTGTTAGTATTGCCGCTTTATATACCTGTGGTCATTTTTGGCGCAGGTATGGTAACCACGCAATTAGCAGGTTTGGCCTATGTTGGGCAAATTTATATGCTATTGAGTTTTTTAGCGTTGGCATTAGTATTAGCACCGTTTGCGATAGCGGCCTCTTTAAAGTTAAGTTTAAGTTGAGTTGATAAAATATATGTGGGACATTTTAGTTAAGTTTTTTCATCAAAACGCATCCCCCCCTAATTTTTATAAATTAAGTAGCAAGTTTTTACCTTGGTTAACTTTTTTATTTATCGTTACATTGGCTTATGGTCTGTACGGTGCATTAATAAGCGCCCCAGCAGATTATCAACAAGGTGATGCCTTTAGAATTTTGTATGTTCATGTGCCCGCCGCGTGGATGTCTTTATTGGTTTATTTGTTTATGGCATTTTGGGGCGCAATCGCGTTAATTTGGCGCATAAAACTTGCTGAAATTTTATTAATCTCAAGCGCGCCTATTGGCGCGGTATTTACCTTAATAGCGTTATTAACAGGTGCTATTTGGGGTAAACCTATGTGGGGCACCTATTGGGTTTGGGATGCGCGTTTAACGTCTGAGTTAATTTTATTCTTTTTATACGTGGGCGTAATTGCACTGTATGGCGCAATAGAAGACAAACGCTCTGCAGGGCGTGCGGTATCTATTTTATGTTTGGTAGGCGTGGTTAATATCCCTATTATTCATTACTCGGTAGTATGGTGGAACACCCTACATCAAGGCAGTACCATTTCTGTTAAAGAGGGTACATCAATGCCTGCAGACATGCTAATCCCGTTATTAGTGTTGTCCATAACCTTTAAACTGTTTTATGGCATGGTGCTTATTTATCAGTCCCGAAATGAAATTTTACTGCGTGAATCTAAAAGTAAATGGGTACGCGACTTAGTAATGGAGAAAGCAAAAAAATGAATGAATTTTTTCATATGGGTGGTTATGCTGTTTATGTCTGGTCCAGTTATGGTATATCGTTAGTATTGTATGCTTTGGTGTACTATATTCCTAAGCGGGCGCACAAACGTATTTTGCAACAACTAAAAGGGCAGTATAAACGCCAACAAAAAAAGACACAGATGAATAAAACTGTGTAAATAAACTGTCTTTTGTTAAAAGTCGGTTTGGGTTTTTAAGGAAATTCTTAATCAACAAATATAGAGGATGTATAAACGTTTAAGCCAGGTCATGCATAAGTATTGGCATAATACTAATAGCGCGAAGCCTTGCTTGTTCACCGTTTTATCGTGAACAAGCAAGGCTTAGCAAACGGGCTATTGGAGCAATGTTAGATAACGTTATCACCTGCGCTTGCAAGCTTGCTAGTTTTGAAAAAGCATCAAAAACAGCAATGCTTAACGCTAACAGTTCGAAAACCTTAGTTGATTAGAACGTCCTTAAAAAATACAATTAGTTTTAAAGAGTTATTTATTATGACACCAGCAAGAAAAAAACGCCTATCGTTAATTGTTTTATTAGTGGTTGGCGTGGCTTTAGCGGCAACATTTATGTTGCAAGCGTTTAATGAAAACGTTATGTTTTTTTATACACCAAGTGAAATTAAAGAAGGCAAAGCGCCAACGAATCGCCCCTTTAGAATGGGCGGTATGGTGGTAGAAGGGTCGGTAATACGGCCAGAAAAAGGCGTGTGGGTGCAGTTTGATTTAACCGATACTAAAAAAGTAGTAACGGTAAAATACGAAGGCATATTGCCCGACCTGTTTAGAGAAGGCCAAGGCATTATCGCCAATGGTACTTTAGACGAAAATGGTGTGATTATTGCCGACGAAGTATTGGCAAAACACGACGAAAACTACATGTCGCCAGAGATAAAAGACATGATGAAAAATGTCGATTATGAAAAAACGAAGGCTAAATACTAGACGTATTTATGTCTGCATTATTTCAACAAATGATAAAAAACATGTCTGACTTAACGTCAGATGAAAAAGCATTGGTTGCCCATTGTTTAATTTCATCTTTAGATACCAAACAAGACAGTAGTGTAGATAAGGCATGGTTGGACTTAGCAGAAACACGCTATAAAGAACTTGATTCAGGTTTAGTAAAAGCGGTGTCTTGGCAAGATATTAAAAAAGAGATTGTAGGCTAAATGCCAAAATTATTATTTCATCCAGATGTAGCACATGAGATAAAATCTTCCTTTTACTGGTATCAGCAACAGGCAGAAGGTTTAGGCATTGATTTTTTAAATGAGTTAGAAGTGTCTTATCAAGCTATTAAAGAAATGCCCAATACTTGGCCAAATTTCCAAAATGGTTTTAAACGCTTTTTATTGAGCAAGTTTCCATACTCTGTCATTTATCAAATTAACGAACAGATAATTTATATTGTTGCAGTGATGAATAACAGTAGAAAACCAGGCTACTGGCAAGAAAGAGTATAAAAGCTCTATTTTTTTTAACCCTAAATAGTTAATACATTTTATGATTCCAGAAATTGGCCACTTTGCCTTAATTATGGCACTCGCAACGGCGATTGTACTATCCGTTATTCCATTAACAGGGTCGTTAATTAATTACCCAACATGGCAAAGGGTTGCACGCCCTGCAGCTTTGGCACAACTTGGTTTTTTAACGGTATCTTTTGCATGTTTAACGTACTCTTTTATAGTGAGTGATTTTTCGGTTAAATACGTTGCTAATAACTCCAACACCTCATTACCAATGATGTATAAAATATCGGCAGTTTGGGGAGCTCACGAAGGTTCATTACTGCTTTGGGGTTTGGTGTTAGCTGTTTGGACAGCCGCAGTTGCGTTATTTAGTAAAAGTATTCCTCGGGTAGTGGTTGCTCGGGTACTGAGTGTTATGGGTATTATTAGTATTGGTTTTATTTTGTTTATGCTTTTAACCTCTAACCCCTTTGACCGATTATTGCATCCGCCGTTAGACGGTCGAGATTTAAACCCCTTATTGCAAGATTTTGGCTTAATTATTCACCCACCGTTACTTTATATAGGCTACGTAGGTTTTGCCGTTGCCTTTGCCTTTGCTATAGCCGCCATGATAGGCGGACAATTAGATGCCGCATGGGCAAAATGGTCACGACCTTGGACGAATGTTTCTTGGGCTTTTTTAACGGTAGGTATTGCCTTAGGGAGTTGGTGGGCATATTACGAACTAGGCTGGGGCGGTTGGTGGTTTTGGGACCCTGTTGAAAATGCCTCTTTTTTACCCTGGTTAGTGGGTACAGCCTTAATGCATTCATTAGCAACAACAGAAAAACGCGGTGTATTTAAAGCGTGGACAGTATTGTTGGCCATATTTGCCTTTTCATTAAGTTTACTGGGCATGTTTCTCGTACGCTCCGGTGTTTTAACATCGGTTCATGCTTTTGCAAGTGACCCAGAACGCGGTGTGTTTATCTTAATATTTTTAGTGTTAGTTGTGGGCAGTGCTTTAGCGTTGTATACATGGCGCGCTTCACAAATTAAATCTACCGCTAGTTTTGGGCTGGTTTCTCGCGAGACGGGAATGCTATTAAACAATGTTATTTTAGTGGTAGCTACGGCCAGTATTTTATTGGGTACATTGTATCCGTTAATTTTAGATGCGTTAGATATGGCCAAAGTTTCTGTAGGCCCGCCGTACTTTAATAGTGTTTTTATTCCATTAATGTCGCCGTTAATATTTATGATGGGCGTAGGCGCATTAACAAGATGGAAAAACGACAAACTTGAAGTACTGTGGGGCAAGCTCAAAATGGCTGCTTTAATAAGCATTATTTTAGGTACGTTAGCACCGTTATTAACTACCCAAGGTTGGGACTGGTTAGCCGCTTTAGGCATGATTTCGGTTTTTTGGATTATTACCACAACACTGGTGTGGCTAAAACAGTATTTAAAGTACAAGGGGTCGACGCTAGCGGGTTTAAAAAAGTTGCCACTGGGTTCTTACGGAATGATATTTGGACATTTAGGCGTGGCGGTCTTTATAACGGGGCTCACCTTAACCTCTATATACAGTGAAGAAAAAGATTTGAAAATGTCCCCAGGTGACAGTTACACCATGGACAACTACGAGTTTGTATTTGCCGGTGTTAATAAAATTGAAGGCCCTAATTTCGATGCGTACAGTGGTGTCATTAATGTTTATGAAGATGGCGAAAGGTTTACCACTTTAAACCCCGAAAAAAGGATTTATCGCGTACAAAAAATGCCCATGACAGAAGCGGCGATTGATACAGGGCTAACACGCGACTTATTTGTGGCATTAGGTGAAGATTTAGGAAATAACGCTTGGACATTACGTATTTATTACAAACCTTTTGTTATTTGGTTGTGGCTAGGTGCGCTGGTTATGGCGTTTGGTGGGTTGCTAGCTGCAATGGATAAACGCTATTACCGAAAAAAGAAAGTTGTAGCGGCATGAAGCTAAAGTTTTTTATACCTATTGGTCTTTTTGTATTAATGATAGCCCTTTTGTATAAAGGCTTAAGCTTAGACCCTAAAATAATACCGTCGCCGTTTATTGATAAACCGGTGCCGCAGTTTAGTGCTAAAACGCTGTATAACACCAAAGAAACGCTAACGGCAAATGATTTTTTAGGTGAGGTATGGGTGTTAAACGTTTTTGCCTCGTGGTGTTTTTCTTGCAGAGCAGAGCATCAAGTTATTACACGTTTAGCACAAAGCAGTAATGTAGCTGTTATAGGGTTAAATTATAAAGATGAAGAGGCAGATGCTAAAAAATGGTTGGCGTATTACGGTAACCCTTATCGCGCTATTGCTATAGACCTTAACGGTGAAATTGGCCTAGAATTTGGCGTGTATGGTGTTCCAGAAAGTTTTGTAATGGATAAAAAAGGCATTATTCGTTACAAACAAATTGGCCCAATGGACGATAAAACATTGGACGAAATAATACTGCCTTTGGTAAAAAAATTACAAAAGGAGCATGCATGAAGTATTTAATATTTTTCATTTACTTATCTTTTTCTGCAATTAGCCAAGCGGCTATTGAGGCGAACAAATTTGATAGCCCAGAGCAAGAAAAATTGTTTGTAAAAATGACCGAAGAGTTACGTTGCTTAGTGTGTCAAAATCAAAATATTGCAGGTTCAAATGCCGAATTGGCGACCGATTTACGTAATAAAACCTATACGTTAATAAAAGCAGGAAAAAACGAAGACGAAATTAAAACCTGGATGATAGAGCGTTACGGTGCGTATGTTTTATACAAGCCGCCTTTTAAAAAAGAAACCATAATATTATGGGTAGGACCGGGTGTTTTATTTTTTATCGCCATTTTTGTAGTGGTTAGAATATCTAAAAAAGGCGATAAAAAGAACCTTAACGCAACACAACAACAAAAAATACACGACTTAATGAAGTCTAAGGGTAACTCATGAGTTTATTTTGGATAATTGCAGTTTTATTTATTTTGGTCGGTTTACTTGTTTTATTACGACCGTTTATAAAAAAAGGCGATGCAGTACAAGATAATGTTGACCAAAGTGCGATGAATTTATCTATTGCTAAAGATCGACTGGTAGAACTGGATAAAGATTTTGAAGACAATCGAATTAACGAAAAAGAACACAAAGAAATAAAAGAAGAGTTAGAGAGTGCCTTGTATTTTGACTTAGAAAACCAAACACAAAAATTAGGTGACGATAATAAAGGTAAATGGGGTTTAGTTGTTATCTTGTTGTTTGTGCCTATTTTAACGGTTTCTATGTACCAAAGTTTAGGTTCGCCAGAAGGCATGAAGTTGGTACCCGGTCAGCGAGTAGAACCTGTTGTACAAGCACCTGTTGCACCGCCATCAATAAAAGAAACCTTAATTCAACTGGTAGAAAGCTTAAAGAAAAGCCCCGAAGATGTTGATGCATGGCTGGCAATGGGTGGCGCAATGATGCGTATTGATCGTTACCAAGAGGCAATTGTTGCGTTTAATAAAGCGTTAACTTTTTCTGACTTTGTTGGCACCCCAAAAGCAGATATATTGGTGTCTTTGGCCGATGCGGTAGCGATGGGAAATGGCGGGTCTTTAGAGGGCGAGCCAGATGAATTAATTGCAAAAGCATTAACTTTAGATGCCAATCATACATCGGGCTTGTGGCTTGCAGGTATGTCTGCAGAGCGAAAAGGAAATCATGAAGTGGCATTATCTCATTGGAATAGATTGTATCCAATGTTAAGTGATGCAGACGGTGCCAAGCAAAACTTAGAAATATTAATGATGGATGCTGAAAATGCCATGGAAGGCTTACCCACTTCGGCACAACAAATGACGGCTTCAATATCTGCTAATTTAACGCTTTACATAACAATTAGTGACGAAATGAAAGCACAAACCACCGGTGATGAATTACTGTTTATTTATGCCAAAGCAATGTCTGGCCCACCTATGCCTTTGGCGGCGCTAAAACTAAAAGTAAGTGACTTACCCACAGAAGTAACGTTGGATGACAGTATGGCTATGCTGCCACAAATGCGTTTGTCGTCATTTGACACGGTTATAGTGGGTGCAAGAATATCTAAAAGTGGTCAGCCTATTTCACAACCTGGTGATTTACAGGGTGAAGTATCAAACGTAACTGTGCAAAATAATACTCAAGTTATTAATGTGTTAATTAGTGAAGTACTTAAATAATGAATATAGTCTCTTTTAATGTTAACAGTGTGCGTTTAAGGTTACATCAATTAGAAAAAGTAATCGAAGACCATAACCCCGATGTTATCGCCCTGCAAGAAACCAAAGTGCAAGACCATGAGTTTCCACATGAACTAATAATGCAAACCTTGGGTTACCACAGCGAATGGATAGGGCAAAAAACCCACTA
Source organism: uncultured Gammaproteobacteria bacterium (assembly GCA_964589575.1). Taxonomy (GTDB): domain Bacteria; phylum Pseudomonadota; class Gammaproteobacteria; order QNFE01; family CAZPSE01; genus CAZPSE01. Next base: position 16,201 of record CAZPSE010000017.1, on the reverse strand, counting down.
TGGTGTTGCGTTGTTGTCTAAAAAAAAGCCACTATCGGTAAAAAAGGGCTTTTCTACCGATAATGAAGACGCACAAAAAAGAATGATTATTGGTGAATATGCCATCGGTGAAAAAACCGTAACGGTAATTAACGGTTATTTCCCGCAAGGGGAAAGCCGAGACCATGAAATTAAGTTTCCTGCCAAACAAAAGTTTTATCAAGACTTAATGGCCATGTTAAATAATGACTATAAAAACACCCAAGACTTAATAGTACTAGGTGACTTAAATATAGCACCGGTAGATAACGATATTGGCATAGGTGAACCGAATGCTAAACGCTGGTTAAAAACAGGCAAAACCAGTTTTTTACCCGAAGAGCGCGAATGGTTTAAAACACTATTAAACTGGGGGTTAACCGATACCTTTAGAGAGTTATACCCAAACGTAAATGACAAACTAAGCTGGTTTGATTACCGCAGTAAAGGCTTTTTAGCCGAGCCAAAACGCGGTTTACGAATAGACCAAATATTAGTAACGCCTTCAATATTAAAAGGTTTAAAAGATAGTGGTATGAACTACGACGTTAGGGAAATGGAAAAGTCTTCTGATCATTGCCCAATATGGAGCAGTTTTAAGTTTTAGTAATAACCATAACTATGGCTATACTTTTCTTAAAAAAACCAAACCAACTTAGCTCAAAGCTGGGCAATATCAGAGCTAAATTAAGCAAGGGGTCGATGAATTTGCTATTTTGGCACTATTCAAGCTGCTTCATATTATCGTCATGTGGCCACGAGTTGAGTACCGCTTGCACCAAGGTCGCCAACGGTATCGCGAAGAAAACCCCCCAAACGCCCCATAACCCACCAAAAAATAATACCGCAATAATAATCGCTAAGGGATGAATGTTGACCGCTTCTGAAAATAAAAGCGGTACAAGAATGTTGCCATCAATAATTTGTATTATTGTAAAGGCAATCATTAAAGTATAAAAAGTATTGTCAAAACCAAACTGTAAGTAACCTAAAATAGCAACAGGAACCGATACTATAACCACGCCAACAAAGGGAATAATAACCGACAAACCCACTAAAAAGCTTAATAATAGTGAAAACTGTAAATCTAAAAAAGCAAACAATATGTAATTGGCAAACCAAATAATGCCAATTTCAATAAACTTACCACCAATGTAATTGGCAATTTTTTGATCCACTTCTTTCCAAACAGTACGTGATAAATCGGACTGTTTGGGTACAAAGCGGCATATCCATTTAATTATTTGACGCTTATCTTTTAAGATGAAAAATATCATCATAGGCACTAAAAAAACATAAATAGCTAAGGCTAAAACGTTAACCACATTGGCCATAGAAAAAGAAAAAATGCTTTTACCGGCGTTGCCTAATGAATAGCCAATACTGTTAATAATTTCGCTAATTTGTCCTTCTGTAAAAACAGAAGGGTACATGCCAGGAAGTTCTAATAACTTATTTTGCCCCGCAATTAATAAACTAGGAAGCTCAGACATTAGTTGAGTGACTTGTTGGGATAAGAGCGGTATTAAACCAAACGCGATAACAAAACAAACCAACAAAAAGGAGAAAAACACACCAATAACCGCAAATAAATGCGGTACTTGTTTGCGTCGTAAAAATTGTATTGGCCCATCTAGTAAGTAAGCTAAAACAATGGCGACTAAAAATACCACAAGCGTATTGCTTAAAATATAAACGGCTATAAAACCAATTAATAAAGAGAAAGCTAAAAAAATTAAATCGGGGTCAGAAAAGTTGCGCTGATACCATGCTTTACATAGATCAATCATTTTTGTCTTCTGCTAATATTTTTTTGTAATGGTTTTTAAACAGCGTTTCTAATTCAGTAATCACTTCTTTTTTATCTCTACCTTGCATCATATGTTCGGTCATTAATTTAGAGGCGGCATTAAAAATATCATTGGTGTCTATCATGGTGTAAATAATTTGCAGACGTTTTAATGCACCAATAACGGTTTCAGTATCGTCGCCACTATAAAATATTGGTTTTATTGATAGGTCAACAGTGGCGACGCAGTTTTTATCATCAGAAGCTAAAAATTTAGCAAAGGCTATAAGTGTTTTTTGGCTGTCTTTATTGAGCTTATCAAAATATTTAGATAGTTTTTTGTCGGACATAATTTAGGGTAAAAAATCTTTTAAAAATTGTTGGTTTTTACGGCAATATTCTCGCGCATAGTCTAATAGTTCTTCCATCAAGCGTATTTTAAATTTATGACGTTGTCTAACAATAGAAAAGGGGCGTTCTAATGGTTCGTGTAACCTTACCGCGTCTAAGGTGCCCAGTTGCAACTCTTTATAAATAGTTACGCAAGATGCAATAGAAACGCCCATTCCTGCTTCTATTGCGCCCTTAACAGATTCTGGGCTGCCCAATTCCATGGTGGAGTTCATGTCGCTTTCACTCATGCCGAGCTTTTTCATGTAGTCGCTTATAACTTCACGCGTACCTGAGCCTTGCTCTCTAAAAATAAAAGGGTATTTAGACAGTTCTTTTAAATGGATTTTTTTCTTACTGGCCAGTTTATGGCCTTTTTCCATCACCGCGACTAAATGGTCGGTACTGCATTTTTCTACCAATAATAATTTGTTGTTTACCGAACCTTCTACAAAAGCTAAATCCACTTCATTCTCTTCTACCATTTTTACAACACTGTCTGTATTGGCTACTTTTAAATGGATTTTAATGTCGGGGAAAGCTTGTTTAAAACCGGCAAGCAGTGCGGGTAATAAATACTCGGCAATGGTGGTGCTTGCGCCAATAAAAATAATGCCAGCTTGTTCACCTGTTAGCTCGCTGATATTTTCTTTCATTTCGTCGTAAATTTCGAATATACGAATAGAGTATTCGTACACTTTTTGACCTGCATCGGTTAAGGCAATTTTGTTGTGGCCTCTATCAAACAAACGGGTGTTAAAATCTTCTTCTAATTGACGTATCTGAAATGTGACTGCAGGTTGTGTCATATTAAGGTGTTCTGCCGCATTGGTAAAACTTAACATACGTGCAACGGCATGAAAAACTTGCAACCTTCTATCAGACATAAATAACTCTTTAGCTTTATTAACTACACTTATGATGATAGCATCTAGCCCCTAATACATAAACCTTTCTTTTTAAGCATTTGCTAATGTACGAAATTAATTTTCCTCAATCAGTTACAAAAAAAAGCTTCCTTCAAAATTATTGGCAGCAAAAACCGTTGTTTATGCCAAACGCATGGCAAGGTTTTGATAACCCGATAACGCCAGACGAATTAGCAGGTTTGGCATTAGATGCCGACATGCCATCACGCATTATTACCCAGCACAGCGCAACCGAGTGGGACGTACAACAAGGCCCATTTACCGAACAAACCTTTGCCAGTTTAGAAGGCAAAACGTGGTCGTTACTGATTACCGACATAGAAAAACACCTGCCCGACTTTATGGGCTACGTGCAACCGTTTAGATTAATACCCGACTGGCGTTTTGACGACTTGATGATAAGTTACGCACCTAAAGGTGGCTCTGTAGGGCCGCACATAGACGACTACGACACCTTTTTAATACAAACATCTGGCCTGCGGCAGTGGCAAATAGAACACACCGCCCGAGACCCAGCCAATAGCAACGATGTAATAAAAAATACGGAACTGCGCTTGTTAAAAAACTTTAAAGCAGACCAAACACACCCTTGTAATGTTGGCGACATACTGTATATGCCACCAAGATACGCCCATCACGGCATATCACAATCGGACGATTGCATGACATGGTCTATTGGTTTTAAAGCACCAAACTATCACAACTTAATGATTGACTACATGGAACACTTCCAGCCGCGCAATATACACAAACGCTACACCGATGCAGGGTTGCCATTACAAAGTAACGCAGGTGAAATTGAGTTTGAGCAAGTCAAACAACTAAAACAATGGATGATTAAACAACTAAACGAAGACGACGAAACATTTGCAAGATGGTTTGGAAAATTTACCACCACGCAAGAGGTCGAAAAAATGGCCTGTAGCGTCGACCCCTTGCCCACAAATGAGTTAATAATAGAGCCTAATTTGTTTTATAAAATACATTTTATAACGCTAAAAAGCACTACTTATTTATACGTAAACGGTAAAGAGTACCCAGTAAGTTTAAAGTTAGCCAAAGCCTTAACCAGCAAAAAAGAAGTAGTGATAAATGTAAAAAATGAACAAACTAGCTGGTTAATAAAAACCTTGTTAAATGATGGTGTGATTTTTTTGAAGTAATGAATTTCAACAACTCTGACCCTATTGATATGCTATTGATACTACTTATTTATACGTAAACGGTAAAGAGTACCAAGTGAGTTTGAAGCTGGCTAAACAATTAACGTGCAAAAAAAAGGTGATAATAAAATTAAAAAACAGTGAAGAAAAGCACGTAATAAAGATACTTTTAAAAGAAGGTGTTATTTTTTTAAAGTGATGGGTTTAAGGTAAAATTATTGGTTGAACTTAAGTATGTAAGTACAACTTTATATAAAAGCCCAAGCATAATGCACGCTTGGGCGAAGAACGTTTAAGCTTTAGTAAAAATCATTTTACTGTTTAGCTTAAATAAAGTAGACAGTGTTATTACCTGTAACCAAACTAACGGTGTAATAACAACAAAAAAAGCTATGCTAAATGGCTCAATTAAATTGTTGTTTACTAGCCCAAAAAAGATAAAAAACATTCCAAAAACAAAGGCTGCTACGCCAGGGCAAACTAAAGCGTAGCTACCGGGGTGTGACTCTGAACCGTTTAAATATTTGTCAAAATAGCCGACTTTTTTCATAACTGAATAGCCAATTGCTGCAAATAAAATTTGTAACGATATAATAAAAGTGGTTAAAACAAAAAAACTAGCAGTAGAAGCTTCACCATCAAAATTGTGATGTAAACCCATTGTAATGCGGATAATGATAATACCAACTAAGGTTAAAATTGGAATCATAATCCATAAACTTGGGCTGGCCAGCTCGGCAATACCATGCTTTAAAATAGATTTAAAACCCAGTACCAGTTTAACCATGCCTAATACCAATACAATGGTTAAAAACAGTATGGCACCAAATATACCTATGGCACTTGTTTCTGGTTGTTGGCTCATCGCTCCAGGGGCTGCAAGGCCAACAGCAATCATTGCAAAGGCGAAAATTGCCAGCATTTGAGATAGGTTGTTATTTTCTATAAAGCTAAAGTCACCCTTTGTAAATAAACGTGTTAAATAACGGCCATACATTTTTAACGTTTGATAACCAATTATTGATAAAGATAATATGGCGATGGGGAATAAATACTCCACTACTTGCCATAAGCCAGGCACAAAAAGTGCACCTGCTACAAATAAAACATTTACAGACATGGCTAAAGTTAAAGGTATAGCCATTAATGCTACTTCGTTATTTCCCGTTATTAGAGCCTTATATGCATTGGTTTTTTTAAAAATACGGTACTCTTTAATGTTCCAAATAAGTAGGCTAATATGCAAAAAAATTAATATAGCAGATGCATCCATAGCGCCAATAGTTAATGCGCTAATATGCCATTGTTGGTTAAAAATATAAGGTTGTAACGTGTCCCAAGTACTTATTGGGTTGCCTTCGTGAGTGGTTAAAAAATTTAAATAAACAAAAAATGTGATTGATAATCCGCCTGCGCCTAAGGCAGACAAAAAATATAGTGGTGAATATTTTTCACCTAAATTGCGTTTTAACATAAATACCTTCAAAAATTAATAGTTAATAATTACAGAGTCTTCTAATATTCAATATATTAATTCCATTATTGTATTTGTTTATGCAAGAAGTTAGCTTGTACTGGTTTTTCCGGTGATGGATTACTTATCGAAAAAATTAGTAGTGCCGTTGCCAATTAGTTTTTTTGGTAAGTGGTGCTACTTGTATATGGGTAATGACACATATACAGTTGGGCTGGCATAAATAGTCATTAGTTCTTCGTGTAAAATACCGTGTTATGGTTTTTTAAAAGGTTGTTTATTTAAAACGCCAACCTACTCCTGCAAAAAATTGACTGTTTAGGTTGTTTTTAGTTAATGGGCTATCGTTAATGTTGTCATCGTAAAAATAATTTCTAGTGCCTACAAAAATATCCCAGTTTTTTAGCGGGTAAGTGGCTATAAATTCAAGTTCGAATGAATTGGATTGGTTGGGCTTGTAGGTATTAGTAGCAAAATAATAATTGGCCAGCTTATCACTTTGAAATTGTAAACCAATGGTCGTTAGTAAGCTGATATTAGAAAATTGGTCGTGTCTAAATAACTGCCAATCAATTTCTTGCCCGTTATGCGCGCCAGATACATCGGTTAAAAAAGCGATGTTAGTGCCAAAGCCATTGGGTAAACGTCTACCGATAGAAAAGCCTGCTTCTATGGCATTGGTTCTGTCGCCTAATGCGCTAAATACTGGTATGTCATTTTTCTGTCTAGCTTGGTGCGATCTAAGTTGTGCCACGGTAGATGCGTAGTACGTTCCGTCTTTATAAAAAGTGTAACTGGCTCGGTTACCGTCTATAGCTACCGCGCCGTAACCACCAAAAATTAAAGGGGTTAGCCTGGTTTTGTTATTGTTGTTTGTATAATTGTTGGTGGTGTTGTTAATGCCTAAAGCCCATGTGCCGTAGGCAGGGTCAATTAGTGATTTTGCGTTAGCTTGGCTAACAATGCCTAAGGTTAAACAATAACTGCAGGCGATAAGTAAAGCTTTTTTCATAATGTTTACGGGTTTTATTTTTAGTGAGAGTGGTTATTGGAATGAAAGTTCATAGTTGGTCATAATTATTCAATGTCATTGCTATAAAGATAAAGTTATTAGTTTTAAAACTTTCCAATATTAAAGTAACGTTTTAAATAGGCCTTTTTCGTCGACCCCTTGCTAAACATTAAATGGACATTTTATGCTTATTTTAAGTCGTTTTTTATAGCGTATGTTAGGGTTTTTAAAAAAAGCTTTTGGATAACTAATGTTAGCATCTATGATTATGTCAATATGTTGTCTAGTTAAATATGTTGGATATCTTATTTAATGTAGAAACAGTCGTTTGCAGGTCGCAAGTGTTTATTTTTCCGTCTATTTGTTTTGCCCATAGGCGCTGTTTTTGCTCTAATTGATAATAAATTAACAGACCTTTGTTTGATAAATTAAAAATTATCGAACGCTTATGTTTGGGGTTGGGTTGCTTTTCCAGTAGACCCATTGTATCCATTTCGTTAATAAGGCGTAAAACACCTTGTCTGCTTTGTGCCATTTTCTTGGCTATTTCAGATACGCTTAAAGCCCTTTTAGCGGTAACGATAACTGCCATTACACGCCATCTGGCGCTTGTTAGAGAAAACTCATTACTTAATTTGTCGCCTTCGCCAACCAGTATATTATTGGCTTTAAATGTGGCTAATACCGTTAAGGTGAATAATGTGTGCGTTAGGTTATTCATAATAAAAGCTTACAGTAATTTATGACAATATATTGACATAAATTACTGTAAGCAAAATAAGAAACTTGATTGGTTATAGCTTGTTTGTGTAAGTGGTTATTTTTTAAGCTAAAAATATCCTTTACATGCGGTGTTTTTAGTCTAGAATAAAAAATACCTAATTTATAGAGATGCTGTTTTATGTCTAATGCTAAAAAACTGTTGGCTTTTATCCTGTTAAGCCTTTCTAGTTCAAGCTTTGCTTTGACTTTAATTGTGCAACCAATTAATGACCCTGAAACAACAAAACGAAATTATCAGCCCTTGGTGGATTATTTGCAAAACACAACGGGAATTAATATCGAGTTAAAAGTTGCTCAAAACTTTTTAACGTATTGGATGAGAATGAAAGGTGGTGACTATGATTTAATTATTGATGCGGCGCATTTTACGGATTACAGAAATAACAAAATGGATTATCAAGTAATCGCTAAAGTGCCAAGTAGGGTAAGCTACACTTTAGTATCGACAGAGGATGAGCTGTTTTTTGACCCAGAAGAACTAATAGGTGAAAGAGTGGCGTTGATGTCATCTCCTAATTTGGGGGCTTTGAAGATGTTTGAACTGTTTCCTTCTGACATCGAGAAGCCGGCTCTTATTGCTGCAAAAACATCGCAATCGGCAATTAAATTGCTAAAAGCAGGTAAGGCGGTAGCGGCGTTAATACCTACGCCATTGTTCAGTTCATTTGAAGGGCTGTCTGTCATTGCTACGACTGAATCTGCGCCTTCTCCTGCATTTTCTGTATCGCCTACTGTTTCTGATAAAGACAGAAAAAAAATTAAATTTGCCTTGCTTAATGCTGTTAATAGCCCCGAAGGGCGTTCTGCTTTGCAAAGTGCTACATTCACAACGTTTGATGATGCAAATAATAGTGCTTATGAGGGTTATCATCAGCTTTTAGAGGAAACCTGGGGTTATTAAGGGTGTCAAATATAGGTGCCCTAAAGCTGTGGTAACTATATTGCATGAAATTTGTCCCGTTTTTCTTACGTTGTAGCTTTCGTGTAATTGTTTAGCTTATATATCTGATCGCGTTTTGCTAAACTGCGTTTTGTAAATAATCATAATAATAAAAAGAGGTAATTCTGATGGAATTAACAGCATTAGAACTAATGTTTGTATGGGGCTTTGGTTTAGCTTTTATTTTGGGTGTAGTGGCAACCTACACTAATTTTTGTACCATGGGCGCAGTTTCAGACTGGGTTAATATGGGTGACAAAAATCGTTTTCGCTCTTGGATGTTGGCCATTGTTACAGCAATAGGCGGCGTTTTAGTTTTGCAACTTTTAGGTTGGGTCGATATGTCTATGACTACGGCCAACGACACGTCTAATCCTCCTTATCGCACACCTAACTTTGTATGGGCAAGGCATTTATTGGGTGGCCTTATTTTTGGCTACGCGATGACGATTGCTTCGGGCTGTGGTAATAAAACCCTTATACGCATGGGAGCGGGCAATCTAAAATCAATCTTTACTTTTTTAGGAATCATGTTAGGTGGTTCCATTATGATTTATACCAATTTTAGCTTTGAAGTGTTTTTGTCTTGGATGACACCTATTGGAATTGATTTTAGTAATTACGATATAAGTGGACAAGACGTTGGTGCGATAGTTGCGGGTGTTACAGGTGCAGAAACTCCAGATAACGTTGCTAATATGATGGCCGCTATCATTGCATTGTTAGGTTTTATTTGGGTGTTTAAATCTGCAGAGTTTAGAAAAGATTACCATTTAATACTTGCCGGTTTGGTTGTTGGCGCGGTAGTGGTAGGTGCTTGGTGGGTAACTGCAGGTTCAATTGGTGAGTTAGTGCTAGAAGAGGCAGACTTTGCAGACGAAAGACCTTTTGCGTTAGGTGCGCAGTCATTTACCTTTGTTAACCCTGCTACGCATTTATACCAATACGTTGCAGAGGGTTTTCAGCCTACTCACGTTACCTTTGGCATGTTTGCAACACTGGGCGTAATTGTTGGTGCATTTGTGTATGCGATAATGACTAAAACCTATCGTATTGAATGGTTTAGCTCTAAAATGGATTTTGTTAATCATGCCGTTGGTGGTTTTTTAATGGGCGTAGGCGCGGTATTGGCAATGGGCTGTACCATCGGTCAAGGTGTTAGTGGTTCGTCTACATTAGCATTGGGTTCGTTTGTTACCTTAGCGTCGATTGTTTTTGGCAGTGCATTAACCATGAAATATCAATATTACCGTATGTTGTACGAGGAAGATTCGCGACTTGCGGCGTTCACTACATCACTTGTAGAGTTAAGAATGTTGCCCGCTTCAATGAGGAAATTGGAGCAACTGTAAGGGGTATAATTTCTTACAATAAGTTGTAAAAAAGCCGCTTAATTGCGGTTTTTTTTCGTTTAAAATAAATATCTTTAACGCTAAAATTGTATTTAATTTGGCTTTTAAAGCGTTTTTTATTACAAATAGCACAGTTATTTTCAAATTATTTTTCATTCGTTTTTGGTTCGCTATATCTATAACTTACTTTAACTTGCCAATTTAAGTTTTTAAATTTAAACATATAAAAAAAAGTGTTTAATGACGGTTATTTCCACTTTCTATTTTTTCCTTATAAATCAAGTAATAAGCTTCTATCAAACAACTAAAAAGGCTTGCGTAGTGAGGCATAAATCAATATATTACGTAAAAGTGGAAAAAAGTGGAAATAAGTGGAAAAATAATAAAAATGTTCCAAGGTATAAAAACAATAAAGATAGACCTCAAGGGGAGAATGGCACTGCCGACCAAAAACCGTGAACAACTTACGGAAATTTGTGGCGGACATACTATTTTAACGGTAGACCCTAGTGGTTGTCTTTCTATGTATCCAATTGCCGTTTGGGAAAAAATTGCGCATAAACTGGGGCAAATTCCATCATTAAATACCCGTGGTAGTCGTTTAAAAAGATTATTAATTGGTCATGCCGAAGAAATTGAATGGGATAGCCAAGGCAGAATATTGATTCCTGCCAAATTGCGTGAGTTTGCCGCGATTCAAAAAACAGCCGTTATGGTTGGTCAATTACAAAAATTTGAAATTTGGGATGAAGCCACCTGGAACGATAATTGCCACAAGTGGAAGCAAGAAGAGTTAGAAGAAACAGGTATTGAAATGCCTGCCGAATTTGAAGACTTGGTGTACTAGCCATGAAAGATAAAAAATCAGAACACCTACCTGTTTTGATTTTACCAACGTTAGACTATTTGAATATTCAAGCTGACGGAGTATACATAGACGGTACCTTTGGTCGTGGTGGTCACAGCCAAAAAATATTAGAAAAGCTGGGCAAGCAGGGTCGATTGATTGTAATAGATCAAGACCATCAGGCAATAGAGTTTGCAGAGCAGTTATTTGCAGGCGATGAAAGAGTCATTATTTGCAGGGGTAAGTTCTCTGAACTGCAAAGCATTGTAGAAAAGCAAAATTTAGTCGGTCAAGTAGATGGCATTTTATTAGATTTAGGTGTGTCGTCGCCACAGTTAGACCAAGCAGAACGCGGTTTTAGTTTTATGCGAGATGGCCCGTTAGATATGCGAATGGACTTGCGAAGTGAACTAACGGCAGAAAAATGGATTGCAGATACGGATGAGCAAGATATGTCTAAAGTGTTTTGGAAATATGGCGAAGAAAAATACGCGCGCAAAGTGGCGAAGCACATAGTGGCAGCAAGAGAAAAAAGAGCATTTACACGAACGGCGCAATTGGCAGAGTTGATCGATTCAATAATGCCAAACAAACATAAAATGAAAAAACACGCAGCAACCCGTGTATTTCAGGCAATAAGAATTTGTATAAATAAAGAGTTGGAGCAATTAGAACAGGTTTTAGAGCAAGGCAAATATGTACTTAAAGCAGGTGGTCGGTTTTGTGTTATTAGCTTTCACTCTTTAGAAGATCGAATTGTAAAACAAACGTTTCAGTCTTATAGCAGTGTAGAGGAAACACCGCGGTTTTTACCCGTAATGGGTGACGACGTGACAGAAATGAAATATGTAAAGAAAAAGGTAAAAGCGAATAAAGAGGAATTGTTGTTAAACCCGCGTTCGCGAAGTGCCATTTTACGCATTGTAGAAAAATGCTAATGAACAATAAAATTATTACCGTTATTTTGCTTATGGTTTGTTTTATTAGTGCGGCATTGGTGGTGTTAAATGTTTATGAATACCGAGCATTAGTTAGTGAAAAAAACATTAATCATCAAGAGCAAGAGCATTTAAATGCGACATGGGGCAAGTTGGTGTTGGAGCATCAAACACTTACTGCACCGGCGCATATAGAAAAGTTATCGAGAAGCCGTTTGAAAATGGTGTCTCCAACAAAATTAGAAATTCAATACTTGGTTGCAGAATGAAAACTAGAATTGTTATTGCATATAGCGTATTTGTGGCTTTGGCTTTTGCCATTGTTGCGCGCGCTTGGCAGTTACAAATTAGTGACCATGCGTTTTTAGACAAACAAGCCAATATGCGCCAGCAACGTATTATTACAACGCAACCTCATCGTGGTGTAATTAAAGACCGTAATGGCGAAGTGCTAGCATTAAGTACGCCAGTCGCTTCTATTTGGATGAACCCAAATAGAATAAACACCAAAGACACTAACTGGTTAAAACTAGCAAAATTAACGGGCAGAAAATTAGGCGACATAGAAAAACAGTTAAACACAAAAAAAGGTAAATCTTTTTTATACGTTAAAAGAAGTGTTTTACCTAATGTGGCCGAGCAAATAAGACAGCTAAACTTAGTTGGTGTAGGTATACAAAGTGAGTTTAAACGTTACTACCCCGCAGGGGCGGTAACGTCGCAATTACTGGGTTTTACCGGTATTGATGACAACGGGCAAGAAGGCTTAGAGCTGTATTACAATAACTGGTTAACAGGAGAGGCAGGAAAGCAAAAAGTAATAAAAGACGTAACCGGTAAAATTTTAGACGTAAGCGAATACATAAAAACCCCAAGTGCAGGTAAAGAGTTGGTACTAAGTATTGATAAGCGCATCCAGTACGAAGCGGTAAAAGCATTAAGCGAAGCGATATTAAAGCACCGCGCCGTGTCTGGCACGATGGTGGTATTAAAAGTAGATACTGGCGAAGTTATTGCCATGGCAAGTGTGCCAACCTTTAACCCTAATAATATTAGCGAACGTAGTGGCACCAAAACCCGCAATAAAGCAGTGGTTGATACTTTTGAACCCGGCTCAACCATGAAAACCTTTGCAGTAATTAATGCATTGCAGTTTGAACAATACACTCCAGAAACAAAAATTAACACCGCACCTGGTTATATGAGGGTGGGCTCATCTACCATTAAAGACCATCGTAATTATGGCATGTTAGATTTAACAGGCGTTATCAAAAAGTCTAGCAATGTAGGTATTAGCAAAATCACCCTTAAATTAGAAAAAGAATCGCTATGGCAAACCTATAACGATTTTGGTTTTGGCAATACAACCGCCAGTGGTTTCCCTGGTGAAGCCTATGGTAATTTAAACCACTTTATTGACTGGTCAACGGCCAAACAAGCGACCTTGTCTTACGGGTACGGTTTATCTGTAACGAGCCTTCAATTAGCCAATGCCTACAATATTATTGCGGCAAATGGCGTACAAAACCAAATTAGCTTTTTAAAGACGGATTCTGCAAAGCAAAGTAAACGCATTATAAGTGAAGAATTAGCACAAACCTTAAAACGCATTTTACAAACACCAATAGAGACAGGCGGCACAGCAACTAAAGCGGCTATTGCCGGTTACACTGTGGCAGGTAAAACAGGTACCTCTAAATTAAGTGCAAAAGGGGGTTATACCGAAAGCCGATATAACGGGCTGTTTGCAGGCTTTGTACCGGCTAACAACCCAAAATTTACCGCAGTAGTGGTAATTAATGACCCTAAAGGTGAAGAGTTTTATGGCGGTTTAGTTGCCGCACCTGTATTTGCAACGGTGATGAGTAAAGCTTTGCGTTTATACAATGTAACGCCCGATCGTTTTATGCAAAAACGTCAACAACTGGCGCAGGCAAGCTTATGATGAGAGCTTACCAAACTAATAATAGCGCACAACTTTTTCAGCTAGTGAAAGACAAAATTGATGACGACGCAAAAATATTAGGCATCAGCGACGTGGTAGAAAAACTTGAACAAGGGCAATTGTTTATAGTTAAGCAAGGGCAACAGTTTAACCCGCTATCTAAAATAGACGCAATTTTACAAGCAAAACCAAGCGCGATGATGTGTCAGCAAGATAACGACTTATTAAATGACATAACCATTCAAAAAATAAAAAAATCGGGCGTGGTTTTAGTATTGGTAAATTGTGTTGCAGTTAGCACGGTATTTGCGCTGCAACAATTTTATTACAATAACTTACAGCAATTAACCATTGTTGGTGTAACCGGTACAGACGGTAAAAGCTCGGTAGCGATGATGTTTGCCATGATGCGGCCAGAAACAACAGGCGTAATTGGTACATTAGGTTATGGCAAAGTCAATGAGCTAACTTTTACGGGCATGACAACGCCAACTATTGTCGCTTTATACGCTATGTTGGCAAGTTTACAACAGCAAGGTTGCACAACCGTAATTATGGAAGTGTCGTCACACGCTATTCATCAACAGCGTATTGCAGGTTTAACGTTTGACGTGTTTGCGATAACCAATTTAGGCCGAGACCATTTGGATTATCACGGCACAATAGAAAATTATCATCACTGTAAATTATCCTTTTTAGCCAGTAATCAAGTTAAAAAAGCCATAATCAATGCAGATGATAAAAACATTCAGTATCAAGCGGCTAAAACTACGCCAGTTTCAATTAGTAATTTAACGGCTTTAAATATAAAAACCGTTAAATATTCAGCAAACGGCTTAATCATTAGCTTTATAAATAAAGCTAAAACAGACCAAGGGGTCGGCCAGCAAAATGCTCCTGCATTGCTCGGTACCTACATCCCTGTAGGCAATGGTTTAGCGCTTAATTTATACGGTCAGTTTAATGTTTATAACTTGCTAAGTGTTATGGCAATGTATCAACAGTTGGGGGAGAGTGATAAAAACATTGCACATATGTTGCAAAATCTACAAGCAGTAGAAGGGCGTATGCAAAAAATTGCAGACCCAGCAGGGCGACATGTATTTGTAGACTTTGCTCATACCGCCAACGGATTAAAGAATGCATTGCAGGCAGTAAGGCAGCATTTTAAAAGCAAAATAATTTTAGTGTTTGGTTGCGGTGGTGATAGAGACAAAGGCAAGCGACCAGAGATGGCGCGCTTTGCAGAACAACTGGCAGACCAAGTAATTATCACTAACGACAATCCGCGTGGCGAAAACCCAAGTGATATTGTTGCCGATATGAAGGCAGGGCTTAAACAACCAAGTGCCGTAATGGTGATAGAAGATAGATACCAAGCCATTAAGTACGCTTTATCCGTTTGTAAAAAAGATGAGGTTTTATTGGTTGCAGGCAAAGGCCACGAAACTACGCAAACCGATAAAAGTGGTACAAAAGCATTTCACGATGCAACGGTGATTCAAAAAATCATGCGAGGTGAGGCATGATACAAATAACATTAAACCAAGTGGGTAATGCGGTTAATGCCTTTACCCATAATAATTTAGCCATTAGTGGTGTTTCTATAGATAGCCGAAACATTCAACCGGGTAATTTATTTATTGCCATTAAAGGCCCAAATTTTGATGGCCATAAATACATTAAACAAGCCATAAAAAGTGGCGCAGTGGCCATTATAGCCAGCCGTGAAATTGCCGACCAAGCCATAGACGATATGGGTGTGCCAGTATTGGTGGTTAAAAATACCCGTATTGCGCTAGGGCAGTTGGCAAAATGCTGGCGACAAATGAACAACTGGTTGGTGGTTGCCATAACCGGCAGTAACGGTAAAACCAGCGTAAAAGAAATGGCCAAATGTGTATTGGCACAAAAGTACACAACCGAGGCCACGCAGGGTAACTTAAACAATGATTACGGCGTACCTTTAACTATTTTAGCCACATCAAAAAACACACAAGCCTTGATTGTGGAAATGGGGGCAAATCATCAAAAAGAAATAGCCTACGTAACCGCTATCACCCAGCCCGATATTGCTTTAGTAAACAATATTGGTGATGCGCATATAGAAGGTTTTGGCGGTATTGATGGTATTGCCAAAGGCAAATCAGAAATTTATCAAGGTTTAAAAAGTCAGGGCGTGGTGATATTAAACAGTGATGATAAATATGCAGGCTACTTAAAACAGCAATTTAGTCAGTCATTTATAGATTTTTCTATTAATAAAAATGCCACCATTCAAGCCAAAAATATTAAACAAAAAAGTTTTGATGTATCGTATTTAACACAAACCATTCAGGTTAACTTACCCTTAAGCGGCTTACACAACGTGGCAAACGCCATGGCGGCTATTTCTATAGGTATAGCTGCAGGGGTAGACATTAAGCAATCTATTGCAGGCCTTAAAAAATACAGCGGTGTATCGGGTCGTTTGCAAATAAAAGCAGGCATTAACCAATCTACCATTATAGACGATACATATAACGCTAATTTATCGTCTATGAAAGCAGGCATAGATTACCTTGTGGGCTTGACAGGTGAAAGCTGGTTAATGGTCGGCTCGATGGCAGAATTGGGTAAGG
>CAZPSE010000016.1:0-36196 GCA_964589575.1 uncultured Gammaproteobacteria bacterium | reverse complement strand
GAGGTTTCAGAGGTTTCAGAGGTTTCAGAGGTTTCAGAGGTTTCAGAGGTTTCAGAGGTTTCAGAGGTTTCAGCGGTTTCAGTATCTATTTGTTTGGTGGTGTCTGTGTCGATACTTTCTTCGTTTTCGACAGTTTCTTCTTCTGTTCTTTTATTCTCAGAAAGAGGCTCTTTAGACGTTTCTTTTAAAGACATGGTAAAACGGAGTTTATTTTCTATGTTTATTAATTCTTCTTCTGTGCTAGCTTTTTTTATTTCAGTTTGTGTGTCTGCTATATCTGGGATACTTTTGTTTAAGGCGGCCGCATTGTTATAATCAGAAAAGTAATACCAAATGGGCAGTAAAACAATGACCAAAAACAGTATTGCTACTATGGGTGCATAAATAGAAATTTGGTTTTTATTTTCAGTTATATCTTCCATCTCTTTTGCCTCGTTACGGTTGCCTGTAACAACCTCGTTGGTGTTAAAAATTTGGTACTTTAAAGCATCAAGTAACGATTTTTCATCAATAATACTCAATTCATTTAATGCATGACCCAGTTTTATATTGTTGCTTTCTTGAAACTCTAAAACGTTGGCTAAATCTTTAAGGCTAATAATGTGATAGCTGACTAAAAATTCGCCCAGCATTTTTTCTAGCTGAACATTAATACTTTCTTTTTTCTTTTTTACAAAAATTTTTCGATATAGAAAAAAGATGATACTTTTTTCGGTGGAATAACTAAGGCCTGTGATGACACTACCAAACCTGCCACCAATAATTTGATGTTCTCTTTTGGCTATGGTTAGTTGCTCTTCATCAATGAATTTACCTTTAAGGAGGATGTCAGCAAGTTCTTGAGAGTGTTGATTTTCAGGCACAAATAATGTCGTTTTATTATGATATTGGTTTTATTTTGACGTGTATGATAAATAACTTCAAGGTAAATATCAATTTTGACACAATAAATTCTATTGGTTCTTATTTTTAAATTACAGGTAAAATAATACGACTTTAAAACGCTACTATTTTTATGCCAATTCACCTTCTTTGTGACCAATTAGTTAACCAAATTGCTGCTGGTGAAGTGATAGAACGGCCGAGTTCTGTTATTAAAGAATTGGTAGAAAATGCCATAGATGCAAAAGCTACGCGTATACGCATTACCTTAGAACAAGGCGGCATGAAACTGATGTCGATACAAGATAACGGCATCGGTATGGATAAAGCCGACATTACCTTGTCTGTAAGAAGGCACGCGACCAGCAAAATTAAAAGTATTGATGATTTAATGCGCGTAGCCTCTATGGGCTTTAGAGGGGAGGCATTGTCTAGCATTGCTTCTGTTTCGCGTTTAACCATTCAATCTAAAAGTGACCAAGGTAGCCAAAGTGATGGCTTTGAGCTACAGGCCGATAACGATTGGCAAAATATAAATGTAGAGCCATGTGCCCACCCGCAAGGTACAACCGTTACCGTTAAAGACCTTTTTTACAATATACCCGCCCGTAAAAAGTTTTTAAAGAAAGACGTAACCGAATTTAAGCATATTAATCAAATGCTTAAAAAAATATCTATGGTGCATCCGCAAATTCATTTTGAGTTATCGCACAATCAAAAAAACAGTTTTACCTACCCTGCGGTTACCGCAAAAGATGCTATAAAAAGGGTGGCTAAAATACTGGGTAATGAGTTTGCCCAAAATGCGATTGAGCTAAAAGACCATCACGACAATATGACGTTGCACGGTTGGATTGCCAAGCCGACTTTTTCACGTTCTCAGCCAGATATGCAATATTTTTATGTTAATAACCGTATGGTTAAAGACAAGTCGGTAGCGCATGCTATTAAACAAGCCTATAGCGATGTGTTGTACCACGGGCGTTTTAGTGCTTTTGTATTGTTTTTAACCATCGACCCAAGCTGGGTAGATGTAAACGTACACCCCAGTAAAACCGAAGTACGTTTTAGAGAAGGGCGCAAAATACACAGTTATGTGTACCATTGTGTTAAAGAGGCAATAGAACAACAAAGACCAGACGGAACAAGCCAAAATTACGCCCAGTTTGATAACCAGCATAAGCAAGGGGTCGACGGTTTAGGCTCTTTTTCGGCCTCTAATTTAGTTGAACAAAATCAACAGCAAGATGGTTTGTCGTTAAACAGTTTTAATTCGTCAGCATCCGTGTCGTCATTATATAAAAGCAGTGCCGAGCGACAAAAAAATTATTCGGTAGAAGACATCTTGCCTGTTTACGAAAAGCTGTATCAGCCAAGCCAACTAAACGAACTGCAACAAAACCAACAGATACCGCCACTGGGTTTTGCCATTGCCCAATTACACGGCGTGTTTGTATTGGCACAAAACGAAAGCGGATTAATTATTGTAGACATGCACGCCGCGCATGAACGAATAACCTACGAAAGTTTAAAACAAGGCATGGCAGATAACGAATTAAAAGTGCAACCCTTGTTAGTGCCAGAAACCTTAAACGTAAGTGAGGCTGAGGCTGAGCTGGTAGAAAAATATCAAGAGTGGTTTGAAAGTTTTGGTTTGGAGTTAAATAGAGCAGGGGACGAAAGCATTATTATACGGTCTGTGCCGAGCATTTTAAGCAATGCCAATGTAGAAAAGTTAGTGCGCGATGTCTTGTCCGACTTATCAGAACACGGCTCATCAAACCTTATCGAGTCACGCATTAACGAAGTATTATCATCTATGGCGTGTCATGGCTCGGTACGTGCCAACCGTAAACTAACCATTGAAGAAATGAACGCCTTGTTAAGAGATATGGAACACACGCAAAAAACCGATCAATGCAATCACGGCAGGCCTACGTGGGTATCGTTAGACATGAAACAGTTGGACTCTTTATTTATGCGTGGCCAATAAATGGCTAAAGAGTTACTGCCAGTAATATTAATAAAAGGCCCAACCGCGTCGGGTAAAACTGCATTGGCAATGGCGCTGGCAGATACTAACAATATAGATATTGTTAGTGTAGATTCTGCACAAATATACAAAGATATGGACATAGGTACGGCAAAACCCAGCGCGTTAGAGTTACAAAAATACCCGCATCAGTTAATAAACATTAAACAACCCGATGAGGTTTACAGCGCATCAGAATTTGTAAGTGATGTAAATGCTATTATAAAAAACAGCCATAAAAACAATAAAATACCCTGCTTAGTTGGTGGCACAATGATGTATTTTAATGCCTTACAAAATGGCTTGTCAGACCTACCCAATGCAGATGAAAAAATTCGTGGTGAGATAAAACAAACCGCAGATGCAAAAGGTTGGGCGTATTGCCACCAACAATTACAAAAAATAGATGCAACCGCTGCCGATAGGATAAATGTAAACGACACACAACGAATCCAAAGAGCTTTAGAAGTGTTTTACATTAGTGGTAAAACCATGACAGCGTTATGTGGTAATAAAAAAATAGTGGGCAATTACCGTTATATTAAAGTGGCTTATTTTCCGCAAACGCGCGCGAAACTGCACGGCATAATCGCCAACCGTTTTAATACGATGGTAAATAACGGCTTAATTGAAGAAACTCAAAAGCTGGTAAAGCAATATCAACTGCATCCAGACATGCCATCGTTACGTTGTGTTGGCTACAGGCAAGTGTTTGATTATTTGCAAAATAAAATGAATAAAGATGAAATGATAGAAAAGGGTATCATCGCCACCCGACAACTAGCAAAACGGCAAATGACGTGGTTACGAGGCGAGCCAAATTTAACCTTGCTAGAACCTTATGAAAATGTGCAAAAGCACCTAAAAATAATAACGCAACAATTATGAATATTTTATTAACCAACGATGATGGCTATTTAGCACCGGGCATACAGCAATTATTTGCGCTGTTAAAAAAGCATCATAACGTCACCATTGTTGCGCCAGACAGAGAAAGAAGCGCCGCCAGTAACTCGTTAAGCTTAACCAAACCGTTACGCATTGTGTATCGGCAAGACAATGTTTTAGCCATAGACGGCACCCCAACAGACTGTGTGCATTTAGGCCTAGGTGGCATACTCAAACACAAAATAGACTTAGTAATAAGCGGTATTAACTGTGGTGCCAATGTGGGTGACGACGTGCATTATTCTGGCACGGTGGCCGCCGCAATGGAAGGGCGTTTTTTAGGTTTGCCCGCTATTGCAGTATCGTTATTAAATAATCAATCGACCGATTTTACTAGCGCGGCAAAGGTAGTTTTAGACATTGTAGAAAAAATAGAAACGTGCCCAATAGAAAACACCACCATATTAAATGTAAATATTCCTAATGTAAATTATGACGAAATAAAAGGCATAGAAATTACCCGTACCGGCTCGCGCCATCCGTCACAACCAATAGTGGCAGACAAAGACCCACGCGGGCATGTTTGTTACTGGGTAGGTGCGCCAGGTAAAGCCAATGACGTATCACAAGGTACGGATTTTTATGCGTTAAAAAACAACATCGTCTCCATCACCCCAATAAAAGTAGACATGACTGGGCATAACCAAATTGCACCATTAAAAGACTGGTTAAAGGAAGCCCTAGCCCCTACTTATAAAATATAAATATGGCACAAACTCTTAATATACTTAACAAAAACAAAATACCTCTCATCACCAATAAGGTGACTACGATATTTTTGTTTTCACTACGCACATCAAGTGCTTACCCCCTTTTTACATTTATAAGCAAGGGTTAGGGCTAATGGTAGAACTGTACGACATTGATGAAATACGTGGCCGAGGCATGACATCGCAAAGAACACGCGACCGACTAGTACAACGCTTACGCGATAAAGGCATAAGGAACGAGTCAGTATTAAATGCCATAGCAACCGTACCAAGGCATTTATTTGTAGACGAAGCCCTAGCCACACGAGCTTACGAAGATACAGCGTTGCCAATAGCGGCAGGGCAAACCATATCGCAACCCTATATTGTGGCAAAAATGACCGAGCTTTTATTGGCCGAAGGCATACCCAATAAAGTATTAGAACTGGGAACCGGTTCAGGTTATCAAGCCTCTGTACTGTCACGATTAGTACCAGAACTGTACACAGTAGAACGTATAAAACAACTACTAAACGAAGCCATACATAAATTTATAAAACTAAAGTACGAAAACATAAAACCGTTTTATTCTGACGGCGGTTGGGGTTTAGAAAATTACGCGCCATTTGATGCCATTATGCTAACCGCCGCCCCGCCAGAAATACCTAAAACGCTGTATCAGCAATTAGCTGTTGGCGGCATTATGGTTGCGCCAGTAGGGCAAAAAGATGGTGAACAATCGTTATTATTAGTGCGCCGTACCTCTACAGGTTTTACCGAAGAAAAGTTAAGTTCGGTATCGTTTGTACCTTTTTTAGAAGGCTGTCAGTAACCCTATGGAAAAAAGTAAATGAAATTGTTTGGATCGTTATACAAAACCACCATGAAGTGGGCAGACCACCGAAATAGCACCAAAATACTAGGCGGATTAAGCTTTGCAGAGTCTTCTTTTTTCCCTATCCCGATAGATGTAATGTTAATGCCAATGTGTTTAAAAACACCTAATAGGGCATATTATTTAGCGTTTATTACCACATTGTTTTCGGTACTTGGTGGTATATTTGGTTATGCAATGGGCTATTTTGCATTTGAATTTATTGAACCGATTATTCATGAAGTAGGCTACTGGCAAAAGTTTGAAGTTATTCAGCAATACTTTCATGATTATGGCATTTGGATAATTTTTATAGCAGGTTTTTCACCCATTCCATATAAAATCTTCACGGTTGCAGCAGGTGTGTTATCGTTAAGTTTTTTACCTTTTGTACTAACCTCTATCGTTGCTAGAGGGGCGCGTTTTTATTTAGTTGCAGGTTTAGTAAAAAAATACGGTGCCAGTTTAGAACCCGTATTACTGCAATATATAGAAAGAATAGGCTGGGCAATGGTCGCCTTAATACTACTACTAATAACACTATCTAAAATTTTGTGAATACACTTATAAAACTTATTTTTTCAGTCGCTTTAACCGTACTGTTAAATGCCTGTGCAACAACCAATGTTTCAAGTTATTTTAGTTCAGACCAATACGTTGTTCAACCCGGTGATACCTTAACCACTATTGCATTTCGTTATAAAATGCCAGTGTCAAATTTATTAAAGTGGAATAAACTTTCTGCAAACTCAATTATTAAACCAGGGCAAAAAATATTCGTAAAAATACCCAATAAAGATGAGTCATATCAAGTTGTGGTGGCAAAACCGCAAACAAAACCGTTTGTAAAGCCGGTAAAAAAATGGAAACCAAAACCCATCGTTCAAAAACAGCTTAGTTATAAAAATAAATACAATTGGGTATGGCCAGTGGTTAACAAATATGACACGACGAAAAAACGTAAAATTTTAAAAGGTTTAAGCTTTAACGGTAAACAAGGCAGTAATGTGGTTGCAAGTAGCGCCGGTACCGTTATTTATAGCGGTAGTGGGCTTAAAAAATACGGTAATTTAGTAATTATTAAACACAGCAGTAAGTTGTTAACTGCTTACGCTTTTAATAAAAAAAATCTAGTCAAAGAAAATGACAAAGTAAAAAAAGGGCAACTCATCGCCACAATGGGAACTAAAAATAAAAAAGGGCATCTTTATTTTGAAGTACGAAAAAATGGAAAACCGACTAATCCACTTTATTACTTAAAACCACGATGACAGATACAGCCAGTAAACCCAATAAAAAGAAACTGTACCAAGCAGGTAAGCTCACCTCTAAAGATTTGGATGCCACCAAATTATATTTAAGTGAGATTGATTTTTCTCATCTACTCACCGCAGACGAAGAAAAATACTACTCGCGTTTAGCCCTAAAGGGCGACAAAGAAGCGCGCAAAACGATGATAGTAAGCAATTTACGCTTGGTGATTAAAATAGCACGTCGTTATATGAATAGGGGTTTAGACCTTTTAGATTTAATAGAAGAAGGCAATTTAGGTTTAATCCATTCCGTTAGTAAGTTCGATCCAGAAAGAGGTTTTCGTTTTTCAACCTATGCCACATGGTGGATACGCCAAACTATAGAACGCGCCTTAATGAACCAAACGCGTACAATTCGTTTACCGATACATGTGATTAAAGAATTATATGTATATTTAAAAGCGGGTAAGCAAATACAGCAAGAACTAAGCCACGAAGCAACTCCAGACGAAATAGCCAACAAACTGGATGTGCCAATAGAAGACGTATTTAAAATGTTTAATTTGCAAGTACCCACCTCATCTTTAGACGTGCAAATATCGTCAGAAAATTCACGTCCATTAATAGAAATGATAGAAGGTTCAACCTCAGAAGACCCTTCTGACTTAATTCAGTTAGACAGCGTTAGCCACCATATTGATGAATGGTTAGACCAATTAGAAAGCAAACATAAACAAGTGATGATTCGTCGTTTTGGCTTAAAAAATTGTGAAAGAGCCACCCTAGAAGTGGTAGGTGATGAACTGGGCGTTACCCGTGAAAGGGTTCGACAAATTCAGTTAGAAGGGTTAAAAAAATTAAGAAAAATTTTAGAACGCGAGGGATACAATTTAGAAAACTTGCTAAATTGATAGCGCGATTCCCAACCATGTTTACCTACAACTTACGTATCCAATAACCGCTTCTAACTTAATATGAAAATACTGGAAAAATATTTATTAAAAGAATTTTTACACAATTGGTATGGCGTAACCAGTATTTTAATGCTTATTTTAGTTTCTAAAAATTTAATTAGTGCGTTAAATAAAGCCATCAAAGGCACCATAGATAGCAGCGTTATTTTACCTCTGGTGGTAACCAATATTTTTCAGTTTAGTCTTATTTTAATTCCGCTTGGTTTGTTTTTGGGCATAATGCTGGGCATGGGAAGGCTGTATCAAGATAGCGAAATGTCAGCCGCATACGCTTGTGGTTTATCTCCAGCAAGAATTCTTAAACCTGTTTTAGTCACCGGGCTAATGGGTTTTATAATTGTGTTTATTTTAGCTTTTTGGGTTGCACCTTGGGCTGCCGATATTGAACAGCGTATTATGGTAAAAGAGAAATCCAAACAAGAAATAGACAAGGTAGAGGCCGGTCGATTTAATGTATCTCAAGACCATAACACGGTTATTTTTGCCCGAAATAAAGATAAAGATAAAGATAAAGACACAGGTCTACAATCGGTTTTTGTTCAATCGACAAAACAGCAAGAAGGAGTTGTTGCAGAAGTTGCACAGTCTGCAAAAGTTGAATTACGCTATGAAGACGAATTACCTTTTTTTGTTTTAAAAAATGGCAGTACCTACAGCCACGGCAATATACAAAATAAAAACAAAGAAGAGGGCGACATTAGCATAACCCAATATGAAGAACACGGGGTTTTATTGGGGAGTAAAGTGCAAAAAAAGGAATCTCAAAGACTCAAAGCAACGCCTACAAAAACATTGTTAGCCTCTAGCGATATTATGCATAAGGCAGAGCTGCAATGGCGAATATCACTTTGTGCCAGTACCATTATTATGGCTTTATTGGCATTGCCATTAAGCCATAGTGCGCCGCGTAAAAGCAGAAACGCTAAAATAATTGTGGCTGTTATTATTTATATTTTTTACGCTAACCTTTTAATTTATGCAGTAAAGTCGATGAGAAGTGGTGCTATACCCGAACAATATGGCATGTGGTGGGTATACGTAGTTTGCCTGTTTATTATTTCTATAATGTTTATTAAGCGGCAAGTTAAAGGCTAAGCATGAATTTTAAACTTAAAATATTAGACATTTATATCGGTAAAAATATCATCATTAATGTTTTTATGGTGTTAATGGTTCTTATGTCATTAATATTT
Organism: uncultured Gammaproteobacteria bacterium; assembly: GCA_964589575.1. Taxonomy (GTDB): domain Bacteria; phylum Pseudomonadota; class Gammaproteobacteria; order QNFE01; family CAZPSE01; genus CAZPSE01. Next base: position 27,351 of record CAZPSE010000016.1, on the reverse strand, counting down.
ATTTTTACCCTAATTGGTGAAGTGTCTAGCATTAATGAAAGCTATACCATTGAAGAAGCCTTTATTTACGTATTTAACAAAATCCCTAAGCAAACCTACGACTTTTTCCCTATGGCTGTTTTGGTGGGTAGTTTAATTGGGTTAGGCAGCTTGGCCAGCCGATCTGAATTGGTGGTGATGCGCGCCGGTGGATTTTCTGTTAAACAAATTATTGCAGCGTCAATGTACACCGGTGTGATTTTAATGGTGGGTGTTATGTTGCTGGGCGAGTTTGTTGTACCGGTAACAGAAAAAAAAGCGTTAGAAATGAAACGTGGCGATTTGTCTAAAAAATTCACTTCGGGTTTAAAGGGCGGTATTTGGGTTAAAAATGCTCAAGACATAGTGCATGTACAAAAAGTATGGCCAGATAAAAGCTTGCAAGATATAACTATCTATACCGAAAAAGACAATAAACTATTAAGCCAAAAATGGATAAAAAGAGCCGAGTTTAAAGATGATTATTGGCACTTGTTTGATGTAAAAAAAACCGACTATACGTCGTTTCCACTAAAGCAAACAACATTAAAAACAGAAACGGTAAAAACCCTATTAGACTTAAACTTATTTAAAGTGCTAATTGTACCGCCAGAAATTTTACCTATCAATGAACTGTCACTATATGTTGATTATTTAATAAAAAACAATTTAGATTCTGGCTCTTATGCCGTCGCATTTTGGCAAAAAGTATTGTCTCCATTTTCTGTATTAATTATGTTGGTACTAACTATTCCTTTTGTTTTTTCTAGCCAACGCCACGGTGGTGCAGGGTCACGCATTTTAGTGGGTTGTGTTATTGGTATTGGTTATTTAGTTTTAATTAGAATCGTATCGCACTTAGGTTTGGTGTATGGCGTACCGGCACTTATTAGTGTTGCTACGCCCATGGCTTTGTCTGCAATTATTGCTATCTATTACGCTAAAAAAATACACTAATTATGCTTAGTTATATATTAAAACGCCTGTTGTTAATGATACCCACGTTAATTGGTATTATGCTGCTTACCTTTGGTGTAATGCAATTTGTACCGGGTGGTCCTGTAGAAAAAATGATTAATGACATACAGGGCAAAGGGCAAACGGGCGAGGTAAGTTCTGGCACGTTTAGCCAATACCGTGGTGACCAAGGTATAGATGAAGAGTTAAGAAAAAAACTTAATAAAGTATACGGCTTTGATAAACCCATACATGAACGGTTTTTTACCATGATGAAAAACTTTTTGGTATTAGACCTAGGCGAAAGTTACTTTCATCATAAAACCGTGTGGGAGTTAATTGCCGAAAAACTGCCGGTTTCTATCAGCCTTGGCATGTGGACATTTTTAATTACCTATAGCGTTTGCATACCGCTAGGTATTGCCAAAGCGGTGCATGACGGCACACGGTTTGACGTTATCAGTAGCACCATAATATTGGTCGGTTACGCCATACCGGGTTTTGTACTGGGCATTATGTTATTGGTTTTGTTTGGCGGTGGCAGTTTTTGGGACGTATTCCCGCTGCGCGGTTTGGTGTCAGACAACTGGGATCAATTAGGCTGGTTTGCAAAAATTACCGACTATTTATGGCACATGGTTTTACCTATAACGGCAATGGTTGTGGGCAGTTTAGCGGTAATGACCATGTTAACCAAAAACAGTTTTTTAGAAGAAATACGCAAACAGTATGTACTAACCGCTAAAGCAAAAGGGTTAAATTCTAACCAAATTATGTACAGGCATGTATTACGTAACGCGATGATACCGCTAATTACGGGGTTTCCTGCACAATTTATAGCCGCTTTTTTTACAGGCAGTTTACTAATAGAACAAATTTTTTCTTTAGACGGTATTGGTTTATTGGCTTACGAGTCGGTAATACAACGTGATTACCCGGTGGTACTGGGTACCTTGTATATTTTTAGTTTAATGGGCTTGGTTGCTAAATTATTATCAGATTTAAGTTATGTGTTGGTCGATCCTCGAATCCAATTTGACGGTGTAAATAAATAGTTAAAATGATTAATGCCGTAAACAATTTATCGCCAAAACAACAAGCATGGTTGCGCTTTAAGGCCAACCGCCGTGGTTTTATAAGTTTATGGATATTCAGTTTTATTTTTATAGTGAGTCTCTTTGCCGAAGTGATTAGTAATGACAAGCCCATTATTATTCAATTTGAGGGCGAATATTATTTCCCATTGCTTAGTGTGTACACAGAAACCACCTTTGGCGGCGATTTTGAAACCGAAGCCGATTACAGCGACCCCTACATTAAAGAGCTGATAAACCAAAATGAAAACTGGGCAATTTACCCAATCAACCCCTACAGTTTTAATACCATAAACTACCAAACCACCAGCCCCAACCCTGCTGCACCGTCTAGCCAAAACTGGTTGGGTACAGATGACCGAGGCCGAGATGTACTGGCGCGTTTATTGTACGGCTTTAGGTTATCTATATTATTTGGTTTAGCACTAACGGTGGTGGGTGTGGTGGTGGGGGTTATAGCAGGCGCGTTACAAGGTTATTTAGGAGGGCGTTTCGATTTGGTAATGCAACGGCTAACCGAAATATGGTCATCAATGCCAGAGTTGTATTTGTTAATAATATTTGCCTCTATCTTTACCCCCAGCATTTTACTGTTGCTAATATTGCTATCGTTATTTAGTTGGATGGGCTTAGCAGACTACGTGCGCGCCGAGTTTTTAAGAGGCCGCAATATGGAATACGTAATGGCCGCCAAAGCAATGGGAGTGTCGAACCTACAAATAATGTTTAGGCACTTATTGCCTAATGGTTTAACGCCCGTCATTACCTTTTTACCGTTTAGAATGAGCGCATCTATTTTGGCACTAACGAGTTTAGACTACTTAGGTTTAGGCGTGCCACCATCTACCCCAAGTTTGGGCGAGCTGTTATCACAAGGTAAAGAAAACATAGACGCTTGGTGGTTATCGTTATCTACCTTTTCGGTATTGGTGGGTATGCTGGTGCTACTAATTTTTATTGGCGAAGCCCTACGCGAAGCTATGGATACCCGTAAAAATGCCTAAAATTGTCGACCCCTTGCTATCAATAAACAATCTTAGTGTCGCCTTTAAACGCTTTGGAGAGCTAAACGAAGTGGTATCCAACGTATCGTTTAGTATAAAACAAGGTGAAAAATTGGCCTTAGTGGGCGAGTCTGGCTCGGGCAAGTCGGTCACCGCGCAAAGTATTATGCAACTGTACGATGCTAAAACCGTTAATTACAGTGGCGACATTTTTTTTGAAAATGAAAATTTATTTGAAAAAACAGAAAAAGAGCTAATGACATTACGCGGTAACGACATCGCGATGATATTTCAAGAACCCATGACCGCGCTCAACCCACTTAAAACCGTTGGCTCTCAAATTATAGAAAACATTTTAGTGCATCAAAACATGGCAAAACAAGATGCCAATAAACGTGCTTTAGAACTGATAAAAGTGGTGGGTATCGACCACGCAGAAAAACGTATAAACAGCTTTCCACACATGTTATCTGGCGGTCAACGCCAGCGTATAATGATTGCCATGGCGCTAAGTTGTTCGCCAAAATTACTCATAGCAGACGAACCCACCACCGCGTTAGATGTAACGGTAAAATTACAAATTATTGAATTATTAGAAAAATTACAAAAAGAATTCAATATGGCTATTTTAATCATCACCCACGACCTTAACCTAGTAAAACGTTTTGCAGACAACGTAATGGTAATGAACAAAGGACAAATTGTAGAAAAAAACACCACCACTGCACTGTTTGCCAAGCCGAAAGATGCTTATACCCAAAAACTACTAAACAGTATGCCGGTACGGTTAGTAAACAATAATAAAAACAGTAAAACGTTATTAAGTGCCAATAATATAAAAAAACAATATTGCATAAAAAAAGCCTGGTTAAAAAATAACAGACAATATTTAGACGCGGTAGATGATATATCGTTAAGCATACAGCAAGGTAAAACACTCGGCATAGTAGGCGAGTCGGGTTCGGGTAAATCTACCTTAGGGCGTTGCATTTTACAGTTAGAAAGCAGCCAAGGAGAGGTCATATATTTAGGTAAAACATTAAGCGCGCTAAAAGAAAAAGCCATGCGCCCCTATAGAAAAGAGCTACAAATAGTCTTTCAAGACCCTTTTTCATCATTATCACCAAGGATGACAGTAAACCAAATTTTGCAAGAGGGTTTAGCCGTACATTTTCCTCATTTAAGCAAGCAAGATAAAGAGCAAAAAGTAAACCAAGTTTTAAAAGATGTAGAGTTAGAAGAACACTTTAAACACCGTTATCCGCATGAGTTTTCTGGTGGGCAACGCCAGCGCATTGCCATCGCCAGGTCCATTATTATTAAGCCTAAATTAATATTGTTAGACGAACCCACCTCGGCGTTAGACGTGTCTATACAACAACAAATACTTAATTTGTTGGTGCAATTACAAAACAAGTACCAACTTTCGTACATAATTATCAGCCACGACTTAGCCGTAATTAACGCACTAAGCCACCATGTAATGGTAATGCAACACGGTAAAGTGGTAGAACAAAACGAAACGGACGCGCTATTTAAAAACCCACAAAAAAAATACACACAAACACTCATTAGCGCATCGGGCATGTAAAAAGACTGTTTTATTAGTTAATCAAGTCTTCCTTATTAAGGGTTAAAAAGTTTCTGCTGTGTATTTACTAATTTGAAGTGTTTCAGACCAATAGTGCTTTTTTAAACCGGCCTTTTGTTTTAAGCGTTCTAAAAATAAATCTACATTGGGTATTTGTTGCCAAACAGACGGTAAAAAAGTAGCCCTGTGTTGCTTTTCTTGCAAACTGTAAAAAGCCGTTTAGTGCTTGGTAACCGCAAGCATCTTTACTATCGGTTAAAAAGTGGCTTAAATCACTGCTGATAATGATGAGCTGATTAGCAAGGGGTCGACGATTTAGGGCTGTTTTATCTAAGCGCACACGGCAAAAAGGTGTTTGAAAATAGTCGGCACTGCTACAACCAACGCCGTTAAAGGCAACCCCACACTGGTAAAAATTTGATGGCGGTCACATACAAAGTTAACCCAAAAATGAATTTTATTAACTTTAAAGTATCTCGTCCTTCTATGTTTTTGATACCGTTTTAAACTTGCTTAATATTAAAACTGACGTGTTAAATAAAAACGGTGTGTTTATAGAAAAGGTTAAGCAATAAACTTAAATATACTGAATTTTGGTCTTTTCAACACACATAAAATATGAATAAGGTAAAATCAGTTTTTTAAAAATTGACAGCCTAAACCATGTTTGAATACACCTCGTTACAAACACAAATAAAAGACCTAGAAGTGCGAAGTGAAGCACTTAGGGGGTACCTTTGACTTTGACCACAAAAGTGAATTATTAGAAGAAGCTACGCGTGAGTTAGAACAGCAAGAAATTTGGAATGACCCCGAACGCGCGCAAGCAAAAGGTAAAGAAAAAGCAGCGTTAGAAAACGTGGTACATACGTTACAAAAAATGTTTACCGGTTTAGACGATGCAACCGAATTGCTAGAAATGGCAAAAGAAGAAGACGATCAGGCTACTTTAGACGAATTAGGTGCAGATTTAGCCGAACTGCAAACCGAGTTAGAGAGTTTAGAATTTAGGCGCATGTTTTCTGGCGAATTAGATGCCAATAACGCCTACGTAGACATACAGTCGGGTTCTGGCGGAACAGAAGCACAAGACTGGGCAGAAATGATACTGCGCATGTATTTACGCTGGGGCGAAGCCAACGGCTACAAAACCGACCTGTTAGAAGTGTCGGGTGGCGATGTAGCAGGCATAAAAGGTGCATCCATACATTTTCAGGGTGATTATGCGTTTGGCTGGTTACGTACAGAAATTGGCGTACACCGTTTAGTACGAAAGTCCCCGTTCGACTCCAGTAACAAACGCCATACCTCGTTTGCGTCTGTTTTTGTATCACCAGAAATTGACGACGATATAGAAATAGACATTAATCCCGCAGACATACGCATAGACACCTACCGCGCCAGTGGGGCAGGTGGGCAGCACATTAACAAAACCGAATCTGCGATACGCATTACCCACGCACCCAGTGGCATAGTAGTGCAATGCCAAAATGACCGCTCGCAACATAAAAACAAAGCCGCAGCGATGAAGCAGTTAAAAGGAAAGTTGTACGAAATGGAAATGCTAAAACGCCAAGAAGGCTTAGACGTAGAAGAAGAAAATAAGTCGGATATTGGTTGGGGCTCACAAATTCGTTCTTACGTATTAGACCAGTCTCGCATAAAAGATTTAAGAACCGGCGTAGAAACAGGCAACACTCAAGCGGTGTTAGACGGTGGGCTAAACATGTTTATGGAAGCCAGTCTAAAAAAAGGGCTGTAACGTCTAAAACCGCCTCTCCTGATAAGAGATAAACACACGCGAAAAAAACAGATAAACGGCTTTGTTTATCCATGTAAAATTAAACAAGTTAAATATAAAGTAGATAAAAATGTCAGAAGAACAACAGCTAGATGAAAATAAATTAATTACCCTAAGACGTGAAAAATTAGCAGCAATACGCGCAAAAGGTAATGCCTTTCCCAACAGTTTTAGACGAGATCATTTATCTGCCGAGTGTATAAAAAAATACGATGAATTTAGCAAAGAACAACTGGCAGAAAAACAAATAGAAGTCGCCATAGCAGGGCGGGTAATGAGCAAACGCATAATGGGTAAGGCCAGCTTTGCAAAAATACAAGACATGGACGGACAAATACAATTTTACCTGCAACAAAAAGCCATAGGGGATGACGTATATGCAGGCTTTAAAGAAGACGACATAGGCGACATAGTCGGTTTAAAAGGCGTGTTATTTAAAACCAATACCAACGAGCTAACCTTGCGCGTAAGCTCGTACCAACTATTAACCAAATCACTGCGCCCCTTGCCCGAAAAGTTTCATGGCCTAACCAACCAAGAACAACGCTACCGCCAACGTTATTTAGACTTAATAATGAGCGAAAGCTCTCGCCAAGTATTTAAAAAACGCATACAAATAGTCACCTACATACGCGACTTTTTAAACAAAGACGGCTTTTTAGAAGTAGAAACCCCCATGATGCAAGTGATACCCGGTGGCGCAACCGCACGACCATTCGTAACGCATCATAATGCGCTAAGTATGGACATGTTTTTAAGAATCGCGCCAGAGTTATACCTAAAACGCTTAGTAGTAGGCGGCTTTGAAAAAGTATACGAAATTAACCGCAACTTCCGTAACGAAGGCCTATCAACCCGCCACAATCCCGAATTTACCATGGTCGAGTTTTACCAAAGTTACGCCGACTATAAAGATTTAATGGACTTAACCGAAAACTTACTACAGGGCATTGCTAAAAATGTTTTAGGGTCAATGACGTTTGAAAGTGACGGACATCAATACGACTTCTCAAAATCATTCGCACGCCTAACGGTAAAAGAATCTATTAAAGTGTACAACCCAACCTTTACCGACGAAGGCTTGGACGACATGGACACCCTAAAAACCTACGCTAAACAAGTAGGCGTGCCAGAAATAAAAGCCACTTGGGGCAAAGGCAAAATACAAATAGAAATATTTGAAGCCACCGTAGAAGAAAAGCTAATACAACCCACCTTCATCACCGCCTACCCAACAGAAGTATCGCCATTAGCACGCCGAAACGACAACGACCCAACCGTAACGGACCGCTTTGAGTTTTTTGTAGGCGGACGAGAACTGGCCAACGGCTTTTCAGAGCTGAACGATGCCGAAGACCAAGCCGAACGTTTTAAAGCACAAGTAGCAGAAAAAGACGCAGGCGACAACGAAGCCATGCACTACGATGCCGACTACATACGCGCGCTAGAGTACGGCCTACCACCAACAGCAGGCGAAGGCATAGGCATAGACCGATTGGTAATGCTATTCACTAACAGCGCGTCAATACGTGACGTACTATTGTTTCCGCACATGCGCCCAGAGTGACCCCAAAAGGGCTATATTCGTCGACCCCTTGCTTGTTTTAATGCTTTTTTTGATTAAATATTGAAGTAAAGGGTCAATTATTTGACCCTATTCGATGTTTTGACGCTTATGGCTTGAAAGTTAACCAAAAAAATAGTTAATCGGTTTACCTAATATTAAGAATAATGGTCTGCAAAAGGTTTAAGCGTAACTAGCATTTGGTGGAATATTTTAGGGTTAGCCGCCACGATATTGCCGGTAGTTAAATAACTGCTTTCACCTTTTAAATCGCCCACTAAACCACCGGCTTCGCGTATTAATAAAACACCTGCAGCAATGTCCCATTTATTTAAGCCCATTTCAAAAAAACCATCGTAACGGCCAGCGGCAATATAGGCTAAATCTAAAGATGCCGCGCCAGGTCGTCTTAAACCGGCCGTTTTTTGCATAAAGGCTTTAAATACAGGTAAATAATGCTCTATAGATTGATCATCGCGGTAGGGGAAGCCCGTACCAAGCAAAGCACCTTCTAAGGTTTTTTGTTTACTAACACGGATGCGTTTATCATTTAACCAAGCGCCAGCACCCTTACTGGCGGTATACATTTCACCACTAATAGGGTTGTATACCACGGCCATAATAATTTGTTTTTTAAACTCAACAGCAATAGATACTGCATATTGTGGAACACCGTGTAAAAAATTGGTGGTGCCATCTAGTGGGTCAATAATCCAAAGGTATTGTTCACCTTCATCTTTTCCTGCATGGCTTCCTGTTTCTTCTGCCAATATAGCGTGATCAGGATAAGACTCTCTAATCATATCAATAATCGCTCTTTCGGCCATTTTGTCAACTTCGGTTACAAAATCATTACGTTGTTTATTGCTAATACTTAATGAGTCAACTTGATCGCTAAATCGGGCAATAATATCGCCCGCAGAACGAGCAGCTTTTACAGCAATGGTTAATAATGGATTCATGTTGATTTACTCATTTTTTAGGCAGTGCGTAATATACCAGAAAAGCGAATTTGGAGGAAGAGTAAAGAAACCCTAGAAAGGTATATTATAATATACTGAATTGCTATAATCGCGCGATGAATGAATTGCTCGATAAAATTAAGATTGTACTGGTAGAAACCAGCCATCCAGGAAATATTGGTGCAGCAGCAAGAGCCATGAAAAACATGGGGTTAAAAAACTTAACCTTAGTTAAGCCCAAATATTTTCCAGACATAGAAGCCGATAGGCGTGCCTCTGGCGCAGTAGATATTTTACAAGCATGCGAAGTAGTAGACAGTTTAGATGAGGCCATAAAAGATTGTCATTTTGTGGTGGCCAGTACGGCAAGAAAACGCCAATTTAAAATTGCACAGCTTGATTTGCACGAGATGAGCAACACCATAATTAAAAACACGGTTAGTGGGTATAACGTTGCTGTTTTATTTGGAACAGAACGAACGGGATTAACCAATCCGCAATTAGAAAAAGCGCATGCCTTTTTAACCGTACCATGCAATAGCCAATACAGCTCTTTAAATGTAGCTTCTACTGTGCAATTAGTTGCGTATGAATGCCGTATGCAAGCAATGCAACAGGGTGAAAACGCACCAAAGGTAGAGCCTGCAAAGTTAGCAAAAGCCGAAGACTTGTTAGGTTTAATGGAACACTGTGAAAAGGCGTTAATAAAAATTGGCTATTTGGATCCTAAAACGCCCAAAAAATTAATGCGACGTTTGCAACGCTTTTACCAAAAGGCGCGCCCAACCGGTGAAGAAGTCAATGTTTGGCGAGGCATATTTACCAAGATATTAAAAAAATGATTAAACGAATTAGAGAAGAAATTAATACCGTATTTGAACGTGACCCTGCGGCAAGAAATGTTTTAGAAGTGGTGACAGCATACCCTGGGTTACATGCCTTGTGGATGTATCGTTTGTCTCATTTATGTTGGCGAGTTGGCCTTAAATGGATAGGCCGTATTGTTTCTCATATTGCTCGGTGGTTAACCGGTATAGAAATTCACCCAGGCGCAACTATCGGTAGGCGTTTTTTTATAGATCACGGAATGGGTGTAGTGATTGGCGAAACAGCAGAAATTGCAGACGATGTTACTTTGTATCATGGTGTGACATTGGGAGGAACATCGTGGGAAAAAGGCAAACGTCACCCCACTTTAAAAAATGGAGTAGTAGTGGGTGCAGGTGCAAAAATATTGGGCCCAATAACCATTGAAGAGGGTGGTCGAATAGGTTGTAACGCTGTTGTGGTTAGAGATGTGCCAAAAAATGCGACTGTTGTGGGCATACCTGGGCGGGTGGTAACGCCCGTTAAAGACAAAACAAACATTGAAAAAAATCGTGAAGAAGTGGCCACTAAAATTGGATTTTCGGCTTATGCAGAAACCAAAGATATGCCCGATCCTGTTTCTAATGCAATTAACGCTATGCTCGACCACATGCATGACACCGATAAAAAAATGGAAGAAATGTGCGCCGTGATTAAATTAATGGGTGGCAGTATGCCAGATTTTGAGTTACCCGATTTAAAGCCATGCGAAGCGACTTTTTTGGAAGTGAGTGATGAAAAACCCAAAGGGCTTGATTAAAAAACGCTGCAATGGTGTGCAAATAGGCAATACATTAGCCGTTGCTAATACTTGACCAATTTACTCAGGTATATTATAATTAGGCTTATGAACACGAACGTATTTGAGCAATTATGAAGCTAACAACCAAAGGCCGTTATGCGGTTACAGCGATGATAGATTTAGCATTGCATGATGTTGACGGGCCTGTAGCGCTGGCAGATATTTCAGAGCGACAATCTATTTCGCTGTCTTATTTAGAGCAATTGTTTTCCAAATTACGTCGTAATGGTTTAGTAATTAGTACACGTGGCCCAGGTGGTGGTTACACCTTAAGCAAGGGCGCACATCGTATAGATGTGTCAAGCATTATTATTGCGGTAGACGAAGATGTAGATGCTACAAAATGCGGTGGTAAAGGTAATTGCCAAGATGACAGAATTTGTTTAAGCCATGAGTTATGGACAATGCTTAGTGAGCAAATAAGAGCATTTTTAAAAGAAATTACCCTGGGTTCTTTAATGGAGAGCAAAGGTGTAAAAGTGGTTTCATCTCGACAGAATGAAAAGCACAATAAACGAAAAGAAATTTCTAAACTGTCTTTAAACTCATTGTTTATAGATTAGTTTTATTTAAAGTTAAGGATTTAGGTACTATTTGTGAGTGATTTAAAATTTCCAATTTATATGGATTATTCAGCAACAACACCTGTTGATGAGCGTGTGGCTAAGGTGATGATGGGCTGTTTAACTAAAGACGGCGCTTTTGGTAACCCTGCATCGCGTTCGCATGATTTTGGATGGGCATCGGACAAATATGTTGTAGCGGCAAGAAAACACGTAGCAGACTTAATTGCTGCAGACCCTAAAGAAATTGTTTGGACCTCCGGTGCAACCGAGTCTGATAATTTGGCCATTAAAGGTGCTGCGCATTTTTATAAAAAGAAAGGCAAACACATTATTACCGTTAAAACCGAGCATAAAGCGGTTTTAGATACCTGTCGTCAGTTAGAGCGAGAAGGTTACGAAGTAACCTATTTGGACCCAGAAACCAACGGCATGCTAGATATTAAAAAATTAGAAGCGGCCATTCGTGACGATACTACGGTAGTTTCTGTTATGCATGTCAATAACGAAATTGGTGTGATACAAGACATTGGCGCAATTGGTGCGTTATGCCGTAAAAATAAAATTATGTTTCATGTAGATGCGGCACAAAGTGCAGGCAAAGTAGAAATTGATGTAAAAGCCATGAATGTGGACTTAATGTCGTTTTCTGCACATAAAATATATGGCCCTAAAGGCATTGGTGCATTGTATGTTTGCCGTAAACCTCGCGCACGAATAGAGGCGCAAATGCACGGTGGCGGGCATGAGCGTGGTATGCGTTCTGGCACATTAGCAACGCATCAAATTGCAGGAATGGGCGAAGCGTTTAGAATTGCTAAAGCAGAAATGCAAGTAGAAAATGCCCGTTTTATGCGTTTACGCACACGCCTTTATGATGGTTTAAAAGACATAGAAGAGTTTTATGTAAACGGCGATTTAAATAACCGTATTGCAGGCAATATAAATTTAAGCTTTAACTTTGTAGAAGGTGAAAGCTTAATGATGTCGTTAAAAGACATCGCTGTATCGTCAGGTTCTGCATGTACCAGTGCAAGTTTAGAGCCTTCGTACGTATTAAGGGCATTAGGTAGAAGTGATGAATTAGCGCACAGTTCATTACGTTTTACTATTGGCCGTTACACGACAGAAGAAGAAATAGATTTTACTATTACTAAAGTAAGAGCTGCCGTTGACCATTTGCGTGAGTTGTCTCCGTTATGGGATATGTTTAAAGACGGTATAGATTTAGATTCTGTCGAATGGGCAGCACATTAAAGATTAAAAATTGAGGTATAAAAATTATGGCATATAGCGATCAAGTAATCGATCATTACGAGAACCCTCGTAATGTAGGTGTTTTAGATAACAATTCTAAAAATGTAGGTACAGGTATGGTTGGCGCTCCAGCGTGTGGTGATGTAATGAGACTACAAATTGAAGTGTCTGATGACGGCATAATTGCCGATGCAAAATTTAAAACTTACGGTTGTGGTTCTGCCATTGCCTCATCGTCTTTGGTAACAGAGTGGATGAAGGGCAAAACCTTAGATGAAGCAGCGGCCATTAAAAATATGGAAATTGTTGAAGAATTAGCATTGCCACCTGTAAAAATTCATTGTTCTGTATTAGCAGAAGATGCTATTGCAGCAGCCATTAAAGATTTTAAATCTAAACAGTAATAGGTGACGATATGTCTATCTCATTAACAGAACCTGCCGCAAAAAGAGTTAAAAGCTTTTTAGATAGCCGTGGCAAAGGCATTGGCTTACGTTTAGGGGTAAGAACCTCTGGCTGTTCTGGCATGGCTTATGTTTTAGAGTTTGTAGATGATATGGACGACACCGATGAAGTTTTTGAAACAATGGGTGTTAAAGTTATTGTAGATCCTAAAAGTTTACTTTATATAGACGGTACCGAGTTAGATTATGGTAAAGACGGCTTGAACGAAGGTTTTAAGTTTAACAACCCCAACGTAAAAGACGAATGCGGTTGTGGCGAAAGCTTTACTATATAATTTTAACTTGCCTAAAATAGGCCTTTAGCGTCGACCCCTTGCCTATAGCTAAATAGAAACCCGTATAGTTTTTGGCGTATATCTACTTTTATGAAAAATTTTGATTTAAGCCAAGACTATTTTAAAGTCTTCACTCTTCCTGTCCAGTTCCTTATTGATGAATCCGCATTAGGGCAACAGTTTCAAGCATTACAAGGTAAATATCATCCCGATAAATATGCGTCTAAAAGTGAACCCGAACGACGTTTGGCGATGCAAATATCCTCCTTAATAAATGAAGCGTATCAAACAATTAAAGACCCCGTTAAGCGTGCTATTTATGTAATGCAGCTTAACGGTGTAGATTTGAACACAGAAACCGATACCAATATGGACATGATGTTTTTAATGCAACAAATGGAATTGCGAGAAGAAATGGAAGCAATTAGCAACGATGAACAAGGGCTAAATAAAATAGATAAGATTGCCTCAAACGTTAAAAAGCAATTAAAAACCATGATGAATGAAGTAGAAATATTACTAAACCAAAACTTGTGGAACAAAGCACGAGAAATATTAAGACAAGTACAATTTATGAAAAAAATCGAACTTGAAACGACTAAAATTCAAGAATCAATAGAAGATACACTTTACTAAATTATGGCATTTTTACAAATTTCAGAACCCGGTCAAGCAACACAACCGCATAATAGACAATTAGCGGTTGGTATAGATTTAGGCACTACACACTCACTGGTAGCCACCGTACGAAGTGGTCAAGCAGAAGTATTAGGCGAAGAGCAAAAAATACTGCCATCAATAGTGCATTACTCAAAAAAAGGTAAAATTATTGTTGGTGAAGCCGCTAAACAATATCGAGCTATCGACCCATTTAATACGGTAAGTTCTGTAAAACGCATGATGGGGCAATCTATAGATGACATAGCTAAAGATAGCAGTTTAAACGTTATAGCAAGTGAGTCAAACGTACCTAAAGTACAAACACGAGCAGGCGATTTTACCCCAATAGAAATATCAGCCGAAATATTAAAAACACTCAAGGCCGTATCTATAAGTACATTGGGCGATAATTTATCGGGAGTGGTAATAACCGTACCCGCCTATTTTGACGATGCCCAAAGGCAAGCAACCAAAGATGCCGCCAAACTGGCAGGTTTAAACGTATTTAGACTATTAAATGAACCAACAGCCGCCGCGGTAGCTTACGGTTTAGATAAAAAGAAACAAGGCACTTTTGCCATATATGATTTTGGTGGTGGTACGTTCGACCTATCTATATTGAAATTAAACCGTGGTGTATTTGAAGTATTGTCTACAGCAGGAGATACGCAATTAGGCGGTGACGATATGGACTTAGCCATTGTAGAGTGGATTGTAAAGCAGGCGGGTTTAAGCACTGAAAATGATGTGGCATTATCAGAAAACCTAAAAATACTGGCAAGAAAGGCAAAAGAAGCGTTAACCAATCAAAAAAACACCCTTATTAAGTTGGCTTCGATAATGGACAGTAAGCAAGGGGTCGACGATTTAGCCCTTTCTAGGGAGCAACTTAATGAAATTGTTGCACCGGTAATTAAAAAAACATTGCTGCCGCTAAGGCGTGCATTGCGCGATGCAAGTTTAGACAAAGATGCCATAGATGACATTGTGATGGTAGGCGGCTCAACCCGCGTATTAAGTGTGCGTGAAACCGTATCGGCTTTTTTTAATAAAAATGTATTGACCGATTTAAACCCAGACGAAGTGGTGGCCATAGGTGCCGCCATTCAGGCAGATGTATTAGCCGGTAATAAGCCCGATGATGAAATGTTATTACTGGATATTAACCCATTGTCATTAGGTTTAGAAACCATGGGCGGCCTAGTAGAAAAAGTCATTCCACGTAATACCACCATCCCTGTTGCACGTGCGCAAGAGTTTACTACCTATAAAGACGGCCAAACGGCCATGTCTATTCATGTACTGCAAGGAGAGCGTGAATTAGTAGAAGACTGCAGGTCATTAGCCCGTTTTGAGTTACGGGGTATACCACCATTAGTTGCAGGTTCTGCCAGAATAAAAGTAACCTTTCAGGTAGATGCCGATGGTTTATTGGCCGTCAGTGCGCAGGAGACATCAACAGGTGTAAAGGCAACGGTAGATGTAAAGCCATCTTATGGCTTGTCAGATACAGAAATAGAAAGCATGTTGCGCGATTCTATGGAATTTGCAAAAGACGACATGGACGGGCGAAAATTTAGAGAAACCCAAGTAGACGCAGATAGAGTAATAGAAGCCATAGAAAGCGCATTAAAAGATGACGGTAAACATTACTTAAATGATGAAGAATTTGCCACTATCGAAAAAGCAAAAGATGAATTAATCATTGCCAGAAAAGGAACCGATGGTGATGAGTTAAATACAAAAATGAAACAACTAGAAAAAGTTAGCGAATTTTATGTCGCTAGACGGATGAATGCCAGCGTGCAAGTAGCGATGGCCGGTCATTCGGTAGATGAATTTTAACGAGACAAAAAATGCCTAAATTAATATTTTTACCCCACGAAACCATGTGCCCAGAAGGACTAACCTTTGAAGCTGAAACAGGTGAGACCGTTTGTAATGCAGCATTAGCAAATGGAATTGATATAGAACACGCTTGTGAAAAATCATGCGCCTGTACCACCTGTCATGTCATTATTATGGAAGGGTTTGATTCTATGGAAGAATCTACAGAGCTAGAAGATGATATGTTAGATAAAGCATGGGGGCTGGATCCAGATTCACGTTTAAGTTGCCAAGCAGTAATCGGCGAAAAAGATTTGGTAATAGAAATACCAAAATACAATATTAATATGGTTTCAGAATCTCATTAGGAAAATAATATGGCATACGTTTGGATAGATGTATTAGACATCGCAATTGATCTTCATGATGAACACCCAGATATTGACCCTACATTTATACGTTTTACCGACTTGCATAAATGGGTAATGGCGTTAGAGCATTTTGATGATAAGCCAGAAAACTCTAATGAGAAAATTTTAGAAGCGATACAATCGGCATGGATGGAAGAACGCGAATAACGGGTTCGCTAACGCTAGAGCGTGATTACTGCTCATCAAAATGGTCACATACTAGGCGTATGCTCACATTTTTCGATCAGAAATGCCTTGTACTAACGCTCTATCGTTAGCGAACACATTGTTCCAGATTAATAAAATAAAAAATGCAAAAAACTAACTTACTATCATTCGACCAAGAAGCACTTAAAAACTATTTTACCGAAAATGGTGAAAAAGCTTTCCGTGCGACACAAGTAATGAAGTGGATATATCATCATCAAATAAGTGATTTTGATGAAATGCTTAACTTATCAAAAGCTACACGGTTATGGCTAAATGAAAACGCCTGTGTAGAAGGTTTAGACGCTACAAAAATTCAGGTAGCTAAAGACGGCGTTGTAAAGTTTTTATTTGATTTAAATTCGAATACCGCCGACAGTGAAAATTTAGTAGAAACCGTATACATACCCGAATCTAATCGCGCAACGTTGTGCGTATCATCGCAAATTGGTTGTGCTTTAGACTGCTCATTTTGTTCAACAGCACGGCAAGGTTTTAATCGCAATTTAACCAGCGCAGAAATTATCGGCCAAATTTATCAAGTAAACCTTTATTTAAAACGTAAAGGGTTACAACAAGTTACCAATGTCGTAATGATGGGGATGGGCGAGCCATTACTAAATTACAAAAATGTCGTTACTGCGCTAAAAGTAATGCTAGACGATTTAGGCTTTGGTTTTAGTAAACGACGGGTAACAGTTAGTACAGCAGGTGTAGTGCCGGCTATAAAAAAACTCACCGATGATATAGATGTCAGCCTTGCCGTGTCGTTACATTCTGCTACGGACACCTTAAGGCAAGAGTTAGTACCACTAAATAAAAAATACCCCATACAAGAGCTAATGGACGCTTGTAATTATTACTTGCAAGGCGACGATAGAAAAAAACACATCATGTTTGAATACGTATTATTAAAGGGCGTTAATGATCAAGATAAGCATGCGCGCGAATTAGTAAAACTGATTAAAAACATGTCGTGTAAAGTTAATTTAATACCGTTTAACCCATTTCCAGATAGTGGCTATTTTAGTTCGGATGAAAACCAAGTGTTACGCTTTCAAAACATATTAAATAAAGCAAAAATACGCACCATGTTACGCAAACAACGCGGTGAAGATGTGGATGCCGCTTGCGGGCAATTAGCAGGCAAAGTGAACGACAAAAGTCGCCGCCATGTTAAATTTTCTAGCCCGCGTTTTGGTACCATTATTGAGCCCTAATTAGTGCTACAATGGGCTTTTACCTTTCAGTTTTATCGTTTAGATGCAAAAAACAGTTGTTGTCATATTAATTAGCTTATTTATTAGCGCCTGTGCGTCTAATAAAGTTAGCCTTAATATGGTTAATGCATCTAAAGACAATGCTTCGTTAGGGGCCGCTTATTTGTCCAAAGGTTTTGTTCAAAAAGCTAAAAGTAAATTACTAAAAGCGCTAAATCAAAACCCAAAAAATGCCTATGCGCATGGTATATATGGCTTCTTATTAGGTCAAGTAGGCAACAGCGTAGAGGCTGAAAAACATTTTGATATTTCACTACAATTAGCGCCAAATGATTCTAGAGTATTGAATAAATACGGTGTGTTTTTATGTGAAAGTGGCAAAACAAAAAAAGCAGAATTGTCATTTTTAAAAGCCACAAAAGATGTTTTTTATCCAACGCCAGAGTATGCATATTTTAATGCCGGTATTTGTGTTTTTGACGAACAACAATATTTTTCTGCCATTAATTATTTCACGCAATCGTTACTTAAAAACAAGCGTTATTCTGCTAATTATTTTTACCGTGCCGAGAGTTATTTGCATCAAGGTGAATTTGAAAAAGCAGAAGCAGATATTGTTGAATACCATAAACAAGTTAAAAAGCATAATGCATCATTATGGTTAGGACACAAAATAGCCGAAAAAACCAAAAATAGGCATTTAATGCACGAATATGCATTTAAATTAAAATATCGTTTTCCCGAATCAAAAGAAACACAACAACTAATAAAAAAAGAAAATGAACGAAAACTCTAAGGCATCAAATTCACGAACAAAAATTTATGGATCAAAGTTAAAATCTGCACGTGTTTCATTACAAAAAAGTATTGAAGAAGTTGCAGCTGAACTAAATTTAAATAAAAGCATTATTGAGTCCATAGAAGAAATGGACGAAACAAAATTGCCCAGTGCCGTTTTTGTAAAAGGTTATATTCGAACTTATGCAAAGTTTGTTCAAATTGAACCTGAAAATTTAATTAAAGATTTTAGTGACATAGATGAAACAGAAGTAGTGATTGAAATTGCTAAAAACAAAACCAAAAACGAGTTTAATTTTGAACCTAACTTCAAAATATCACTTGCGGTTATTATTATTATTGTTCTTGTTTTAATGTTTTTTTCTTTTAATACTACTGAAAAAAATACAGATAAAAGTTTTGGTGCAAACATGGACGTAACGGCGATAGGCGACAGTTTAAAAAATGAGCATGCAATTGAACAAAACGATGAATACAAGGTAAAAGAACCTGAAACCGAAGCATTAGCAATATCTGAAGAATCATTGCCATTAGAAAACACGGATGACGTTGAAAATAGCGAACAACAGCTAGAAAAAATGGTGCCGGACGTTGTTGAAATCGCAATAGATGGAGAAATAATAAATACTGAGACAGATTATAAAAACGGCTTGTTGATAATAGCGAATGAGAATTCGTGGATGGAAATAAGTAACAATGAAAACAAACGTATTTTTAGTGGGGTTTTAGCTAAAGGTGAACAGCAATATTTTACCGATAGTGAATTCTACAAGCTCATTATCGGTCGTTCAAATGCGGTAATAATAGAATATTTTGGACAAGTAGTCGATTTTAGTGTTTATACACAATCAAATGGAATTTCTCGTTTTGATATTAGTAAAGATGGTTTGTCTGAATCTTCTGTCCCTAGGCAATCTAAAAAAGAAACGCTGGTAATAGATTTAGAAACATGAAATTAACCTCTATAAGGGGCATGCACGATGTGCTGCCTCAAAATTCTGCTTTCTGGCAGTTTTTTGAACAATCCATACAAAAAGTGATTCAACAATACGGTTATCAAGAAATTCGTATGCCGATTGTTGAAAAAACAGAATTGTTTAAACGCTCTATAGGTGAAGTAACCGACATTGTAGAAAAGGAAATGTATACTTTTGCGGATCGTAATGGCGACAGTTTAACTTTACGACCAGAAGGCACTGCAAGTTGTGTAAGGGCTGGCATAGAACATGGGTTGTTACACAATAAAATTCAACGCCTTTGGTATATGGGCCCCATGTTTAGACACGAACGGCCACAAAAAGGCCGTTACCGTCAATTTCATCAAATTGGTGTAGAAACATTTGGTATCGCCAGTGCCGACATTGATGCAGAATTAATAATGATGACCGCTCGGTTTTGGAAAGAACTGGGTATATACGAACATGTTGAGTTAGAAATTAATAGCTTGGGCAGCAGTGAATGCCGAAAAGTCTATCGAGATAAGTTGATAGCCTATTTTGAAAAACACTTAGAGCTGTTGGATGAAGAAGCAAAAAATCGCTTACATTTGAATCCATTACGCATTTTAGATAGTAAAAACCCTAAAATGCAAAATATGATAGAAGCGGCACCAAAATTAATAGATGAATTGGATGACGAATCTAAACAGCATTTTGATACATTACTAGCGTTATTAGATGCAGCAAACATAAAGTACCGTATTAACACGCGCTTAGTTAGAGGGCTGGATTACTACTCTAAAACAGTATTTGAATGGGTTACTAGCAAACTGGGCGCGCAAGGAACGGTTTGTGCAGGCGGTCGATACGATGGTTTAGTGAAACAATTAGGTGGTAAAGAAACGCCTGCATCTGGTTTTGCGATGGGTATAGAACGGTTATTATCTTTGGTAGAAGAGCTGAACCCCCCGCAAATTAGAACGCAAGCGGATATTTATGTGGTGGTAATGGGGCAAGATAACCAATCTTATGCTATGAATGTTGCAGAAAAACTGCGCAGTGAACTTAAAGACAAAAAGGTGATGGTGAATTGTGGTGCAGGAAGCGCAAAAAGTCAGTTTAAAAAAGCGGACCAATCAGGTGCGACTATTGCCCTAATTGTTGGCGAGCAAGAGGTGCAAAACAATACCGTTAGTGTGAAAAACTTAAAAGAACGAAAAGACCAAGAGCTTGTCCATTTGGATCAGTTGGTGGCTTTTTTGAACCCTTAAACAGGAAACAATAAAAATGGCAGATTACGATACAGAAGAAGAACAACTCGAAGCGATTAAAGCTTGGTGGAAAAAGAATGGTGGCGCAATTGTTACGGGTGTTTTATTAGGTGGATTTGTCGTATTTGGATGGAAAATGTTTCAAGGTCATCAAGTAACTCAATCACAAGATGCATCACTTCACTATGAACGTGCATTAGCTGCAATAAGGTTAAACCAAAATGATGTGGTTTTAGATATGACTAAATTACTAACCGATGATTTTTCTAGCAGTAATTACGCGGTTTTAAGCAGCATGTTGGCAGCAAAAGTAAGTATAGAAAAAAACAATTTAGACGATGCCGCTAAATTTTTAACATGGGCTAGTGATAATGCACCAGAAGATTTAGCCAGTGTTGCGCGTATACGTTTGGCGCGGGTGCAAATTGCTCAAAACAAATATGAAGAGGCGTTAAGTACGCTAGATTATAAATTTAGTGAACAAGTTTTGGCAGACATTGAAGAAGTACGTGGTGATGCATACTTTAAAATGGGTAAGTTTAAAAAAGCCAAACAAGCATACGCAAAAGCGTTAATAAGCGTAAATGATGGTGAAAGAAAAACCACCATAGAAATGAAAATGGACGACTTAGCTGTTTAAAAAATTATGTTAAAACTCTTTTTATATCCTTTATTGGTTTTATTTTTATCCGCATGCGGTGGCGGAGAAATTGTTCATAAACCGCAACCATTAACAGAAATAAGCAACCCAATAAAGCTAATAAGCCAATGGAATGTTGGCGTTGGTACACCAGATAACCGCCATACACAAAAAGCTCAACCGTTTGTGTTTGATAATGTTATTTACACGGTTGATACCGCGGGTGAAATTAATGCAGTTGATAAAACTGGAAAGCTATTGTGGCAAAAACAGTTAGGGCTTAAAACCAGTTCTATCGCAAGCAATGGTAAATTAATTATTGTTACCACGTTAGATGGCAAAATAATCGCCTATACGAATAGTGATTTTAAACATAAATGGACGCATAATTTAAAAACCTCAATAACCGTTAAGCCACTGTTTTTAAAAGACAAAGTTCTAATAAGGTCGGTAGTGGGTAAAATTTCTGCGCATTCATTATTTGATGGTGCTTTGCAATGGACGTATCAACAGCGCACCCCTGTATTATCGTCTC
Source organism: uncultured Gammaproteobacteria bacterium (assembly GCA_964589575.1). Classification (GTDB taxonomy): domain Bacteria; phylum Pseudomonadota; class Gammaproteobacteria; order QNFE01; family CAZPSE01; genus CAZPSE01. The sequence goes on along the minus strand of CAZPSE010000016.1, from coordinate 5,626 downwards.
ATGGCAGTTCTGATATGATTTTGGATGATAACCGTATAATAATCGGTTTTGATAATGGTTATTTAGCCGTTATAAACCCTGTAGATGGAAAAGCTTTTTGGGAAAGTTTGCGAAGCGAAGCCAAAGGCTTGACAGAGCTAGATAGAATTAATGATATTGATAGCCAAATGTTAGTTGATGCAGGTTTTGTGTATTTTATTGGAGCAGATGGCATGCTAAGTAAAATGAATATTAAAACGGCGCAACTGGTATGGAAAGTTAAACAATCGTCTTACACTGGCATTGCTGGCAATAAAGAATTATTGTTTATCAGTGATAAAAACTCCAATATTGTCGCAATTAGTAAAGATACAGGCATAAAAGTCTGGAAACAAGAAGGTTTGCTTTATCGCCAAACCACCATGCCAGGTTTATTAGGTAAACATTTATTGGTGGCCGACATTGAAGGTTATGTTCATGTATTGTCTGCCAATACTGGCGACATTATTGGCAGACAATTTTTAGATGTTTATGGAATTAATGTCGCCCCAGTAGTGAATAACAATCACATTTATGTACAATCGCTAGGAAGTTATTTAACTTCACTCTCTTTATAAAATACCCATATGAAACCAGTTATCGCCTTAGTTGGCCGCCCCAATGTTGGCAAATCAACACTCTTTAATCGTTTAACCAAAACGCGTGATGCCATTGTGGCAGACTTTCCAGGTTTAACACGTGACCGTAAATACGGGAATGGAAAACTCGGTGATAAAGATTTTATTGTTATTGATACCGGTGGTTTAAATGGTGAAGATGAAGCTTTAGACTTTAAAATGGCCAGGCAAACTGAGCTTGCCATTGAAGATGCCAACTGCATATTTTTTATAGTGGATGCCAGAGAAGGGATACAAGCAGAAGATTATCGAATAGCCGAATATTTAAGAAAGTTTGATAAAAAAACATTAGTCATTGTCAATAAAATTGATGGTTTGTCAGAACAAGAAGCCATGATAGACTTTTTCGCACTGGGTATTGGTCAACCCATGGCAATAGCTGCATCACAAGGGCGTGGTGTAGTGCAAATGATAGACAAAGCATTAGACGAATACGATGCAGAAGTTTTAACCTTTTCAGAAGAATATTTAAACAGTATTCGAATCGCTGTGATTGGACGACCTAATGTAGGAAAATCTACATTAATTAATAAATTAATTGGCGAAGAACGGGTATTGGCAATGGACATGCCAGGCACAACGCGCGACAGTATTTACATCCCTTTTAAACATTACGATAAAGACTACACCATTATAGATACCGCAGGTGTAAGAAAACGCAGCCGTGTAAAACAAGTTATTGAAAAATTTTCTGTGATAAAAGCCCTGCAAGCTATTGATGAAAGTAATGTGGTTTTGATGGTGTTAGACGCATGCCAAGACGTAGGTGAACAAGACTTACATTTGCTGTCATACGTGGTAGAAAGTGGCCGTGCATTAGTTATTTTAGCCAATAAATGGGATGCCGCAACCAAAGACCAAAAAAAATGGTTTAAGGCAGAAATTGATCGCCGTTTAGTCTTTACAGACTTTGCAGATATACGCATGATTTCTGCATTAAAAGGAACAGGTACACAATATTTATTAAAATGGGTTAACGATGCTTATAATGCCTCGATGAGCCGTTTTAACACTGCCCGCTTAACGGGGCTAATAGAAGACGCACAAATTCAACATCAGCCACCGCTAAGTAATGGCAGGCGCAGTAAATTTAAATATGCACACCAAGGTGGTATGAACCCACCGATTATTATTATCCATGGTAATCAAACGTCTGCTGTGCCAGAAACTTATAAACGTTATTTAATTAACTACTTTATGAAAGCCTTAAAGTTAAAAGGCACGCCATTAAGAGTGGAGTTTAGAGGTTCAGATAATCCATTTAAAGATAAAAAAAATCAATTAAGTAACCGACAAATTAATAAAAAACGTCGTTTGATGAAACATTACAAGAAAAAATAAAATCCTAAAAAGAGGGTGTTTCGTTGCCTACATCCCTGTAGGCAACGAAATAGCCTGTTTTAAAGCGATTTTTTGGTGGTATATTTTAGTCATCTGTCTTGTAAAAACTCCAACCAGCCTTAAGGAAGACCTGATTAACTGGATTGAGCATGGTTAAAAATTTAATCTTGGTCAATATATAAACATTGGCATTATACTAATAGCGCTAAGCCTTGCTTGTTCACAGTTTTATCGTGAACTAGCAAGGTAGTTGCTACAGGCATCATGGCCCTCGGTGCTACGCACGTCGCTGTCGCTCCCCAATTTGTTCCGTACAAATTAGTATCAAGCGGGCTATTGGAACAATATCAGATAACATTATCACCTTCTGCTTGTAAGTCTCGATAGTTTTGACTAAATCGTCAGGAACGATTTGGGGCGCGATAGCGACGTGCGTAGCACCGAGGGCAGGATGCCCGAAGCAACTACACCAAAACGAGCAATGCTTAACGCTAATAGTTTGAAAGTCCAGTTAATCAGGCCTTCCTTAACTAATTAATTTAAATAACATCGTAATAAACTAATGAATGCGTTATCCATAAAAAATTTAAAAAAAGAATACGCTAATGGTGTGGTTGCCCTAAAAGGAATAGATTTAGAAGTAGAGCAGGGCGACTTTTTTGCCCTGCTTGGCCCAAACGGAGCCGGTAAATCTACCGCGATTGGCATTATCAGCTCGTTAGTTAATAAAACATCTGGCGAGGTTAACGTTTTTGGTTATGACGTAAAAACCCAAGCAACCCAAGCAAAAGCACAAATAGGTTTAGTACCGCAAGAATTTAACTTTAATGTTTTTGAGCCAATAGAAGAAATTATTATTAACCAAGCCGGTTTTTACGGCATTAGTAGAAAACAAGCCAAAAAAAAATCAGATGAATTATTAGACTTACTGTCTTTAAGTGATAAAAAAAGAGACATACCGCGCGAACTGTCTGGCGGTATGAAACGACGATTAATGATAGCCAGAGCCTTGGTGCATAATCCAAAACTATTAATATTAGACGAACCAACCGCAGGGGTAGATATAGAAATTAGGCGCTCCATGTGGGCATTTTTAACCCGAATAAATGAACAAGGCACGACCATAATATTAACCACGCACTATCTCGAAGAGGCAGAATTTTTATGCCGTAATATTGCCGTTATTAATGATGGGGTCATTGCAGAATCTGGAAAAATATCAGACTTGTTAAGCCGTTTAAATGTAGAACACTTTGTATTAGATACCGACTGCCAGTTTGAAACAGCACCCGTTGTAAAAGGGTACAACTTAACATTAGGTAAAAACGGCAGCATTGAAGTAGCGATAGAAAAAAGCCAAACACTCAACACCTTGTTTTGCGCTTTAGACCAACAAAAAATTCACATTAAAAGTATGAAAAATAAAACCAATCGCCTAGAACAAGTATTTATGGATTTAGTCGGCGAGAAAAACAAATGAACAATACCAATTATGCCATTGCGTTTTACTCGTTATTAAGAAAAGAAATACTGCGTTTTTCACGTATTTGGGTGCAAACATTGCTACCACCAGTTATTACAACTGGTTTATATTTAATAATATTTGGTGGCTTAATGGGCGACCGAATAGGAAAAATGGACGGTTATGGATACATGGAATTTATTGTCCCAGGGGTAATAATGCTAACCATTATTACCAATTCATACGCAAATGTAGTGACCTCTTTTTTTAGCTCAAAATTTCAACGCAGTATAGAAGAACTGTTGATTTCCCCGATACCTAATTGGTTAATTTTAGCAGGTTATGTTGGTGGCGGTGTTGTACGTGGTTTAATGGTTGGTTTGTCGGTATCAGTAGTGGCACTTTTCTTTGTAGATATACCTATAAAACACCCCTTTATTATGGTGTTTGTGGCCTTTTTAACCTCTGCACTATTTGCAACAGCAGGGTTAATTAACGCCATATATGCGCGCACGTTTGATGATATATCCATTGTGCCAACGTTTATCCTTACGCCATTAACCTACTTAGGTGGCATATTTTATTCGATAAAATTACTGCCAGAATTTTGGCAAGACGCATCCTTATTTAACCCAGTTTTATATATGGTAAATGTATTTAGATACGGCTTTTTAGGTGTTAGTGATATTCCACATTGGTATGCATTAGGTATTATTTTTGCCTTTTGGGTAGCCTTAACCTTATTTGCGTTGCACTTATTAAATACCGGTAAAGGCATTAAAAGCTAATGACAGAAGCAGCAGAAGCCGACAAACATTGGTTATATCAAAACTCCGTTCAAGGTGTAGATTTTGAATTAGATTTTATAGAATCCACATTTAAATCTATACGTAATAGACCTGCAAGACGCATGAAAGAAGATTTTTCGGGCACCGCATTATCGTCTGTAGAGTGGGTCAAAAAACACCCTGATAATTTTGCCGACGCAGTCGATTTTGATGAGTCGGTTATCGACTGGGGAAAAATCAATAATGCCAATGATTTAACCGACGATGAATACCAGCGGTTACGTTTTTATGTACAAGATGTACGCGAAGTTATCAACAAACAATACGATATTATTCAAGCATTTAATTTTAGTTATTGGATGTTTCAAACACGGTTTGATTTATTACAATACTTTAAGCAATGTAAAGAATCACTGGCAGAAGACGGCATATTATTTTTAGATGCATTTGGTGGCCATGAAGCCCATAATGTACAAGAAGAAAAACGCGAATGTGAAGGCTTTTATTACATTTGGGACCAAGCACGATACAACTCCCTAACGCAAGATATGCAATGTTATATACATTTTGAGTTTAAAGATGGGTCGCGCATAGACAAAGCCTTTTCGTACCGATGGCGTGTATGGGGAGCAAAAGAGCTACAAGAAGTTTTGGCAGAAGCCGGTTTTAAAAAAAGCACATTTTACGTACAAACCTTAGACGAAGAAACTGGGGAAGCACTAGATGAATATAAAGCAACAACCAACACAGAAGAATACGACAGCTGGATTGCCTTTTTGGTGGCTGAAAAATAGTTTAATAGCAACGGTCATATTAATTTCAAGCAATGTATTGGCTTTTGATAAAGACGACATACTGCAAGCCACCAAACACATGGAAAACGGCGACTTTGCCAAAGCTTATTGCTTAATTAACCCATTAGCTAATAACGGCAATGCAGAAGCGCAATACCTACTAGGCTGGATGTACCACAACGGCTACGGAATAAGAATAAACGACGAAAAAACCCTAGAACTTTGGCACAAATCATCCAAACAAGGCAATCTTGAAGCCGATTACTCAATAGGGCTAATGTACGAGCTGGGTGCAGGCGTAAGGCGCGATAGCCGAAAAGCGATAGATGCTTACCTAGTAAGTGCAAGAGCTGGGCATGAAGAATCGAAAATATCGGTAAAAAGAATGTTAAATAATAAATATGTAGAAGAATATTTATTAGAAATTTCCATCGAAGAATATGAATTATTTAATCCGCAATATCAAGTAAAAGTAGACCGCGCTAACGTAAGGCAAAGCCCCAACCCAAAATCAAAAATTGTAACAGTACTTACTAAAGGTATAACGATTGTGGTAATAGAAAAAACAAAATCGTGGAGTAAAAT
>CAZPSE010000015.1:0-36799 GCA_964589575.1 uncultured Gammaproteobacteria bacterium | reverse complement strand
GCTTTAATCAATTGCTTCAAGTTTTTTAAATTATCTTTGTTGTATCGGTTGGCATACCTAATGTCTCGGTAGGCATTGCAAATAGTTTGTATCAACTGCGCTTGTTCATTTAGTATTTCACTAGCACGTTGTGCAAAGTCGTTTGGCCCTTCGTTGTTTTTTATGGTTACGCCTTTTTTACGGCACTTCTTTAAAAAGGTTTTATACAGTCGCAAGGCAGGGTCGGGTGTGGTTTGTCTGGTCTGTACCATCAAAAATAAAAACACAATCGCGATAGAGGCAAAGGTGAATGCCATGATGGCCAGTATCATGTCTTGCCATGACCATTTAAGCCCAAAGTTGTCTAAAAGTTTTTTCTGGTTTTCGGGGCCATAACCCAGTACCCAATAGTCCCAGTTATTATTGGCGGCATCCCACATTAGTTGCACGCGTTTTAACAGCCCAAAATCTTTACGAGAAAATATCGACAGTCCTTCACCTGCGGGTAAGGCGGCATCTATACCTTCTTCTATGCGTTCTGGGGCAACAGCTCCTGTTGGGTCTACACGTACCCAGCCTTTGCCTTGCAACCATACTTCTGCCCATGCATGCGCGTCCGACTGCCTTATAATCATGTAGGGTTCGTCGGTGCTGTTGTTTATTTCACCACCTAGGTAGCCGGTAACTACCCTTGCTGGTATGCCTGCGGCGCGCATGGTTATTACAAACGTGCTGGCGTAATGTTCACAAAAACCGCGTTTGCTTTTAAATAAAAAGTCATCGGCAAAGTGTCTGCCTAGTTTGGGCGCGTTTAGGGTGTAATAAAAATCGTCATTACTAAAGTTTTTTAGTGCTGCATTTATTATTAATTGGTCAGAATCGTATTTTTCTCTAAGTGATTCGCCATAGGCAATGGTTTTTGGGTTAAACCCCTCGGGTAAATCTGTTCCGTATTCAAACTGCCAATGGTCAAATGGCAGGTTGGTGTTGATGGTGTAATCTAGTGCCGAGCTTGCTTTGTATTGGGTAACGGCATTAATTTTTTCTTTACTGATAATTTGAAACTCTTGATTCACCAGCGCGTCTTTGACAATTTTTGTCGGCATGTCTAAAGTAAATAAAAAATCTTGCCCTGTGGGTTGCAAGGTAACGGTGTAGTTAATGGGGGCGGTGATGGCGTTAACAGTGGCTTGTTGTGTATAAGAACGTCTACCGTGCGTCCATGTGCGTCCATCGTATTGCCATAATACAGGACCACGCCAATAGCGTTTATTGGTTGGCGGTATTTCACTTTCAAACTTGACTCTAAAAGCGACCTCGGCAGATTTGGTTAGGTTAGAAAATTTACCAGGTGACATGCTTTCACTTATGCCTGTGACGGCACTGTCGTCGCTATTTGGTATGCCCCATAATGGCCCACTAATACGTGGGAACAATACAAATAAAATAAGCATAACAGGTATAGATTGCACTAAAATTTGCAAACTTAACTTAGCTTTGTACTTTAAGTTAGCCCCATATCTATTTGAATTTATAGATATTAATGCAACACCGTTAAACCAAACTAAAAACAGCATAAACGCGCCAGTTAACAAACTTTGCGAATACAAATACTTAGCAAGTGTGAGTATAAAGGTGATAAAAATAACCAAACTTAAGTCGCGAACGTTTTTAGATTCTAAAAATTTTAAAGTCAGCATAGTAACTAATAATATTGCCGCCTCGTCTTGCCCAACAACTTTACCTGCTTGTAAATAAATACCGTAGGTATAAGCAACAACCAGTATTGGCAATAAACCTTTATACCAATGTTTATAGTCGCTTTTTAATTTAAGTTGGGTGGCGATAAGTACCACCATAGATAACAAAATCCAAATGGGTAACTCGCTAAAAAAAGGAATAAATGCCAACGTTAGTGAGGCGGCAACCCAAAGATAGTGGCTAAATAGTGGCTTAGGCATGCGGATACCTTGCCAATGCCTCTAAGCATAATTGACGATGCGCAGAACCTTTACCGGGGTTGATGGTTTCTGTTTTTAGTTTTAAGCCGTAACTTAAACCCTGCTGGTGGGCATCTAAAATCCATTGGCACAGTTGCGACAGTTTGTCTTCTATGGCGATGAACTGTAAGTGGTTTTGGTCTAACCAAAGGTCGGAGGTGATTTCGCTGACGAATTCTTTGCTTTGCAAGGCTTGCCCTTTAGCGTAACTTTTCCAAGCAATGTTTTTATAAGAGTCACCCGTTTGATAAGGGCGCATACCATGAAAATCATCCGTGCCACGGCCAAGCTTACTGCCTTTATGTTCGCTGGTGCTGGTTTCTTGGCTTTCTGGCAGGGGAATGGCCTTATTAGACGGCTTAGGGTACACCCATGTTTTGTTATTGGGCGTGACCAATGTCCAGCTGTAAAACAACCCAAAGGGAAAGCTGGTAAAAATACGAAACTGAGGAAACATCACTTCGCCACGCTTGCTGGCCAATAAGCTAATTTTGCATTGGTCTTTTTCGAGCGGTCTTAAATTAAGGGGTTGGCTAATAAAGTGAGAGCAACGAATAAATAAAGAATAAAAATGGCTATTATCTTCGCTAGACAAGGTAACAGGAAACTGCAAATTCTCTCCCTCAAACACGTTTTTTGCCTTATCGAGTTTGATATGCAAATGGCGAAGGTTTTTAAACGTGTGCAGCATGATAACCAACACCATACTAGCCAAAATAAAAGTAAGCATAAAACCCAAACTGGCACTGTAATTTATAGAGGCCAACAACATAACAATTAGCATAATGGCAAATAAATAGCCTAATTTACTGGGGATAATGTAAATACGTTTACGGCTTAAAATAATATGGTTAGGGTCTTTAGGTAATCGGCTCATAAACCATTGCATAGGGTGAAAAACCCTTTTAAACAATGGTTTATTGCGTAGTGTTGATAACATACTTTAAATATTTATTGTGTAGCAGCTAAGGGATAGCCACTTTGTTTATCAATTCTTCAATTTTGGCATTGGCCTCTTCAACGGTAGATTCACTATTGACAATTCTATGCCCCGCAACGGCGGGCAATATCGCCTGTACATCCTCTGGTATAACAAACGTTCTGCCTTCTTGCATTGCCCATGCTTTTGCGGCACTTACTATGGCCAAACCTGCGCGAGGAGATAAACCTAAGGTAAAGGTTTCGTCATTTCGTGTGGTGTAAATAATGTCTTGTATAAAATCTAAAATGGCCTCAGACACGGTGATTTTTTTTGCGGTATTTTGAGCTTTTATCAACTCGTCAAAAGGTAACAGCGTGGCCATATTTTTTAATAAATCTTTACGGCTTTCACCGGCAAGCAGTTGCCGTTCTGCAGTTTTGTTTGGGTAACCTAAATGGATGCGTATTAAAAACCGATCTAATTGAGATTCTGGCAAAGGGAAAGTGCCAATTTGATACAAAGGGTTTTGCGTAGCAATAACAAAAAATGGCTCTGGCAAGGGACGGGTTTTACCCTCTATAGATACTTGTTTTTCTTCCATTGCCTCTAACAGCGCGCTTTGGGTTTTGGGTGTGGTGCGGTTAATTTCGTCTGCCAATACAATTTGGTTAAATATAGGGCCTGGGTGAAACTCAAACTCGGCAGTGTTTTTATTAAACACCGCACCGCCTAAAACGTCTGCTGGCAGTAAGTCACTGGTAAATTGTATGCGTTGGTAGTGTAAACCTAAAACGTGCGCTAAGGTGTGGGCTAGGGTGGTTTTACCTACGCCTGGTATGTCTTCAATTAGTAAATGACCGTCGGCAAGTATGCACGTTAGGGCAAGTTTTAATTGCAGCTCTTTACCCAATATTACTTTAGAGCATTCACCAACAATATCGTTAAGTACAGTTTGGTAATGTTTTACAGCAGTTTCCATGTTGGCCTTTTTTATGATTTTTACAAATGATTGCGACTCAATATATAGTTAGTAGTTCAATCTATCAAGGGATGTTTTATAGGTTGATGTTGATAATAAGTAACAAGCCAATTACTTCGTTACGAGCCTTGCTCGTAACGCACTCGCCAATAATAAATTGATGTCATAAATATTTTTTAATTTAAAGTGTGCTTTAGGCACTATTGCATGTCCCAAGCAAGGCTTGGGACATGCAATAGTGCAGTAAGTTAGGTGCGTTATTAAAATAAGCTAAGGTTTTTATACTAGAGATTATGCAAAATAATTGTTTATTGCTTTTTTTGGGGTTGTGCCAAGTTGGAGGCTTGTGGGTTTTTGCATTTTAGTGGTGTTGACGTATACAGCAGGGCTTAAAGTACTGCCTATCTAATTGTGATTATGCGTAACTATTTGTGGTATTATTTGGGGCTTTATTGAGCATAAAGGATCGTCCCTTAAATGACTGAATTTGCCAAGGAAATAGTTCCTGTAAATCTCGAAGATGAGATGCGTCAATCGTACCTCGATTATGCGATGAGTGTAATTGTAGGGCGTGCATTGCCCGACGCGCGAGATGGCTTAAAACCGGTACATCGTAGAGTGTTATTTTCTATGTTAGAACTGGGTAACGACTTTAATAAACCGTATAAAAAATCGGCACGTGTGGTTGGTGATGTTATTGGTAAATACCATCCGCATGGCGATACCGCCGTTTACGATACCATTGTACGCATGGCGCAACCGTTTTCTATGCGTTACACACTGGTAGATGGTCAAGGTAACTTTGGTTCTGTAGACGGTGATTCACCCGCGGCGATGCGTTATACAGAAATCCGTTTAACCAAACTGTCGCACGAGTTAATGGCAGATTTGGAAAAAGACACCGTTGATTTTGAACCTAACTACGACGAAAGTGAATTTCAGCCTAAAGTTTTACCCACCCGCATTCCTAATTTATTAATTAATGGTTCTACCGGTATTGCGGTGGGTATGGCGACCAATATTCCGCCTCATAATTTAAAAGAAGTGGTTAATACGTGTTTGGCTTATTTGGAAAACCCGGACATTGATTTGCCGGGTATGATGCAGCATATTACCGGACCAGATTTTCCAACCGCAGGTATCATCAATGGTGCTAAAGGCATAAAAGATGCTTACGAAACAGGACGCGGTAAAATTGTTATGCGTTCTGTACACCATGTAGAAGGTGAAGCAGGCGCTAAGCAAAAAGTTGTCTTTACTGAAATTCCGTATCAAGTTAATAAAGCACGCGTTATTGAAAAAATAGCAGAATTAGTAAAACTTAAAAAAATAGATGGCATAACCGAGTTACGCGATGAGTCTGACAAAGACGGTATGCGTATTGTTATTGATTTACGTCGCGGTGAAAACCCAGACGTATTAGTGAATAATTTATACAAACAAACTCAGCTACAAACGGTATTTGGTATCAATATGGTTGCCATAATAAATGGCCAACCAAAATGCATGAATCTACAAGAGATTATTTCTTACTTTATTGCCCACAGACGTGAAGTAGTTACCCGTAGAACCTTGTTTTTACTAAGAAAGGCACGTGACCGTGCGCATATTTTAGAAGGTTTAGCCGTAGCATTATCCAATATTGACCCTGTTATTAAACTGATTCGTGAATCTAAAAACCCTGCAGAAGCTAAAGCCCAGTTGCTAGAGGTGACATGGGACGCGGGAATGATAACCACTTTGATAGAACAAACAGGTGCGGGCAGTTCTCGACCAGATGGATTAGAAGCGCAATACGGCTTGGTAGATGGAAAATATGCATTAAGCCCAACACAAGCACAAGCAATTTTAGACTTACGTTTACACCGTTTAACCGGTTTAGAGCAAGCTAAAATTGTAAAAGAATACGAAGAGCTGCTAGAGAAAATAGCCGCATTATTAGAGATTTTAAATAACCCAGACAGATTGCGTGAAGTAATACGTGAAGAGTTATTGGAAGTTATAGAAAAATACGGTGATGAGCGTAAAACACAAATTTTAATCGACCAGTCTAACTTAACGGTTGAAGATTTAATTACCGAAGAAGACGTGGTAGTAACGCTGTCTCATGCAGGTTATTGTAAAGCGCAACCGTTGTCAGACTATTCTGCCCAGCGCCGTGGTGGTCGTGGTAAGTCTGCCACTAAAATGAAAGACGAAGACTTTATAGAACGTTTATTTACCGCATCTACCCACGATACTTTATTGTTTTTTACCAGTGCAGGTAAGGTTTATTGGCGTAAAGTTTGGGAATTGCCCATCGCCAGCCGTGGCTCGCGCGGTCGCCCTCTAATTAACTTAATCCCTATGGAAAAGGAAGAGCGCGTTAATGCAATATTGTCTATACGCGAGTTTGATGATGACCATTTTGTGTTTATGGCAACCCGTAATGGCGTGGTTAAAAAGACACCTTTGTCGCAGTTCTCTCGCCCTCGTGTATCTGGCATTATCGCTTTAGACATTAAAGAAGGTGACCAGTTGGTAGATGTTGCCTTAACCGATGGCAAGCAAGAGGTTATGTTGTTCTCTAGCGGTGGTAAAGCTGTACGCTTTACCGAAGACAATGTACGCGCTATGGGGCGTACCGCAGGTGGTGTGCGCGGTATTAAATTAAAGCCAGAACATAAAGTTGTGGGCTTAGTAATACTTAACGAAGAAGGCACCATTTTAACCATTACCGAAAACGGCTACGGTAAACGTACTAAAGTTGACGAGTTTAGAAAAACATCGCGTGGTACACAGGGCGTTACCTCTATTAAAACAACAGAACGTAATGGTAATGTTGTAGGTTCTGCACAGGTTATGTCTGGCGATGAAATTATGATGATTTCTAATAATGGCACGTTAGTAAGAACCGAAGTTGAGCAAATATCGGTCATTAGTCGTAATACCCAAGGTGTACGTTTGATGCGTATGATTGAGGGTGAAAAATTGGTAGAAGTTGAAAAAATCGCCAATTTAGAATCGGACGATGAAGACGTGGTGGAAGCGGTGGTCGAGCCTGAAAGTGAGTAAAGAACGCATTCATATTGAATACGTTAAAACCATTGCAGGTGAGTTAATTATTGGCAGTTACCAACAACAATTATGCATGTTGGATTACCGTTATAGAAAGGCAAGAAATACCTTAGATAATCGTTTATCAAAAAGTTTAAAAACCGATTTTGTAGAACTGGGTAGCGATACCATTGAAAACACCAAAAGCCAGTTAAAAGAATATTTTAGCCATAATAGAACCCAGTTTGATTTGCCATTGTTATTGCTAGGCAGTGATTTTCAGAAAAAAGTTTGGCACGGGTTATTAAAAGTCCCCTTCGGGACAACTTTATCATACAAACAATTGGCTAAAAATATAGGTAATGAAAAGGGCGTTAGGGCAGTAGCCAATGCCAACGGTGCTAATGCCATTGGTATTGTTATACCTTGCCACCGCATTATAGAAAGTAATGGCGGTTTAGGCGGTTATGCTGGCGGTTTAGATACAAAAAAACGATTGTTGAATTTAGAGCAAAAGGATATGTTTCAAAAGTAGCGCTAAGCTTTGCTTGTTCACAGTTTTATCGTGAATCAGCAAGGCTTAACAAGCGGAATGAATGGCAGCCAGCCAGTTTAAATACCAAGGGGTCGACGAAAACAGCCCTTTTTAACGAATTTTACAAAATACAAAATACAAATTAAATTATTAATAAATAACGAGGAAACTATGTCACGCGTTTATAACTTTAGTGCAGGCCCTGCAATGTTGCCAGAGGCAGTACTACAACAAGCTCAATCGGAAATGACTGATTATAATGGCACAGGTATGTCGATAATGGAATTGAGCCACCGTGGCAAAGACTATATGGCGGTAGCTGCACAAGCCGAAGCTGACTTGCGTGAGTTGATGAGCATCCCCGACAATTATAAAGTTTTATTTTTACAAGGTGGTGCCAGTAGCCAATTTACGATGATTCCGATGAATTTGCTAAACGGAAAAACCAAAGCGGCTTACTTTAACACCGGTCAATGGTCTAAAAAAGCCATTGCCGAGGCTAAGCGTTTTTGTGACGTACACATAATAAGTGACAGTAGCGACAATAACTTTTCGACCATTGCCGATATTGCAGACTGGGACATACCAAACGATGTGGCCTACGTGCATTACACGCCTAACGAAACCATTGGCGGTGTAGAGTTTGACAGCATTCCAAAAACGGGCGACATTCCGTTGGTTGCAGATATGTCATCAACCATTCTTTCTCGGCCTGTAGATGTTAGTAAATTTGGCGTAATTTACGCAGGAGCGCAAAAAAATATTGGCCCTGCAGGTTTAACCATTGTAATTATCCGTGAAGATTTAATCGGCAATGTAATGGAAGGCGCACCGGTATTGTTTGACTATAAGGTCTTAGCTGACGGCGATTCTATGGTAAATACACCGCCTACATACGGTTGGTATTTAGCAGGTTTGGTGTTTAAGTGGGGTTTAGCGCAAGGCGGCCTAACTAAAATTGCAGAAATAAACGAACGTAAAGCAAAAAAACTTTACCACGCGATAGACACGATAGATTTTTATGCCAACCCAGTAGAGCCTAAATACCGATCTTGGATGAATATTCCCTTTACCTTAAAAAATGCAGACCTAGACGGTGAGTTTTTAAAACAAGCCGCAAAAGAAGGCCTAGTTACCTTAAAAGGTCACCGTTCTGTAGGGGGTATGCGTGCCAGTATTTACAACGCGATGCCAGAGCAAGGGGTCGACGCTTTAGTCGATTTTATGACTAAATTTGCACAGGCCAACGGGTAATTATTATGTTTCAAATTCAAACGCTTAACAATATATCGGCAAAAGGTTTAGATTTATTACCACGAGACAAGTTCGAAGTTGCATCTGAGTTTACAAGCCCCGACGGTATTTTAGTGCGCTCTCAAAAAATGCACGACATGGACATACCCGCAAGCTTATTAGCCGTAGGGCGTGCAGGCGCAGGGGTCAACAACATCCCGTTAGATAAAATGAGTGCCGCAGGTACGGTAGTGTTTAATGCGCCAGGTGCCAATGCCAACGCAGTAAAAGAGTTGGTCATATCTGGCATGTTAATGGCGTGTAGAAACATACCCGACGCGATTGATTATGTAGCGGCCTTAAATGAAACCGATGCAGAGCTTATTGTAAAAGTAGAAGCGGGCAAAAAACAATATGTGGGTTACGAGTTACCCGGTAAAACATTGGGCATTATTGGTTTAGGCGCAATTGGTGTTCAAATTGCCAATGTCGCCATCGCTTTAGGCATGAAAGTAATCGGTTTTGATCCCGCTTTAACCGTCCAGTCGGCTTGGAAAATGTCATCATCAGTTCAGCAAGCGGCAAGCGTAGACGAGATATTAAACAACTCAGACTTTATTACCTTTCATGTACCATTAATTGAAGCAACAACAGGCTTAATTAATGAACAGCGTTTATCGTCACTTAAAAAAGGCGTGGTAATTTTAAACTTTGCCCGAGACGGTATTGTAGATGATGCCGCCGCAGTTAAAGGTATTGAAGATGGCATTATTCATGCCTATGTTTGCGACTTTCCATCCAATATTTTAAAAGGTAAAAAAGGCGTAATAGCCATGCCACACCTTGGCGCATCGACAGGTGAAGCCGAAGAAAACTGTGCCATTATGGTTGCCAATCAAATTAAAGATTATTTAGAATATGGCAATGTGGTTAATTCGGTCAATTTTCCTAATTTGTCACTACCGAGTTGTTCCCAACATAGGTTAACGTTGGTTAATGAAAATGCACCGGATGTTTTGGGAAAAATCTCTCATGTATTGGGTAGTGCAAATATAAACATTATGCAAATGGCAAACGAGTCTAAGGGCAAAATGGCCTATACCATTATAGATTTAGAGACAGCTGTTAGTGATAAAGAAATGACAGCATTATCTGCAATTGAGGGTGTAATTAAAGTTCGTTATTTAGGTTAAAAAAGCAAGAGGATAGCAAGGGGTCGACGAATTCGGCTCTTTTACAGACAATTATGACAAAAGAAAAAAATGCATTATTAAAAGTAAGGGACGAGATAGATACTATCGATGCCGAACTGCTTTTACTTTTTAATAAACGCGCACGTTGTGCAAAAAAAGTAGCAGAGATTAAATCCAAATCGAATGACGATGCGTTGTTCTATCGGCCAGAGCGCGAAGCACAAGTATTACGCGCGGTGGCACAAAAAAATGAAGGCCCATTGGCAAACGACACCGTTAAACAATTAATACGCGAAGTCATGTCGGCCTGCTTAGCCTTAGAAAAACCCATGCGTATTGCCTACTTAGGGCCAAGTGGCTCGTTCACGCAGTCTGCCGCTATTAAACAGTTTGGTAAATTTGCCAAAACCATACCGGTATCGTTAATAGGCGAAATTTTTAAAGAAGTATCATCGGGCAAGGCACATTACGGTGTCGTACCGATAGAAAACTCTACCGAAGGCGGGGTGAGTAGCACCTTAGACTCCTTTATCAATACCGATTTAAATATTTGTGGCGAAGTGAGTTTACGCATCCATCATAATTTAGCAGTAGGGCAAAGCACGGCAGACAATAAAGAGGCGATAGTGAAAATCTACTCGCACTCTCAGTCGCTAGGTCAGTGCAAAATGTGGTTAGCACAACATTACCCCAATGCAGATTTGATTCCCGTATCGAGCAATTCATTAGCGGCACAAATGGTGGCTAAAGAAACAGGCGCGGCTGCCGTTACCACTATAGATGCCATCAGTATTTATGGTTTAAGAATAGTGGCAGAAAAAATAGAAGACTCAGCCAATAACACCACACGCTTTCTTATTATTGGTAAGCAGCAAGTAGGCGCAAGCGGTCAAGATAAAACCTCTATGGTGTTAACTACAAAAAATGAGCCAGGTGCGTTGTACAGCATGTTAGAGCCGTTATACCGGCGCAATATCAGCATGACTAAAATAGAATCGCGCCCCAATAAAACGGAGCTTTGGGAATACATGTTTTTTATAGATATAGATGGCCATAAAGACAACGCAGACTTAGCAGAAGCGATAAAGGAATTACAAAATAATTCTGATTATTTTAGAGTTTTAGGGTCTTACCCTATGGCTTGTATTTAAAAAATAGATAATTTTTATGACCATTAGTGCCAACCCCCACATAGAAAATTTGCACCCATACCTGCCCGGTAAACCCATAGATGAACTAAAGCGCGAATTAGGGTTGCAAAAAATCATAAAACTAGCATCTAACGAAAACCCCAACGGCGCATCACCCAAAGCCATAAAAGCCATACAAAAAGAGCTATTACACGTAGCGCGTTACCCAGAAGGGGATTGTTACCAACTGCGTGCAAAACTCGCCAAACATTTTAAATTTAAGCAAACGCAGTTTACCTTTGGCAATGGCTCTAATGATGTTTTAGATGTAATAGCCCGCGCTTTTTTAAATAATAAAAGTAACGCGGTGTTTTCACAATATGCGTTTGCAGTGTACCCAATTGCCACACAATCTGTCGGCGCACAATCTATAGTGGTAGATGCTTTAGATGAACGTGATGAAATGCCCCTAGGGCATGATTTAACCGCCATGTTAAATGCCATTAACGAACAAACCAACGTGGTGTTTATTGCCAACCCCAACAACCCAACAGGCACATGGGTAGACAAGCAAGATTTGTATTTATTTTTAAAAGCCGTACCCAACAATGTAATAGTGGTTTTAGACGAAGCCTATATAGAATACGTACCAGAAGATGCTAAAAATAATTTTGTTAATGCTTTAGATTGGGTTGATGAATTTGAAAACTTAATCGTCACACGTACTTTTTCTAAAATATACGGTTTAGCGGGTTTGCGTATTGGTTACTGCGTATCGTCTAGTAAAATAGCCGACTTTTTAAACAGAGTAAGGCAACCCTTTAATGTTAATTTGCTGGCGCAAATAGCGGCAGAAGCGGCGATAGACGATACAGGTTTTGTACAAAAAAGCTGTACAGAAAACGCAAAAGGAAAGGCCTATTTAATGGCCGAACTTAAACAATTAGGCTGTACGGTTTTACCGTCTATGGGTAATTTTTTGTGTATTGGTTTTAAGCAAGATTGCGTCAAACTAAACCAAGCACTATTAAACGACGGCATAATTGTACGGCCAGTAGCCAACTATAAAATGATGGACTATTTAAGAGTGACGATTGGCAATAATCAAGAAAACCGGCTATTTATTCAAAGTCTGTCAAAAATAATTAAAAAGGGTAATTGCTAATGCCATTTAATATCACCGTTATTGGCGTAGGGCTAATTGGTGGCTCTTTTGCTTTGGCATTAAAACAGCAAGGGGTCGACGTAAACATCGTTGGTTTCAGCCGAAATGAAGCCAATTTAAAACTGGCTAAAAAGCTAAAGGTGATTGATAGCTGGAGCACCGATGCCAAACAAGCCGTACAAAATGCAGATATGGTATTGCTGTGTATACCCATGAAAGCCATGCAAGCGGTAATGGAAAACATAAAACCTTTTTTAAAACAGCACTGCATTATTAGTGATGCAGGCAGTGTAAAAGGCAGTTTTATAAAAGATGCCTTAGCTGTTTTTAAAACAGGTTTAAACATTGTTCCAGGTCACCCCATCGCAGGTAAACAATGCAGTGGCGTGGCAGAAGCCGAAGCTTCTTTGTTTGAGTCTAAGCGCGTTATCTTAACGCCTCTTAAAGATTCATCACAAAAAGCGATAGATAAAGTCAAATCACTTTGGACTGCATGTGGTGCAAATGTAGAGATTATGAACGCACAAAAGCACGACGAAATATTAGCATCTACCAGTCATTTACCGCACGTTTTAGCGTTTAGTTTAGTAAACGCATTAAATGAAATAAAAATTAGCTCGAAAGACAGCACCAAAAAAGAAAAACTGGGCGAAGCCATTTTTAAATACGCAGCAGGAGGCTTTAGAGACTTTAGCCGCATAGCCGCAAGTGACCCCGTTATGTGGAAAGACATTTGCATGACCAATAAAGATGCCCTTGTTGAAGCCATAGAAGTGTTTCAGAAAGAATGCGAAAAAATGAAACAAGCCATTAAACAGTCAGACGAAGAAGCGTTATTACAACGTTTTAAAAAATCTCAAGAAATTAGAAACAGGTTTAAACATTAATGAGTAATTTGCAATTTATAGTAAAACCCGGTGGCACAATGGCTGGCACACTTCGTGTACCTGGTGATAAATCCATTTCGCACCGTTCTATTATGTTTGCCTCCTTAGCAGAAGGTACTAGCACCGTAACGGGTTTTTTAGAGGGGGAGGACAGTCTAAATACCTTACGCATTTTTAAAAAAATGGGCGTAAAAATTGATGGCCCGAGTAACGGTAAAGTAATTATTAACGGCGTTGGTATGTCGGGTTTAAAACAACCAAATAAAGCTTTAGATGTGGGCAACTCTGGCACCTCTATGCGTTTATTAAGTGGCATTATGGCGGCACAACAGTTTGATAGTGTACTAGTTGGAGACAAGTCGCTAAGTATGCGACCTATGAAACGCGTAACCACGCCGTTAAAATTAATGGGTGCCAATGTAGTAACTAATGACGCAGGCACGCCACCCATCACTATAAAACCATCAAATAATTTACAAAGCATTAACTATGTTTTACCCATGGCAAGTGCTCAGGTAAAGTCTTGCGTTTTATTGGCGGGCATGTACGCAAAAGGCACTACCTCAGTAACCGAACCTGCAATCACCCGTGACCATACAGAACGTATGTTAAACGGCTTTGGCTACCGCGTGGTAACCAATAAAAACACCATGAGTATTGTTGGTGGTGGCAAGTTAACCGCTTGTGATGTAGATGTACCTGCAGATATATCATCTGCCGCTTTTTTTATGGTGGCGGCCAGTATTTGCCCCAATGCCGACATTACTTTACAGCATGTAGGTGTTAATGAAACACGAACTGGCGTGATAGATATTTTAAAGTTAATGGGCGCAAATATAACGTTAAGCAATAAGCAAACCGTAGGGGGCGAACCGGTTGCCGACATACGTGTAAAACACAGCCCATTAAAAGGCATAAATATACCCGAACATTTAGTACCGTTGGCGATAGACGAGTTTCCTGCATTATTTATCGCCGCGGCCTGTGCAGAAGGTACTACGCGATTAACAGGAGCAGAAGAATTGCGCGTTAAAGAAAGTGACCGCATACAAGTAATGGCAGACGGATTAAATACAATAGGTGTTAATGCCAAAGCCACTTCTGACGGCATCATTATTAAAAAAAGTACTATCACAGGTGGGCAGGTGACCTCACACGGAGACCATCGTATATCTATGTCGTTTGCTATCGCATCTTTAGTTAGTAAAGGTGAAATAGTTATTAACGATTGTGAAAATGTCAGTACGTCGTTTCCAAACTTTATTCAACTGTCTAAAAATTGTGGGCTTAATATCTCAACTAAACAGGGTAACTAAATGAACGACCAGCGTTTTGTATTAACAATAGATGGGCCAAGCGGTTCGGGTAAAGGCACAGTAGCAAAAGCATTAGCCAAACATTTAGGCTTTGAGTTACTAGACAGCGGTGCCATTTATAGGGTGACGGCCTTAGCGGTAGAAAAAGCCCAATTAAAAACCACAGAAATTGAAAAAATTGCAGCCATTGCTAAAAATTTAAATTTATCCTTTTCTGTAGAAGATGATGGCTTAGTTAAAGTGTTGCTGGACGGGATAGATGTCAATCATCGCTTAAGAAAAGAAGAAACGGGGCTTATGGCTTCAAAAATAGCCTCCATTCCAGAAGTTCGTGAAGCGTTATTACAACGCCAAAAAGCCTTTTTACAAAAACCCGGTTTAGTAGCAGATGGACGCGATATGGGCACGGTTGTTTTTCCTAATGCACGCGCAAAAATCTTTTTAAACGCATCAGCAGAGGTTAGGGCGCAACGACGTTTTGAGCAGTTGAAAGAAAATGGCGTAGACGCTATAATGGCGGGTCTTGTAAAAGAAATACAAGAACGCGATAACAATGACCGAAACCGAAGTGTTTCGCCATTAGTACCCGCAGTTGATGCCTTAGAGATTGATTCTTCTAACTTATCAATTAGCGAAGTTGTTTCGCAAGTTATTGATTTTTGGGAAAGTAAGGGTAGCTCTAAATAAGCGTTGCTCTTTAGCCTAAAAATTAACACTCGAATGTCATGAAGACGTTCTTTATTAATTAACTCATGTAATTTACGGATGCAATGCATGAATCTTATTCTTATCAGGTTTATTTAATGTCTGAATCTTTATCTTTCGCGGAGATGTTTGAAGAGTCTCTAGCGACCACTAACATGAATGTCGGTGACATTCTTATCGGTACCGTAGTTGATATAAACAACGATTTTGTTGTTGTAAGCGCAGGCTTAAAATCAGAAGGTATCATCCCTAAAAACCAATTCAAACAAGACGGTGACAAGTTCGAAGTAGAAATCGGCGATACGGTTGAAGTTGTCTTAGAGTCTGTAGAAGACGGTTTTGGAGAAACAAAATTATCACGTGAAAAAGCAAAACGTGCGCGTACTTGGGCATTTTTAGAAAATGCACTAGAACAAGAAGAAATCATTACCGGTTTAATTACCGGTAAAGTAAAAGGCGGCTTTACAGTAGAAATTGATACTGTACGTGCCTTCTTACCGGGTTCTTTGGTTGATATGCGTCCTGTTCGTGATACCACTTATTTAGAAGGTAAAGAATTAGAGTTTAAAGTTATTAAACTTGACCAAAAGCGTAATAACGTTGTTGTATCTCGAAAGGCTGTTGTAGAGTCTGAGTACAGTGCAGAACGTGAAGCATTATTAGAAAGCCTAGAAGAAGGCGCTAAAGTTAAAGGTATTGTTAAAAACCTTACAGACTACGGTGCATTCTTAGACTTAGGTGGCATTGACGGTTTATTACACATTACCGACATGGCTTGGAAACGTGTTAAACACCCATCTGAAATTGTTGAAATTGGTACAGAAATTGAAGTACGTATCTTAAAGTTCGATAAAGAGAAGAATCGTGTTTCTTTAGGTCTTAAACAGTTAGGTTCTGACCCATGGGGTGAATTAGCAGCACGTTACCCTGTAGGCACTAAAGTACCTGGTAAAGTTAGCAACATTGCAGACTACGGTTGTTTTGTTGAAATTGAAGACGGTGTTGAAGGTTTGGTTCACGTATCTGAAATGGATTGGACAAACAAAAACGTTAATCCATCTAAATTTGTAACGTTAGGTCAAGAAACCGAAGTAATGATTTTAGATATTGACGAAGAACGTCGTCGTATCTCTTTAGGTATGAAGCAATGTCAAGATAACCCATGGGCATCTTTTGCAGCTAAATTCCAAAAGAATGACAAAGTAACTGGAAACATTAAATCTATTACTGACTTTGGAATATTTGTAGGCTTAGACGGTGGTATTGATGGTCTTATCCACTTATCTGATTTGTCATGGTCTGAAAACGGTGACGAGCTAGTACGCAACTTTAAGAAAGGTCAAGAAATTGAAGCCATGGTTTTAGCTATTGACCCTGAAAGAGAGCGTGTTTCTTTAGGTGTTAAACAAATGGATAAAGACCCGTTCTCTATCTTTGTTACTAGCAACCCTAAAGGCAGTATTGTAAACGGTACTGTATTGTCTGTAGATGCTAAAGCGGCCATTGTAGATTTAGGCGATGGTATTGAAGGTACTTTACGTGCATCTGAGTTGTCTCGTGACCGTGTTGAAGATGCTACAACCGTACTAAGTGTAGGTGATTGTGTTGAAGCTAAGTTTATTGGCGTAGATAAAAAGAACCGTAATTTGAACCTTTCTATTAAAGCGAAAGATTCTGATGATGAAAAACGTGTTCTTTCTGAGTACAGTACAGATAGCAATACAGGTACATCGTTAGGTGAGCTTCTAAAAGAAAAAATGGGAACTTCTGAGTAATTGTTTACTAAGTTCCTAATTTCTTTAAGAAATTAGTTGTGCTTTGAGTCAATGGCCTTTACCATTGGCTCAAACAAATTAAGATATATTATGACTAAATCTGAATTAATCGAAAATATATACCGTGAGCAAAGTCATTTGCCTGCTAAAGATGTTGAATTAGCAGTTAAAGAAATACTTGAGCTTATGAGTCAATCGCTATCTGGTGGCGATCGCATTGAAGTGCGTGGATTCGGTAGTTTTAGTCTTCATTTTAGACCGCCTCGTGCAGGTCGAAACCCCAAAACAGGTGATTCTGTTTCGTTAAGAGGGAAATATGTCCCTCATTTTAAGCCTGGCAAAGAATTTAGAAAAAGAGTTGATTTGAATAAATAGTTATACTTATTATTTATATAAATTTAAAAAGGATTGCTTTGTTATTTCTTAATTCATTAACCGGCGTTTTAAAAGTTAATCAATTGTTTTTATGTTCTCTTATTTTCAATTATTCTAAAGTTTCTAAGTATGGATAGCTGGCTACAAATATTCTTTTTGCTTCTTCCTGTTGCGTTTGTTTCTGGATGGTTGGTCGCTCGAAAATCTTCTAAAAAAATCAAACTTAATCAAAAAATAAATATCAATCCTAATTATTTAAAAGGGATTAATTATTTACTCGATGAAAAACAAGATAAAGCTATAGAGCTTTTTTTAAGTATGTTAGATGTAGATACAGATACGATAGAGTTACATTTAACTTTAGGCCATTTGTTTAGGCGTAAAGGAGAGGTTGATAAAGCCATACAACTGCATCAAAACATCTTAGCTAAACCCGAATTAGACACTAAGCAACGTGCTAGAGTGGTTTATGAGCTGGGTTGCGACTTTATGTCTTCTGGGCTCTTAGATCGAGCAGAAGGATTGTTCAATGATTTGATTGAGGGGAAAAATTTAGTTCAAAAATCCGAAATAAATTTATTGGATATATATGAAAAAGAAAAAGAATGGGAAAAAGCTATTGATATTGGATGCCGATTAGCTAAATACGATACTAAAAAATATTATCCACGAATCGCCCATTATTATTGTGAACTGCTAGATGAAGGATTAAAAACGTTCACCAACGCTAAAATGGACATAACCATACAAAAAGCGTTTGCGTATGACAAAAAATCTGTTCGGGCGCGCATTTTAGAAGGAGATATTTTTGTCAAAAGGGGGCAATATGAAAAAGCCATTGAAGTGTATTTACATATTGAAAAAGATGATAAAGCTTTATTACCCTTAGTTATTAAGTCTGTTTTTTATTGCATTCATAATCTTGATAATAAAAAATATAAAGAAAAATTATTAAAAATGTTTGCATCAGACGCAACATGCACGTCAGCATTGATCGCATTAACCAATTATGTACATATTCAAAAAAATGAAAATGATGCAAAAAGCCTACTTTTAAAACGATTAACTGAGCGACCATCTTTAAGAGTTTTAAATGAATGGATTAAGTTTGAGCTAATTAATAGCACGGATAAAAATAAAAAATCTATAGAGTTAATACATAAAATGTTAAACGATTATTTGTTGCAGTTATCGCAGTTTAAATGCACTCAATGCGGTTATAAAAGCAATGTTGTCGAGTGGCAATGTCCTACTTGTAAAAATTGGGGTGTAATCAAACCTGTGTACGGTGTTAGTGGTGAGTAGTAAAATCATTGTTGCTTTAGATTACGATAATGAAGAAGATGCTTGGCTGTTTATTAATAAAGTTTCTCCTAATTTATGCCGCTTAAAAATTGGAAAAGAATTATTTTGTTCTACTGGAAAGTCTTTTGTACAAAAAGTTGTAGCAAAAGGGTTTGATGTCTTCTTAGATTTAAAATTTTACGACATTCCTAATACAGTGGCTTCGGTGATGAGAGTGGTTGCTGATATGGGTGTATGGATGGTAAATGTGCATGCATCTGGTGGAGAAAAGATGATGATTGAGGCTTTAAATGCACTTAATGAGGCTGATAATAGGCCGTTGCTAATCGCAGTAACGGTTCTGACCAGTATGGATGATTCTGACTTGGTTAGAGCAGGCATAAAAGTGAATACTACAGCTCAGGTAATGAACTTAGCCAAAATGGTGAATCGTTGTAATTTAGATGGTGTGGTTTGTTCGGCTAACGAAGTCGTTTTTTTAAAAGAGCAGTTTGGAAGTGATTTTTTGGCAGTTACACCAGGAATAAGGCCAGAAGGGGATTGTATAGATGATCAAAAAAGAATCATGACTCCAAAAAAAGCCATAACGTGTGGTTCAGATTATTTGGTAATTGGTCGACCAATCACTCTTGCAGAAAATCCAGTTGAAAAATTAAATAGCATTAATCAATCTATTTTATAAATTGGTACCGAGGGCCGGACTTGAACCGGCACGCTATTACTAGCAATGGATTTTGAATCCATCGTGTCTACCAATTCCACCACCCCGGCAACACGCGACACATTCTAGTCGATTATCAATAAATATCAATGATTTTTATTACTATTGGGCTAAATAATGTAATTAAATTTTTAACTTATCTATAGGTTTTGTATATGTCTAAAGTTGATGTAATTAATAAGGAGGGCTTAGTTAAGTGGATTGAAAATGAAGAAGTACATTTGATTGATGTGAGAAATCATAATGAGCAAATACAAGGTAGCGTTGAAAATAGTATCGTAATACCGTTGCATTTAATCCCTTTAGAGTTATCTAGAATTAGAATGATGAAAGGCAAAATTGTTTTTTATTGTCGAACAGGTGCGCGGTCTGCTCAAGCTTGTATGTTTTTAGCTAAAAACTACGTTAATAATGTTTTTAGTTTAGAAGGTGGTATAGAAAGCTGGAATAAGAAAAATTAAAGTTATGAGTTAACAAAATAAATTAATAATTTGGCTTGAAGTATTAATAAGGGTTTGCTCTTATAAATATAAGACGGTCGTCAAATTACGTGATGAAAAGTAAATTGAATATAACTTGCGTTTACATAGCATATGACATATAAATGTCGCACAAAATTATTTTATATTTATTAATACTTATTAGGAGTAAACAATGGCAGATTTCGATTCGGAATTAGATGCATCAGGACTAAATTGTCCTTTACCTATTTTAAGAGCTAAAAAAGCATTAGGCGCTTTAGAGTCAAACAATGTTTTAAAAATAATCGCTACAGATCCTGGCTCTGTAAAAGATTTTGAAGCTTTTGCTAAGCAGACTGGTAATGAATTATTATCGTCTGGTGAAGAAGGTGGAAAATTTGTATTTATGATTAAAAAGTCATAAATAATTATTTAAGTTATATACATACTATTTAAAAACTCTTAGGGGGTTAAAATGTCAAAATCAATGGCTATCATCGCAACAAAGGGAACCCTTGATTGGGCATATCCTCCATTCATTCTATCTTCTACTGCCGCCGCACTGGGTTACGATATTGAAATATTCTTTACTTTTTATGGTTTACAGCTACTAAAAAAAGAATTATCACTTTCAGTAAGCCCTTTAGGTAACCCAGGTATGCCAATGCCTATGGCAATGGATAAGTGGTTTCCAGTAATTGGAACAGCTATTCCTGGTATGCAAAGCATTATGACCATCATGATGAAAAACAAAATGAAGTCTAAAGGCGTTGCAACCGTAGAAGAATTACGTGAATTATGCCAAGAAGCAGAAGTAAGGTTTGTTGCATGTCAAATGACGGTTGATTTATTTGATATGGACCCTAATGACTTTTTAGAAGGTGTTGAATTTGGTGGAGCTGCGACATTCTTCGAATTCGCTGGTGAAACTGATATTTGTTTATATATTTAAGTCGTTTTATAAATGAATCAAAGAGTTTTTTTGATTCATTTACCCCATATCTAAAAATTCCTTTTAGATAGTTAAAATCCCCTTGACAACAAAATTGGTTTAACTACTCTTGTAATTAAAAGCTGATACGTTGTATTTATATTCTTTTATATATCCTTGAATTTATTCAGCTTTTCTAAAGGAAGGTGTTTTGAAATTGATTTCAGTTACTTACTTATAAATAAAAACAAAATAATAATTTTAAGAGGAAGATATGAAATTTATTGTAACAATAGTGCTTTTAGTCGTTAGCTTACAAGCTAATGCTAAAGAATTACATCCGTTTTTTCTTGCAAATGTAGTTAGCGGAAATCAAGTAAATGATTTAGTACCCAAAGTTGTAGCAGATTTAAAAAGTGGTAACTTTAAAATACTAAAAATTTATACACCATACAAAGATGCTAAAATTGTTATTTACTCCAGCAGCGATATATTAAAAGCCGCTTCTCAAACTAAACGAGGGGGGTATGCTGCGGCACAAAGGGTAGCATTAACCTATAAAGACTCTAAAACCTACATAACGTACACTAATCCAACCTATATGGCTTACGCTTACCATTTAAAAAGTAATTTATCAGCTACCACTAAAAAGTTGAATGATCTTTTAGGTAATCAAAAAGCATATGGTGCGGGTGATGGCTTAACTGCGGATGAACTTAGCAGTTATCACTACACCTTTGGTATGGAGTATTTTGATGAACCTATCGAAATATCCTCACACTCAAGTTATAAAAAAGCGATAAAAGAAATACATAAAGGTTTTGCTCGTAATGATTCTGGTGTAATAAAGTTATATGAAATTAAAATACCTAGACAAAACGCAACTATTTTTGGAGTGGCTTTAAAAGGTGATATAAGTAAAGATAAAAGCATGGATGATAAATGGGTGATGAACATTATTGATGCTGGTGAAATACCCAGTACTGCACATTTACCTTACGAAATATTAGTGTTAGATAATAATGTTGAAGCATTGAATAGCCGGTTTAGGATAGCTATTAATTTTCCTACACTAAGCATGACAGGAAAAAACAGTTTTTTACAAATAATGAGTACGCCAGGTTCTATTGAAGACTCTTTTTTAAAGTTATTGGGAGTCACGCCAGATGAAGAAGAAGATGATTTTTTCTAAATAATTGAAACTGGCTTGCTTAGCCTCCTCTAATAGCGTTTTACTAGAAGAGGCGAGTAGATACTACTAGGCAGTAATTTTGTCTCTTTTATGGTGATTTTTTAATTTTTCTTTATGTTTTAAAACTTGTCTATCTAGTTTTCCGATTAGTGCATCAATCGATGCATACATATCTTCTTCTGTTGCTTCTGCATATAATTTTGCACCACTTACTTGTATTGTCGATTCAGCTTTGTGCCTTAATTTTTCAACAGTACAAATCACATGAACATCGATAACATGATCAAAATGGCGAGTTAATTTTTCCATTTTTTCAGCTATATACGTTTTCATAGATTCAGTAATATCAATATGATGTCCAGAAATGGATAGATTCATAATTTTCTCCTGTTTAAATATAAAATGTTAGTAATACATACACTAACGGTTAATACCATGATATTCATGGGGTTAAAACTTGCTTTCTTTCGTTCGAAGGTGGAATGTTTAATTGTTCTCTGTATTTTGCTACGGTTCGTCGCGCGATATCTAAATCTTTTTCATTTAGCAATTGTGCTAATTTATTGTCACTTAATGGTTTTGAAATATTTTCGTTTTTAATAAAGTTTTTAATCATCTCTTTAACCGCTAATGCAGAAAAATCGTGACCGTTATGGCTTGAGATATGGCTTGAGAAAAAATATTTTAATTCATATACGCCTTTAGGTGTGCGCATGTATTTATTACTGGTAATACGAGATACGGTAGATTCATTTATGCCTAGTTCATCTGCTATATTTTTTAAAATTAATGGCTTCATTTTAATGTCACCAAAATCCATAAATGATTGCTGTTTTTCTACAATGGATTTTGCAACGTTAATTAAGGTTTCATTTCTACCTTGGACGCTTTTAATAAACCACTTTGCATCATTAAAGTTGTTTTTTAAAAAGACAGTATCTTTTTTAGAATTAGTATTATTGATTAGGTTTTTATAGAAGCTATTAATGATGAGGTTGGGCGATATGTCAGTATTTAGTTCAGCACTCCATTTATTGTTTCTTTTTGTGATATACACATCTGGAACGACGTAGGTAGTTTCACTTGAATCAATTATATTCCCTGGTCTAGGGTTAAGCGTTTTAATCAAATCTAAAATTCCATAGAGGGTATTTTCATTTACTTTCATTGCTTTCTTTATACCAGCATAGTTTCGATTGGAAAGAATATCAAGATGATTTGTTAATAATTCTAAAGCCTGATGGAGAAATGGTGTGTTTTTAGGCAAATGATTTAATTGGATACACATTGCTTCGGAAGGCCCTAAACTTGCCACCCCTATAGGATCTAAATGCTGAACTAATTTTAAAATGAAATTGTATTCATCTTGTTCATAAAAAGGGTCTTCTTGTTGAATAGTTTGAAGGAGGTTTTTATTGAGTTCGGTTAGGTAGCCGTTAGAATCGACAGACTCTATAATTACGGATGCTGCATAGTTATCGCGCTTTGTAAGTTTGCTTAATAAAATTTGTTCTAATAAATAATCATTTAAGTTTTTATCTTTTTCTTTGGTAAATTCAGTAAAATTTAATGTTGGTTCTTGAGCAGGTTTGGCATTAAAAGATGTATCATATTCTGCGTCCCAGCTGCAGTCAATGGGCAGTTCAGTAGGGATGTTTTCTGTAGTGGATTCGACATTGTTGTTCGTTATCGATTCTAAATTGGAAATAGCATCGCTTATTTCTTCATTTTCACTTTCATCTAATTCTAAAAAAGGGTTGGTTTCTAAAGCATTTTGTATTTCTGTATGCAGTTCTATAGATGAAAGTTGAAGCAGTTTAATTGCTTGTTGTAGCTGAGGCGTGAGGGCTAATCTTTGGCTTGCTTTAATCTGTAAAGATTGTTTCATTACTTCTATAGTTTAGCTAAGCTTGGTGCAAAGGAATTGAACGTTTTTATCAGATGTTTTTTATTTATATACGCTGAGGAAATACAGTAATGAAGTTTATTGGTATACATATTAAGTTACAAGGTAAAGTCTTTGCCTAAATATACAGCTCTTACTTGGTCATTTTCAAGAATTGTTTTTGAATTTCCTTCCGCTATTATATCGCCGTCACTTAAAATGTAAGCTCTGTTGCAAATACCTAACGTTTCTCTGACATTGTGATCGGTAATTAGTACGCCTATATTTTTTTCTATTAATTGCTTTATGATTTTTTGTATTTCTATTACCGAAATAGGGTCAACGCCAGCAAAGGGTTCATCTAAGAGGATAAATTTAGGTTCGGCAGCTAATGCTCTGGCTATTTCCACTCGTCGTCTCTCGCCACCAGAAAGGCTAATGCCTTCACTGTCCTTTATGTGTTCAATCTGAAACTCTTTGAGTAAGTCGTTGCATTTATCAAGGCGTTCTTGTTTATTTAGTTCTTTGCGTAATTCTAGAATAGAAAAAATATTATCGAAAACGCTTAATTTTCTAAAAATAGAGGCTTCTTGTGGTAAATAACCAATGCCTAGTTTTGCTCTGGCGTGAATGGGCAAGTTAGTGATTTTTTTATCATCAATATAAACATCGCCTTTTTGGGGTTTTACTAACCCTGCAATCATGTAAAAACTGGTTGTTTTTCCCGCTCCATTTGGTCCGAGCAAGCCAACCACTTCGGCAGAGTTTACGTTAAATGAAATGCTGTTTAATATAGTGCGCTTTCCATAACTAATAGAAAGCTGTGAGGCTTTAAGGGTTGCTGATTGCATAATTAATTATTCAATAAATTGAATCTTTACTCTTGAGGTTTGGTCTTGTTTTTCTTCTTTTATTTTGCCTGCTTTCATTTCTTTGGTTTCTTTGTTGTACCAAATAATTTGGCTGGTGAAGGTGTCATTATCGGAAATAAGTTTGGCATCGCCTTTTAATTTAATTTGTTCATTATTTTGGTTGTAAAATATTTTTTTTGCAAAAGCATCAAATTTTTCATTGTTTGCATTAAAATCTGTGAGTGTCGCAGGTGTGCCAAATGCTTCGATAAAGGAGATTTTATTTTTTTTGGTGATGGCATCTTTTTTTTGTACAACAATTATTTTGTCAGCAGTTATGACTAGAGTATCGCGGTAAAGTTTTACATTACCCGTAAAAACGTTGGTAAGTTTTAACCGGTTAATATCGAGCTTGTCAGACTCAATGTCGGTCACTACTTTTTTTGTTTTTGGGTTTTCTGCAAAACTACTACTGCTATAGGCAACTAAAATAGTGAGCAGGATTCGAAATATTAAATTAATTTTCATAGGTTGAACGAACCTTCTCTAATAAAAGGATTTGTTGTTTTTGATTGTCAGTAATCATACCAATTGCGGTTGTGTAAGAGTTTGCTGTTTCTATTCTTACCTCTTTTTTGGTGCGCATTATTTTTTGTTTGGTAAGAAACTCCAACTCATCGGTTTTTAGTGTCATATTGTCGTCAGTATCCGATAGATTTACAGCAATAACATTGGTATTAAATTGAATGTTGTTATCGGTATCAAGAATGGTTGCTTGTTCTGATGATACTTGCCAATCTATTTTATTTAATTCATGAATTTGTAATAATGGCTTTTCTATTATTGATAGAGCGTTATCCGAATGTAATAACTGTTCACCCTCAATGGTGTGTTTAATATGTCCTTCTTTATTGGTAATAATGGTTTTAAAATTTAAAAAAAAGCTGCTTATATTATTGTCTGTTTGTATAGAATAATCTATTGTATTGCTTGCGATAGATTCTATCCATTGAGTTAAGAAATAGCCACCAAAAGAGATAATAAATACAGTTCCGACTATTTTCATAGGCTTAGATATTTTTTGAATAAACCGTCTAATAAATCTTTTGAATCGAGAATCTTTTCACATACTTCTCTGACTGCACCACAACCACCATTATTTTTGCAAATAAATTTAGCATGTTTTTTTACTAAATAGTGGGCATCTTGTACACAAATAGGTAAAGCAACACGAATCATAACCGGTAAATCAACCACATCATCGCCCACATAGGCTAATTCATCTAAAGTGTAATTTGATTCTTTCATCAGTTCAAATAGGGCGGGTAACTTGTCTTTTTTACCTTGGTAAATATATTTAATTCCAAGTTCATTGGCCCGGTTACTAACTACTTTTGATGTTCTGCCG
Organism: uncultured Gammaproteobacteria bacterium; assembly: GCA_964589575.1. GTDB lineage: Bacteria > Pseudomonadota > Gammaproteobacteria > QNFE01 > CAZPSE01 > CAZPSE01. The sequence continues at coordinate 10,815 of CAZPSE010000015.1, read as the reverse complement.
GTTAAAATGCAAACATCAATGCCATTTTCTTGAAGCATTCTTAAGCCGTGACCATCTTTAGAGTTAAATGCCTTATATTCTTGGCCGTCATCACCCATAAATAGTGCGCTGTTGGTCATGACACCATCAACATCTAAAATTAAGCATTTAATGTTTTTGAATAAACTGTCCATATTAAATAACGCCAGCCTTTAATAAGTCATGCATGTGGATTATCCCTTCAAGTTGATTGTTTTGATCGGCAATTAATATTGCGGTAATTTCAAAATTTTGCATGGTTTGTAATGCTTTTTCTGCCAAGATGTTTTTGGGTATGGTTTTGCAGTTTTTGGTCATGACTTGATCAATCGTAACATTTTGAATATTAATGTTTGAGTCTAATGTCCGTCGTAAATCACCGTCTGTATATATGCCAAGTATTTGTTTATTGTCATCAATGATTGCTGTCATACCAAAACCTTTTTTAGTCATTTCTAGTAGGGTTTCTTGTACAGATGTTTTTGCTGTAACTTTGGGTACACTTTCAAAATTATGCATAATGTTTTCAACATGCAACAATAGCTTTCTACCTAAAGCGCCACCCGGGTGTGATAAGGCAAAGTCTTTTTCTGTAAAACCTCGTCGTTGCAACAACGCAATAGCCAAGGCATCACCTAGGGCTAAAGCTGCAGTGGTAGAGTTGGTTGGTGCTAAACCTAAAGGGCAGGCTTCTGTTTTAACATTGGTGTTTAAAGCAATGTCAGACTCGCTACTTAAGGTAGATTTAGGATTGTTAGTAATAGAAATAAGGGTGATGTTGAGGCGTTTTAGTGCTGGAAGTAAAGAAATAATTTCTGTTGTTTCACCAGAGTTTGACAATGCGATAATTAAATCACCTTCTATAACCATGCCTAAGTCACCATGACTTGCCTCGCCAGGATGTAAAAAAAATGCGGGTGTGCCGGTACTGGCTAAGGTTGCCGCAATTTTATTGGCAATATGGCCAGACTTGCCCATTCCGGTAACAATAACGCGACCAGAAGAGTTGAGTATGATTTCACATGCCTCTACAAAAGCATCGTTAATTTGGCTGATTAAATCAAGGATAGACTGAGATTCGGATTTTAGAACGGCAATAGCTAATTGTTTTAAATCATCGTTTTGCATAAGTAAAAGTATCTAAAAAGTCTTAGCTGAAGCTAATGAACAAAACCACATTGTATAGAATAAATAAAGAGACGAATACGAATGCTTTTATTTTTGTAATAGTGGGCTTAGTGTTTTTTGGAGCAATCAAAAATATTATTAATAACAAAGTGATTCCGATAACAGCAGGGAAGTCGCGTTCAAGTATGTCGCTGCTTAACATCGTAGGGCTTATTAAACCAGGAATGGCCAAAACACCCAAAGTATTAAATAAATTAGAGCCTATGACATTGCCTATTACTAAGTCATGTTTTTGTTTTTTTGCGGCAGCGATTGATGCAGACAGTTCTGGCAAACTGGTGCCAATTGCAATTATTGTTAAACCGATTATTAAATCACTAATACCAAAATATTCGGCAACGCCAACCGCCCCCCAAACAAAAAGTTTAGAACTGGCGATAAGCACGATTAAACCAACAATAGCAAACAACCAAGCTTTACTTAACGACAACTCAGGTATGTCTTCAGGTTCGGTTTGAGGAAGGCTTTTAGTTTGGCGAATCAACCAAAAAAGACTAATAAATAAAACGGTAACCATAATTAATCCATCTATGGTTGATAAGTGACCGTCCCAAATTAAATAACCAACCAATAAAGTGGTAATAAACAGTATAGGAAACTCTTTTTGTAAGATGGCTTTATGAAACGTTAGCGGAATAAAAAGAGCCGTTAAACCTAAAATAAGAGCGATATTAGCAATGTTAGAGCCGAGTGCATTACCAATGGCTAATTCTGGTTTACCCTCTAATGAGGCGATGGTAGAGATAAGCATTTCAGGCGCTGACGTGCCAAAACCAATAATGGTGATGCCGATAACCAAGGTGCTAACGTTTAAATGCGCAGCTATAGAGGCCGCACCGTCCACAAACTTGTCAGAACTGACTACTAATAAGGCTATTGAAGCTAGAATAGCTAATATAAAAAGTAACATAGTTGTAATCTCAGTCTAAAAAGTCTAATTCGTCAAAATCTTCTTCGGGCGGGTTTCCGTCGTGTATAAGGTTTAATTGACGTTGAATAAAACTTTCTCGGACGTAGCTGTAAGGGTCAAGTGCTGCAGAGTCCAGAATATCTGAAGCCAGTAGCAGTTGAACGCGAGTATCAAAAAAGTCCAAAATGAACATGCCATTACGCACATTGTTATTTTGTATTAAATTTAATGGGGCAAACTGGCTTGTTTGAACGGCTGCAGAAACCGCACCTCTTAAATTATAAGAGCCCAACAGTGGCAACACTAAATAAGGCCCATCAGGTACCCCCCAATAACCTAACGTTTGGTTTAAGTCTTCGTTATGCTTTTTAAGACCATAATCGCTAGCAAGGTCAAATATACCCAATACACCGACTGTTGAATTAATAGTAAAACGACCAACATCTGTAGCAGCATCTTTAAATTTGAGTTGCAATAAATTATTGCCAGAAATTAAAATGTCTTCTAAATTACCATAAAAATTGTGAACACCGGTTTGTATGGGCTGTGGGATATGTTTTTCGTAAGCTTTTGCTATAGGCCGTGCGATATTTTCATCAATGCTGTTATTAAACGCGTATGTTTTTCTATTTAGCGGTTCGAAAGGGTCTTTTTCATGAGATAAATAATTGTTAGATGAGCAGCTTAGCAACAATATGCCTACTAATGAAGCTGAAATTAATTTTAAAAAAGGTAAAATAAAGCCTTTGAGAAACATATAAACTAAACGATTTTAATGAAGACCAAATTATAAAGTAGGGCAGTAAACAAAGATATGAAAAATATAATTTCTGTTGTAGATAATTATACAAAAATAGACAGTTTTTACCCAGACGATTTACCCGAAGACTGGCGTTTGGATTTTTATTTGAATGAATTTGAAGCCATTTTTATCGACAATAATATTTTAAATATTATTGAACAAAATGATGAAGACTTAAACGATTTAATTGAAGACAGAGCATTGCCAATAAGTGTTGTTATTGTAAATAACGCTTTAGAAGCGACAATTGAAGATAAAACAAGTTTAATAACCCATTACGGTATTGCAAATAAAGACACCAATAACCATAAAATTGCGTTATCTAATAAGCAAGGGGTCGACGATTTAGCGGTTATTTTGATTGATTTATCTCGGTTTGAAAATTTAAAAAAGTTGAGTGAGTTCTGCCAAAAAACAATAAGTAAAAACAAAACAGTGCAAACTATTTTAATAATACAAACACCTTGCACCATTAAACAAATAAAAGATTTAGAAATTTTGCTAAACTTAATTTTTTAAATGTAAACCTATATCTATGCCGAATCACTTGATTAACATTGAAAACTTGAGCTTTAGTCGTGCCGACAACCTCATCTTCGATGACATTAGTTTAACGATACCAAAAGGGAAAGTGACCGCGATAATGGGGCCTAGTGGAACAGGTAAGACTACGTTATTAAAATTAATAGGCGCGCAATTAAAACCACAAGCAGGCTGTATAAATATTGATGGACTGTCTGTATTTGATTTAAAGAAACCGGCGCTGTATGCATTAAGAAAAAAAATGGGCATGTTGTTTCAAAGTGGCGCATTGCTTACCGATATAAATGTTTTTGATAATGTTGCACTGCCGCTTAGAGAAAACACCAACCTTACAGAAAACTTAATACACCACTTGGTATTAATGAGGCTTGAATCCGTTGGTTTACGCGGCGCTAAAAAGCTTATGCCTAACGAGCTATCTGGTGGCATGGCGCGACGTGTAGCTTTGGCAAGAGCGTTAATTATGGACCCAATGCTAATAATGTACGATGAACCTTTTACCGGGCAAGACCCAATATCTAAAGGCATTTTAGTAAAATTAATTAAAACCCTTAACGATGCATTAGGTTTAACGACGATTATAGTTAGCCACGATATAGAAGAAACATTAGCCATTGCAGACTTGGTATATGTTGTTTCTAATGGCAAAATTATGGACAGCGGTTCCCCATATGAAATTAAAAATAGTCAATCTGAATGGGTAAAACAGTTTATAAAAGGCCAGTCAGACGGGCCTGTACCTTTTCATTACGATGCAAAACCTTATGCACAAGATTTGATTGGCGAGCGTTTATGATAAATCAAACAATCAATTTAGGACACAATGTCATTAGTAGCATTGCCAATTTAGGCAAAAGCACGCTGTTTTTAATAGAACTTTTAAGCGTTATTCATTATGGTTTGTTTCGTTTTAAATTATTTTTAAAGCAAATGTATAATATAGGCGTACAAACACTAACCATTATTCTTGTGGCAGGTTTTTTTGTTGGTATGGTGCTTAGCTTGCAAGGTTACCGAACCTTAGTGGGCTTTGGTGCAGAAGATTCTTTAGGTTTGATGATTTCTTTAACCTTGGTAAGAGAGCTCGGCCCCGTTGTTTCTGCACTGTTATTTGCAGGTAGAGCAGGTTCTGCATTAACAGCAGAAATTGGTTTGATGAAATCGACAGAACAACTTAGCGCCATGGAAATGATGGCAATTGACCCGTTTAAAACCATATTTGCACCACGTTTTTTAGCCGGCTTTTTGTCTTTACCCATGTTGGCCATAATTTTTAGTGCCGTTGGCCTATACGGTGGTTATATTGTCGGTGTTAGTTTGTTAGGCGTAGACGAAGGTGCATTTTGGTCACAAATGCAGTTAAAAGTCGATTTTTATCAAGACGTATTAAGTGGCATTATAAAAAGTATTATTTTTGGTTTTATGGTGGTTTGGATAGCGTTGTATCAAGGTTATAATTGTATACCCACATCCGAAGGGGTTAGCAGGGCGACCACCAAAACCGTTGTGTATGCATCTTTAGTTATATTAGGGATGAACTTTATATTAACAGCATTGATGTTTGGAGAGTAAGTTGCGTAAAATTGAATTGTTCGTTGGGCTTATGGTCATTACTACCATAGCATCTATTTTTGTTTTGGCGTTAAAAGCCAGTAATTTAGGCAGTTTTGGTTCTGATGACGGTTATTATTTAACCGCACGTTTTGATAACATTGGTGGCTTAACTAAAAATTCATCAGTAACCGCTGGTGGCGTAAAAGTGGGGCAAGTAGAATCCATTTATTTTGATACTGAACAGCACCAAGCGGTGGTCAAGCTACGAATTTACCCTAACTTTAAAACTTTTTCAGAAGATTCTATCGCCAGTATTTTAACCTCGGGTTTATTAGGAGAAAAATACATAGGCATAGAAACAGGAGCAGAAGAAGACTATTTAATAGATGGCGACGAGATTCGATTAACTCAGTCGGCATTAATTTTAGAACAAATAATTAGCCAGTTTTTATTTAGCAAAGCGGATGAGTAAAAAATAAATGATTTATAAACAACTATCAATTTTAATGTGTTTGTTATTAAGCACCATGCAAATTAACGCAGAAGAAAATAAGCTATATCAACCTCAAGAAATTATTCAAATTTCGACCTCTGTAGTTATTGAACACATGAAAAGCGCGCCTAAAATGCAAGAAGCTAGATATTTGTATACCACGCGTATAATCGAAAAAGAAGTCATCCCATATATGGATTTTTTGGCTATGACCAAGTTAGCTGTAGGTAAACATTGGAGACGCAGCAGTGAAGAGCAACAAGCTAAAATATTTTCAGAATTTAAACAGTTATTAATAAGAACCTATGTAAAAGTTTTTTCAAAATATAAAAATTTACAAGTAAAAGTATTACCGTTTAGAGAAGGCCGTCGACCAGACAGAGCAGTAGTAAGGACAGAAGTGAAAAAAGACAATGGTGGCAGTAATACAATAGATTACAGGTTTAGATTGGTAAACGATAAACGCTGGATGGTGTTTGACATTAAAGTTGAAGGCGTGAGTTTAGTAACCAATTATAGAACCAGCTTTAATGCTGAAATAACTAGAAATGGTGTGGATGGGTTAATAAAATTATTAGTAGAAAAAAATAAATCACAGTCATGACACTGACACTAAATAATAACGAACTGCTGTTAAAAGGCGAGATTAGTTTTTTAAATGCCACCTCAATTTTAAAAGATTTTAATCGTTTGGTATTTACAGAAAAAACGATAAAACTAAATTGTGAAGGCGTTAGCAATGCATCTAGCGTATGTTTAGCCGTTATCATAGAGATGAAAAAGATTCTAAACAATCAAAATATAAAAACAGATATTAAAGGCTTATCAGCGCCATTAAAAGCCTTAGTTCAAGTTAGTCAGCTTACAAAAGTCATACAATAAATAAATGAGCTTTTATTATTAATTACTTTTGTAAGGTTGCCTTAAAAAAAGTACAACTCGTTACTCTTTTTATTTTTTTTTCTATTTTCTTGGTCTCGTGTAACTCAAAACAAACCTACAAAAGTAATTTACTGGTTTTTGGCACCTTAACAAAAATCACCCTGCATCAAGTAAGCTCAAAACAAGCGCAACAAACATTCTCTCAAATAGAAAATTATTTTAACCTTGTTCACACTCAATGGCACTCTTGGTTGGGTGATGGCATGTTAATGCAAATTAACGGTGCAATAAAACGCGGTGAAACAATAAAAATTGACCAAGAAACCCAAACATTAATTGAACTATCTAAACGCATTAACCTTCAGTCTAATGGTTTGTTTGACCCCGCAATAGGGCAATTAATTAACCTGTGGGGTTTTAATCAGTTAAATGATGAATGGAACTACCCAAACGAAGCGGAGCTAAAAAGGCTAATTAAATCCAAACCTTCTGTGCAAAATATTAAAATAAAAAACAATTTTTTAAGCAGCACTAACACCGATGTTTTATTAGACTTTGGAGGTATTGCCAAAGGTTACGCAATAAAACAAGCCATGTTGTTAATTAAAAACAATGGCATTAACAATGCCACTATTAATTCTGGTGGTGATATTTGTGTTATTGGTAAAAAGCAAAATGCAGCGTGGAATATAGCAATTAGACACCCAAATAAAAAAAGTCTTTTAGCCTCGGTTAAATTACATTCTGGCGAATGCATTATGACATCGGGCGGTTATGAACGTTTTGTAGAACATAAGGGGAAACGTTATTCCCATATTATTAACCCCATAACAGGCTACCCTGTAAACAAGGTGTTTTCTGTTAGTGTTATAGATACTAATGCAGCACTAGCAGACGCTGCGGCCACCGCAATCAGTTTAGTACCATCAAACAACTGGTTTACTTTAAAGAATAAGTTAAAAGTAAATGCAATTATTGCGCTAGATGAAAACAACCAAATCATTATTTCAGAATCCATTCAAAAACGCGTTACCGTGTTATCACCAAATGAAAACAAGCGTTAAATTTTTATTATTAATGCTTAGTTTTATTTTGCTAATGTACTTATATGAGGTTCGTTTTTTACAGCCTAAAATGGTTTGGATGGGTATACCTAAAGTACAAGGCTCTACAAGTAAAGACTGGCTACGAATATTGCGTAATGATGCCTATTTGTTGGCCTATTCAGAAACTAAAAAAAACGCCTTGTGGGTAAGTTACAAGGTAAGTAAAAAACCCAAACCGTCTCGCTATACCAAAAGGCCTAAAAATTACAAGGTAGACTGGCGTTCCTTTAGTGCTGTTAACGCAAAAAATTTTAAGCGCACAGGATATGACCGTGGCCATCTTGCCCCTAACTATGCAATTGGTAGCCGTTTTGGTCGTAAAGCCCAATTAGAAACTTTTTTAATGACCAATATTAGCCCGCAAAAACCAACGTTAAATAGAAAATTATGGCAGAGATTGGAAGAGCTGGTGACGGGGTATTTTTCCAAACGCTGGGGTACTATATGGGTAATGACAGGGCCAATTTTCGATAAAGAAAAGCCAACCTTTTTAAATAATACGAAAATACAAATTCCAAAAGCGTTTTATAAAATACTAATTCGTCCAAATGATAATTTAAAACAAGTTTATGCATTAGCATTTGTCATGCCTCAAAACGTAAAAGGTAATGAAAATTTACAACACTATGTGACCACAATAGATGACGTTGAGCAATTAACAGGGTTGGATTTTTTTAATGAATTGCCGCCAAAAATAGAAACAATACTGGAGTCAAAAATAAATACGGATAAATGGAGTTTAAGCGAAGTTGCTAGTCGACCTTCTCGATATTAAAAAAGAATAGAAGTACACTATAAAAAAAGCCCTTATTTGTCGACCCCTTGCTACCAAGGGGTCGACAAATAAGGGCATAAATTAACCTAAAAAGTTTAGCTACAGCCTTTAGGGCGTGGTAAGCCAGCTACTTTGTTGGCGCATTTAATAAGCCCGGTAGGGAACAAAGAATAAATGTACTTTTGGTCACTACGGTCTTTGCCATATTTTTTCTTCATAAGCTTAGAAAACTTACGTGGCTCACAAACAGAACCCGAGTCATAAAAAAATTCGCGAGCTAAGTTCACAATGTCCCAATGTTCATCGGTCATTTCAGGGATTTGCTCATTTACTGCTATTTGTTTAGCTAACTCTTCATTCCATTCTTCCAGTGCTAAAAGCCATCCTGCTTCACTTAACTCAATTGTTTTGCCGTCTACTACTGCTTGCATGGTTATCTCTTTGCTAGTTTAAAAACCCAGTAATCTTATCAGGTATTTTTTTCTATGGTTAAATAAGTAATAAACAAAAGGATATTTGATAGCATAGCAAAATGAAAACAGATTTAATTAAAAAACACGTTAAGCAATTAAGTGAATTGTTAATTGCTAAAAAAGCGACCTTAGCTACAGCAGAATCTTGCACGGGCGGTTTAATAAGTGCGTATTGCACCAGCTTGGCAGGCAGCTCTAAATGGTTTTACGCAACGGTAGTGAGCTATGATAACCAGTCAAAAATAGACTTATTGGGCGTAGATGAAAAAATAATTAAAACCTACGGCGCGGTAAGCGAGCAAACAGTAAAGGCTATGTGTTTAGGCTTATTAAAAAAAACGCCAGTCGATTATGTCATCGCCGTTAGTGGGGTGGCAGGGCCAAAAGGAGGTACTGAAAATAATCCTATCGGATCTGTCTGGATAGGTATAATGGCAAGGAAACAAAACACGAACATAATAAAATATAATTTTACAGGTGATCGCGAAAATATTAGATATAATGCGGTAAGACAAGCGTTAGAAAACCTAATACAGATAGCGGAAGAATAAAAATGGGCATAAAAGAAAAACTAGAAGAACTGGCTATTTTAGACAAAATAAAAAATTTAGCCATATTAGAAAAATTAAAAGAAAAGAAAAAACTACTTATCATCATCGGATCAGTAGTATTGGTTTTAATACTGGGCTTAGTTGGTTTGGCCATGTTAGGTCAAGAAGAGGCGAATAAACAACCTATTGTAATCAGCCAGCCTGCCAATATAAAAACAGTTCCTAATCAAACAGCTCCTGACAGTGAAACTTTTTTAGATGATGCCAGTGAAGAAGAAGTAGAAGCAGAAATACAAAAAATTATGTCAGAAGTAGAAATGCTGACCGTCAAACAAGACCAGGTTGCCTCTAAAATAGAGACGTTAAAAGAAAAATTAGATGAAAGTGACGAAGTAATCGAAAACAAAAAAACCGAAATAGACAATTTAAACGAACAAAAGAAGTAGAAAATGGATAACAGTAAGAAAAAAGCACTGGCCGCTGCATTAGGTCAAATTGAAAAACAGTTTGGAAAAGGGGCGATTATGCGCCTTGGTGATTCTGCCTCAATGCGTAATGTAGAAACCATTTCTACTGGCAGTATTACTTTAGATATTGCACTAGGCATAGGTGGTTTACCCAAAGGGCGTATTGTAGAAATATACGGCCCAGAAAGCTCTGGTAAAACAACCATTGCTTTACACGTTATAGCCGAGTTACAAAAAACAGGTGGAACTGCCGCGTTTGTAGATGCAGAGCATGCATTAGACCCAAGCTATGCTGCCAAATTAGGTGTGAACCTTGATGAGCTTTTGGTTTCGCAACCCGATACAGGCGACCAAGGGCTAGAAATAACCGACATGTTGGTTCGTTCAGGTTCGGTCGATTTAATTGTAATAGATTCTGTTGCCGCGCTAACACCAAAAGCAGAAATTCAAGGCGATATGGGCGACACTCATGTGGGCTTACATGCGCGTTTAATGTCTCAGGCGTTACGTAAATTAACGGGTAATATTAATAAGTCTGGTTGTTTAGTGGTATTTATTAACCAAATCCGTATGAAAATTGGCGTAATGTTTGGTAGCCCAGAAACCACAACAGGCGGTAATGCGCTAAAGTTTTATTCATCAGTTCGTTTAGATATTCGCCGCATTGGAGCGATTAAAAAGGGCGATGAAATAATTGGTAATGAAACACGCGTAAAAGTGGTTAAAAACAAAATGGCACCACCATTTAAACAAGCAGAGTTTGAAATTCTTTATGGCGAAGGAGTATCACGCGAAGCGGAGTTAATAGATTTGGGTGTTAAAAACGAACTAATGGACAAGGCCGGCTCTTGGTACAGTTATCAAGGTGAAAAAATTGGTCAAGGTAAAGAAAATGTTAAAAACTACCTAAGAGAGCATCCAGAAATAGCACAAGAATTAGAAACCAATATTCGCAAAATATTGTCGCCCAAAGAGCAGCCAGAAGATATAAACCAAGAAGAACCCTTAGCCGAGCCAGAAATTTAACTATTGCTACTGACAGCTAAATTTTGT
>CAZPSE010000014.1:0-38887 GCA_964589575.1 uncultured Gammaproteobacteria bacterium | reverse complement strand
CTTCATCATCCCCGTATGCCAATAATGCAATATTTATTTCTCTAGCTTTTGGAGGCACGTTTTCAACAGGGTAGTATTGTTCTTCCTTGTTTTTTAAATTAGTAGTGTTGTGATATTGAACACATATTGATTTTTCTAATGATAGGTTCATATCGTGGTCTAACCTTATAACAATTCCATTATTTAATGAGACTCTTATATATCTATAACCTATATACATCTTTCCATCAGGCTTTATTAAATACTCAATCTTATTAATTAAACTTGAGTCTTCACCAAGGCTTTTCAAAATATGTTTGCTGATTTTTTTTGTTATTTTTTTCAAAAGGTTGTGAGCAATTTCGTTGTATTCTTTTTTTAAATCGTCAACTAATTCCGCTTTACTTTCAAAATCTGCGTGACCTGTATCTTTTACAATTTGTTCATAAATATTCCATCGAAGATAATCTTTATTTATAAAGTATTCAAAGTCAATTACATTGCTTTTATATGTTCCATAAAGTTTATCCAGTACATCTATATACTGGGAAATAAAAACATTTAAATTTATTAAGTTTTTTACTTCTTTTAAGCTTACGTGCAACCATTGCTTAATTTCATTTTTATATTTGATTGATTTAAAAGGGATTTTTATATCACCACACTCTAAGAAATTTCCTTTTAAACCAAACTTTCCTAAGCTTTTTTCGGAGGGCTCATCTCTATCTAAAGATAAGTATATTACATAAATAGAGCCTCTAACATTTTTTGGCATTATGTTTTTTTCTTTAACTATATTATCAATATACTTTTGAAGTTGAAGCTCAATGTCGTGCGCATATATTTTATTTTCAATAATTACATGTTTGTTTCCATCTGTTATGTAAAGGTCTATATTTTTATATTCTTTAAATATATTAGTTTTTTCAATGTCTAGTCCAAAACTCTGTAACCCAATAGATGTTAAAAACAAGTCAAGAAAAAGCGTTCCTTGATAGTGCTTTCCTGAAGGGTTTAACAAAGAGTACAAAAACCTTGAATGCAGTCGAACTTCATCAGACTGATCTAGAATAGATGTAAAAATATTTAAGTCATTATTTCCTCTTAATTTTTGAGCGTTTTTATAAGCTATGTGTTTTTCATATTCTTTAAAAAAATCTTCAACATCTAAACTCATGTTTTGCCTTTAATTATTTGGGATTAGCGTAATCGCCTACCAATTTTGCCTCGGGGATTAGTGCGTGTATGGCAGATGGAATTTCTACTGTGATACCAGGTACGGCCTTTACCGATACCCATAAGACATTTATTTTTAAGTTTAAATCGGCAAAGACAATGACATCTTCGTAAATTTTAAACACTTTTTGTAGCTCAATCACCGTGCTTTTCAGTTTTTCTGGCGACCATGTTTTTAACTTGGGGATAAACATCATAAAATCGGTTAAGCGGTTGCCACTTTCATCGCGCGTGGGTACACGTTTATGCAACGGTTCACTTGGTGCAACGCCTGCTTTGGGCAAGTATTGCTTACCCACTATGGGTATGTGTTTATTTTGATTATCGCTCATTTATCCAGTTTACCAAATCATCCAACTCTTGTTCGTTTACGCTGTGTTCCATTTCGTACTCGTGCCAAGTTACTTTACAGCCAGCCGTTATTAATTGTTGTTTGCTTTGTTCGGCGTGCATTATTTTTATAACGGGGTCGTGCTTGCCATGCCCCATAAATACGGCGGTGGTTTTTGGTGACGTAGTTAACGCTTGCGACTTTGGTAAATAAGTTGATAGGCCAATCACACCTGCCAACTCGCCATCGTATTGCACCAGCGTCGTTAAACTAATCACACCACCTTGAGAGAAACCACCTAAAAACACGTCCTTTTCGTCGACCCCTTGCTTTGTTATCGCGTCTATAATTTCTATAATAGACGTTACCGATTCGTTTATCCCGTGCATATCATCTTTATTGGTTAAGTCCATCGATGTTATGTCGTACCATGCGGGCATTTCGTAACCGCCATTTACCGTTATTGCTTTTTCATTTGCATTGGGTAATATAACCAACCAATCATGCTCTGTTTGGCAGGCTAACAGGTCGGGCAAAAAAATAAAGTCTTGATAACTTGCTCCTAAACCGTGTAAAAAAATAATAGCTTTTGTGGGTGGGTTGTTTGGGCTTATTTGACAATATTCTAAACCCGACCTTGTTTTACATTTTTTTTGGTTCAATTGTTAACCTGTGTTTGTGGACGACATAGAACTAGAATAAAATAGCTGGATTATAAACTCAACCGTCTTATTTAAATGAACCACTTAAAAAAGCTTGTCTCCCTAGTTTTTACCCTTGTAATCTTATTATTACAAAGTTGCGGAAAAACAGGACCACTGTATTTACCATGAACAGTTTTACATATAAAAACCAACAATTACACTGCGAAAGCAGTAATTTAGTTTTGTTAGCTAAAGAATATGGCACGCCTTTGTATGTCTACTCTAAAAATGCTATTTTAGATAGATTAAGTGCTTATAAAAAAGCCTTTAGTGTGTTTGATGCGACCATTTGTTATGCCGTAAAAGCCAACTCTAACCTGGCTGTTTTAAAGTGTTTGGCAGAAGCCGGCTCTGGTTTTGATGTGGTGTCTCAGGGTGAAATGCAGCGCGTTTTGACCGTTAGTAAAAACAGTAAAATTGTATTTTCTGGCGTGGCTAAAACAGAAAATGAAATAGCTTTTGCACTTAATAACAATGTGCATTGTTTAAATGTAGAGTCTTTTTCAGAGATGAGACGCATTGCAAAAGTGGCACAAAGCATTAATAAAAGAGCACCCGTATCTTTAAGGGTCAACCCAGACGTGGATGCCAACACCCACCCTTATATATCAACCGGTTTAAAAGAAAACAAGTTTGGCGTTGCGATAGAAAACGCTATAGAAGTGTATGAGTTTGCCAATAAGCATGATTTTATCAGTGTTAAAGGTGTGGATTGCCATATAGGCTCTCAGCTAATTGATATTTCACCCTATAAAGATGCGCTATTAAAAGTACTGACTTTAATTGATGAATTAAAAACCAAAGGTATACCAATTGAGCATATAGATATTGGTGGCGGTTTGGGTGTGCAATATAAAAATGAAGTTGCACCACAACCACAAGAGTTGGTAGATTTGCTAAAAAATATTTTACCTAAAGGTATCAAACTCATTTTAGAACCCGGTCGATCTATTATTGCTAACGCGGGTGTACTACTTACTAAAGTAGAATTTATTAAAGAAAACCAAAGTAAAAACTTTGCCATTGTTGATGCAGGCATGAATGATTTAATTCGTCCTTCTTTATATTCGGCATGGCAAAACATAACAGTACTTAACAAAAAGCAAGTAGGTACTAAAAACTACGATATTGTTGGTCCTGTTTGCGAAACAGGAGACTTTTTAGGTAAAGAAAGAGACCTAGCAATTGAGGAGGGCGATTACCTTGCGGTGATGAGTTCTGGTGCTTATGGTTTTACTATGGCATCACATTACAATAGCCGTTTAAAACCTTGCGAATTATTAGTAGATGGTAGCAACGTAAAGGTAATTAGAAAACGTGATGAGTTTGCAGACTTAATTAAAAATGAAATTTATGAGTAATTTATTGGCTTTTACCAAAATGCACGGTGCAGGCAACGATTTTATCGTGCTTGATTGTTGCAACACGCCTTTTAATTTAGATAAAACATTAATTAAAAAATTATCTAACCGCAATAAAGGCATCGGTTTTGATCAGTTATTAGTTGTAGAGCAGGCCGAAAACCCTAAGATGGATTTTAAATACCGCATATACAATGCAGACGGTGGCGAAGTAGAGCAATGTGGCAATGGCGCACGTTGTTTTGCTATTTTTGTTACAGACAAAGGCTTAACTAATAAAAAAAGCATTAATGTAGAAACCAATACTGGCGAAATTGTATTAACTATTAATAACGACAACAGCGTAACGGTTGATATGGGTTTGCCTATTTTAGAACCGCAATTAATACCTTTAAATATTGATAAACAAAAAAGTTTATATAGCACCTTTTTTAATAATAAAGAGCTGTCTTTTGCCGCTGTTTCTATGGGCAACCCCCACGCTGTATTGTTAAAAAACAATATAGACGATTTAGATATAAAAAGCGAAGCGTTGTTTTTACAACATAATGCGCTTTTCCCGCTTAGTGTTAATGTTGGTTTTTTACAAATTATAGATGTTAACAACGCTAAACTACGGGTTTACGAACGTGGCGCAGGGGAAACACTTGCCTGCGGGTCTGGTGCTTGTGCGGCTATTGTAGCGGCCATTAATTTACAAAAATTAAATAACCACGTGACTGTAACGTTACTTGGTGGAACGGTGACTATAAGTTACAAACCAGGCGAACATGTATTTTTGTCTGGCCCTGCTAAAACCGTATTTGATGGAACAATCAATTTGGATAACTTATGAACGAAGATGAAATCATCAATTATTTAGAAAACAACCCTGAGTTTATTCATAAAATTCAGCTTAGCTTTTCTAAAGGCCAAACATCATCTATGGTTGAAAAACGCATTGCTAATTTAACCGATGAAAACAATCTTCTTAAAAAAACCGCTAAAGAAAATTTAACCGTATCTAAAGAGAACGTAATTTTAAGCCAGCGTGTACATTTGTTTACTTTACAAATGATTAAACTAAATGGTTTTGAGCCTTTTATTAATTATTTATTAGGCGATTTTTTAACTTTATTTGCCTTTGATGAGGTTTCTATATTCTCTGACGAGAAGACCAATAACGATAAAATACAATCACTTACCGATAAAACTAAATTAAAACCTTTTAGTGAGTGTAATAAAATTTATTACGGCACCAAACAACAATACCATTTAAGTAGTATTTGTAACGACGGTATTGAGTCTGTCGCCATTATAAATATTGGTTGTAACGCAGTTAAGTTTTTAATACTTATCGGCAGTAAAAACATTAATAGATTTACCCCAGATAAAGACCCGTTTTTTATATCTAATATTAAACAAATAATGGATAGTAAACTTGATGGCTTTAACCAGTAACTCGAATCAATTATTAAATCGGTTTATTGTTTATCTTGAAACAGAAAAACAATATTCTGCTAATACTGTGTCCAGTTACAAACGAGACCTTTCTAAATACTTTCTTTTTTGTAATGAAAAAAAGTTTGATTTTACTGCTCAAGATTCCATTCAAAATTATATATATAAATTAAAACGCTCTCTTTTTAAAAGCACGACTATTTCTCGCCATTTATCTTCTATTAAAAGTTTTTTTAAATTTTGTTTAGTTATTGGTAAATACAAAACCAACCCTTGTGTTGAAATACATATTCCAAAATCTGAAAAACATTTACCTAATATTTTTACCCCTGAAGAAACCGAACGGTTATTTTCTTATAAACCAAGTGATGACGAAATTTCGATTCGTGATTTAGCCATGTTCGATTTAATTTATTCTTGTGGTTTACGTGTTTCGGAGTGTGCAAGTATAAAAATGGCCAACATTTCGCTAAAAGAAGGTAAAATATCGGTCACAGGGAAGGGGAATAAAGAACGCATCATGTTTTTTGGTAGTAAGACTAAGGTTAATTTATCAAGGTGGCTTAAAACACGTAAAATCAAATATAACAATATATTAACAGATACTTTATTTGTTTCTAAACAAAAAAAACCAATCTCCGTTCGTTCAATACAAGAAAGGCTAAAAATATTTTGTAAAACTAAAGGTATTTATAAAAACGTTTATCCTCATATGTTACGCCATTCATTTGCTACAGATTTATTGCAGTCTTCTAAAGATTTACGATCAGTACAAGAATTGCTAGGCCATAAAAATATATCCACCACACAAATTTACACCCATTTAGATTTTGACTATTTATTTAATGAATACAATCAACATCACCCTCGAGCTAATAAAAAATAGTGCACAATTTATTTTTACTTTTTTTTCTGCCTCTTTTTGGTTGTTCTAGTTTAATCTTTAATCCTTATATTGATGCTGAATTGTATAATCAAAAAATTCAGTTTCATACAGAATCTACACGTTTAAAAAAATCCATCGAAAATGATAACCTTTTGGCGGAGTTTACCCAGTTACAAAAAAAATTACAGCAGCAGGGTTTGCTAACATTACAACAACAATTAGTGTGGATAACGGCTAATCAGTCTTTAGATGACGCTTCATTATATTTAATTAATTATATTTTTAGTCAAAAAAACAATTTAACCATTAACAATAATTATCAAAATAATATTAAAAACTTATCGAATACAGAATTTAAAAATTCAAAATATCAAAACTATTATTATTTGTTTATACCCGGTTGGTTATATAAAACGGTGCCAGAAACGGGTGCTGCTTTATTAGATATAAGAAATAACTTAACCAAACATTCATTAAATAACGAGTTACTTAATACTTTTGAAAATACCAGTATTGAAATTAATGCCAATATTATAAAAAAACGAATAGCAGAATTAAATGATAAAAAAATTATTTTAGTTACTGTCAGTAAATCGGGTGCGGAGGTTGCATCTTTAATAAATGACCCTTTTTTAGCAAAAAATCCTCATTTAAAAGGCTGGGTCAATATTTCTGGGTTATTAAAAGGTTCACCATTAGCTACGGTTGCTAATACTTTCCCTACCAATATAAGTACCGAGTTATTGTTTTATTTAAATAATATGGATACAGAAACCATAAGAGAAATTGAGCACAACGTTCAAAAACCTTATTTTACTAATTTTAATATTAACAACGCATTTAAAATATTAAATGTTGTTGCTATTCCTTTTTATGAGCAAATATCCGGCTCCGGTTGGTTTGGTTATCAATTGCTTTATGAAAAAGGGCCAAACGATGGGCGAGCAATAATTATTGATGAATTGGCTCCGGGTAATACCATTGTAGAAATAGGTTTGGACCATTATTATAAACATAAAAAAATGCCAGACAGGGCGCTGGCAATTATGAAAACGTTTATTGATTATTTAGAAAAGTAAAAACTTTTTATACATCTAAATTTGAAACATTTAGTGCGTTTGTTTCTATAAATTCTCTTCTTGGTTCTACTTCATCACCCATTAATGTAGAGAATATTTGATCAGCTGCAATAGTATCTTCTATTTTAACTTGCAATAATATTCTTGCATTAGGGTCCATTGTTGTTTCCCATAATTGTTCAGGATTCATTTCTCCTAAACCTTTATAGCGTTGAATATTTAAGCCCTTATTCGCATCTTTTAATAAAGCAATAACCACTTGATCTATAGATGATACTTCAATTTTAGTATCTGCTTTTTGTAAAAAACTTCTATCCGACAACAAATCAAAAGTGTCTTTTATGTATTTATTTATTTCTGTAAATTCTAAGCTTGCAAAAAACTTACTGTCTAGTTTGTAGGTTCTAGTATTGCCATATAATGAATGGTTAAATTGAATGGCAAAATCGTTTTCTATACCAATAATTTTAAAACTGTATTCATCATTTAAATTATCAATAATAGCAGTAGCTACTTTGTTTAACTGTTCGCTATTTGTAAAATCAGACTCTTTAATGGGTTTTAGCGTGAGCATTGCTTCGAGTATTTTTTTACTGACTAAAGAAGATAACTTATCTACATATTTGCTTAATTCAAAATGACGTTTGCAAAAACCCTCAACCATTTCTGGGTTAATAGCTGGGCTGTTTTCATCTATGTGCAGGCTTAAATGGTTTATACCAATTTCTAATAATTGGCTTTGCAGTTCATTATCATCTTTTACGTAGGTTTCTTGCTTGCCTTTTTTAAGTTTATACAGCGGTGGTTGTGCGATATAAATATAACCTTTTTCTACCAACTCAAAGTAGTGTCTATAAAAGAAGGTAAGCAGTAATGTTCTAATGTGAGATCCATCCACATCGGCATCGGTCATAATAATAATGCGGTGATAACGTAGTTTTTCTATATTAAACTCATCTCGTCCTATACCGCAACCTAATGCTTTAATTAGTGTGCCTACTTCTGCAGAATTTAGCATTTTGTCGAAACGTGCTTTCTCTACATTTAAAATTTTACCTTTAAGCGGCAATATTGCTTGGGTTTTTCTATCTCGTCCTTGTTTGGCAGAACCACCAGCAGAATCACCCTCTACCAGGTATATTTCTGACAATGCTGGGTCTTTTTCTTGGCAGTCTGCTAACTTACCCGGTAAACCTGCAATATCTAAAGCACCTTTACGTCGTGTCATTTCTCGTGCTTTACGTGCAGCTTCTCTGGCACGGGCAGCATCTACAATTTTTAGTGCAATTTCTTTTGCTTCTTTCGGGTTTTCTAAAAGAAACTCGTCTAACCTTTTACCTACTGCTTGTTCTACCGCTGCTTTAACTTCTGAAGAAACTAATTTTTCTTTTGTTTGCGATGAAAACTTGGGGTCTGGGACTTTAACTGACAATACAGCAGTCAAACCTTCTCGCATATCATCGCCAGAAGTACTAACTTTTTCTTTTTTAGATAACCCTGAAGATTCTATATAGTTGTTTAACGTTCGTGTTATTGCACCTCTAAAACCAGCTAGGTGGGTACCACCATCTCGTTGAGGAATATTATTGGTAAAGCAGAATATATTTTCTTGATAAGAGTCATTCCACTGCATGGCTAATTCTACAGACGTTCCTGTTTTTTCATTATCTTCAACAAAGTAAATAATATTCTCATGAATAGAAGACTTAGCCGTATTTAAGTGTTTTACAAAAGCTCTAATACCACCTTCATATTCAAATACTGTTTCTTTTGCTAGTTTTATATCTTTTAAAACAATTCGTACGCCAGAGTTTAAGAAAGCGAGTTCTCGTATTCTTTTAGCTAAAATATCAAAATGAAATTCTGTCGTTGCAAAAATATCTTTAGAAGGTCTAAAAGAAATGACACTGCCTTTTTTATCTGAATCCTTAACTTCTTTTAAAGGTGCTACAGGAACGCTATCTTTATATTCTTGGTAATGTTCTTTTCCATCTCTAAAAATGGTTAGGCGTAAATCTTTAGATAATGCGTTTACTACAGATATACCGACACCGTGCAAACCGCCAGATACTTTATACGAGTTATCGTCAAATTTACCACCGGCATGTAGCACTGTCATAATAACTTCAGCCGCAGATACACCTTCTTCTGGGTGAATATCTACAGGTATTCCTCGCCCATTATCCGATACACTTAAAAAACCATCTTCATGGATAATGACGTTTATTTCATCACAATGACCTGCTAGAGCTTCATCAATTGCATTATCTACAACCTCAAATACCATGTGATGCAAACCTGTACCATCATCGGTATCGCCAATATACATTCCAGGTCTTTTTCTTACGGCATCTAAGCCCTTTAATACTTTAATACTAGACGAATCATAAGTTGCCATATTTAATCCTTTTGCTCATTTGTTAATGAACCATGTTCCACGTGGAACACTTTAAATGTTTTATTTATATTGATTGGAGGTATAGATGTGGAAATTATTTTTTGCACATCTAGCTTTTCTAATAAAGAAAATATTTTATCACAATTTGCAATATCCAGCTCAGACAAAGGGTCGTCTAATAAAAGCAATAAGGGCTTGTTTTTAAGTAAGTCTACTAAAGACAAATAAAGAGAATAAGCAAATAACTTACATTGCGCCCGTGAGAATACATTTTCTACTTCTTTATCGTTATAAAGATAATTTATTTTATAACGATGGATTCCTTTTGTTGTAAAACCGTATTTAATGTCATTTGCTAAGGTGTTTTCAAAAACTTTTATTAAAGCAGTTTCTTCTTCCCATCCTTGGTTGTATTTAATACTAAAGCCTTTTAAACCAATCATTTTTTCACAATAAAAATTGAGTCTTTCTGAAAGAAGAGTTAACAATGATGCAATTTGATTAGTTAATAACTCGCTTGATTCATTTAATTGACTATCCCAAATTGATAAAGATTCAAAACTTTTAGTTTTTAGTGCTTTGTTTCTTTGTTTTAATAATTGATTATATTTTTTCCAATTAATTAAAAATAAAGGTTCCACGTGGAACATGCATAAATTTATAAATGCCCTTTTTTCTGTATTAGAACCAGTAAGTGACTTTAGTGATTCTGGAACAATAGCAATTATAGGAAGGTTAATACTTATATCAGATTGTTTTGATATTTTTTTGCCATTTATTTTTGAAGTTTTTATGCCTTTTTTATTTTTACTTATAGCAACTTTATTTAACTTTTCTACATTAATAATATCTGCATATATAGTAAAAGCATCTTTATTATCTTTTATAAGGTATTTGTTTTTACTTATATGAAAGGATTTCCCGTAACCTAATTGGTAAAAAGCATCTAATACGTTTGTTTTACCAGAACCATTTTTACCAATGATTAAATTATTTTTTTCTAATTCAATTTCAATATTATCAATGTTTCTATAAGAATCTATGATAATTTTTTTTATTAACATTGAGTAATTTAAAGTCGCATTGGCATTATTACAAATTGATTGTCTGATTCTTGTTCTTCACTAATTAAACAACTGGTTGTATTGTTTTTTAATTTTAAAATAACTTTGTCGTTTTTAATATGGTTTAGCGCATCTATTAAATAATTGACGTTAAATCCTATATCTATTTTTTCTTCGCTGTAGTCTATTTCAATTTCTTCTTTTGCGAACTCTTGTTCTGGATTATTAGTCTGTATTTCTAATAAATTATTTTCAAATATTAAACGTATGCCATGAAAGTTTTCATTTGTTAAAATTGATATTCTAGATAGGGTGTTTTTAAAGAGTTCTTTATCTAAAATTATTTCTTTATCATTCATTAATGGAATGACTTTTTTATAATCTGGATATCGTCCATCTATTAATTTACTTATATAAATAATAGAACCAATTTCTACGCATAGTTGGTTTTTATTAACAATTACACTTATATTTTGCTCATTTGTAGAGGCTAATATTTTAGATAATTCTGAAATACCTTTTCTTGGCAGAATGCAGCTGATTTCTTTTTCTAACTCTATTGAACCTAACAGTACAGATTTGGCAAGTCGATGCCCATCGGTAGAAACACAACTTATTTTTCCATTATTACTTTCAAGTAACATTCCATTTAAATAATAACGAACGTCTTGTAATGCCATACAAAACGAACAAGAATTGAGCAATTCTAAAAATTCTTTACTGTTTAAAGTGAAACGAGATTCTTCTAAGTTTAATTGTATTTTAGGAAATTCTGCAGGGTTTTGAGTTACCAATTTATAATTTATTTTGCCACTTGTAATAACTAAAAAGTTATCTTGTAATTCAAAGGCTATTTCACCATTAGGAAAGTTTTTACAAATACTAAATAGTTTTTTACCAGATACGGTTATTGAATCATCCACTTCAGAATCACAGTCACATTTTATGCTGCATTGTATTTCCATATCTGTCGCGGTCATTAATAAAGTATTGTTACTAACTTCTATTAATACATTGCCTAAAATAGACATTGTTTGTTTTTTTTCTACTGCACCTATTATTAGGTTTAAAGAATCTGTAATGGCTTCTTTTAGTATTTTAAATTTCATAATATTTTATATTCTTTTATTTTATTACTATTATTATTGTTTACAAAATGAATTTTTAGTTAAAAACTTAATAAAATCAAACAGTTATTGTTTTTATATCTTGTGGAAAAGGTGTTTAATTGTATAGAGTTATTGTAAAGTTTTTTTATTTTTTTATTTTTCCACATGTTACTACGTGTTTTTTCACAGTTATTTATTTTAGTGTTTTTAAACGTTTAATTGTCTAAATAATTTTTTATAATCTTCAGTTAGTAAAGTATTGGTTTTTAAAGATTCTTTAACCTTTTTACAGGCATATATAACGGTTGTATGATCTTTACCACCAAAGGCTTTTCCTATTTCTGGCAAGCTGTGTGTGGTTAATTCTTTACACAAATACATGGCCATTTGTCTTGGTTGGCTAATAGAACGGTTGCGCCTGCTCGATAACATGTCGCTGGTTCTAATGTTAAAATAATCAGAAACTATTTTTTGTATATTGCTAATAGAAACCATTTTTTGTTGGACAGCTAAAACATCGTTTAAGCACTCTTTTACATAATCTACCGTAATGTCTGCACCGGTAAAATTCGCACTGGCGATAACTCTATTTAATGCACCTTCTAAATCGCGAACATGTGATTTAATTTTTTCTGCAATAAAAAATGCTACATCAGAATTTAAATGTACATTTTTTTGTTTTGCTTTACTAATTAATATGGCAACTCTTGTTTCAAATTCTGGTGGTTCTATATAAACCGTTAAACCCCAACTAAAACGAGACTTCAATCTGTCTTCTAAGCCGTCTATTTCTTTTGGGTAAACATCACTGGTTAAAATGATTTGTTGCTTACCTTCTAATAAATGGTTAAAGGTATGAAAAAACTCTTCTTGCGAATGGTTTTTACCGGCAAAAAACTGAATGTCATCAATTAATAAACAATCTAAACTGCGATAAAAAGCTTTAAAAGATTCGATAGTATTGTTTTGTAAAGCAGTAATCATGCTTTGTACATAAGCTTCGGAATGCATATATAAAACACGAGCATTGGGTTTTTCTTGCATTAAAGCATTGCCAATAGAATGCATAAGGTGTGACTTACCTAAACCTGTGCCACCATAAATAAGTAATGGGTTGTATGCAGAACCTATATTTTTAGAAACTTGAGCAGAGGCTTCTTTAGCTAGCCTGTTAGAGCGGCCGTCCACAAAGTTTGAAAAGGTATAAATACTGTTTAAATTATTATTAACTATTGGAGCAAGTTCCGTTTGTTTCTTTTTAGTTGTTTTAACAGATGTGTTTGCTTTATTTTTTTGGGTACTTGAGGTTTTAGTGGGTTCTAAGCCCTCATTGCCTATTTGTATGAGTACATGAATGGCATCATTTTTAGTGATTACTTTTAAAATGTTTTCAATAATTTCGTGGTACTTGCTATTAACCCAATTACAAACAAATTTATTGGGTGCTAGTAAAATTATGGTGTCGGCAGATACTTTTACTTGTAAAGGTTTTATCCAAGTATTAAGCACTTGTTCTTCTAATTCTTGCTCTAGGTAAACTAAGCATTCCTTCCAAATATCTGTAACCATAAAAAGAAAATATAACGTTGACAAAGTTAATAGATTCTAACTAAATTAAGTTTTCAACGTATATAAATGTTTTATAGTTTTAAGTGTGGCTATATGAATATAAAAACACTCTTATATTGACTTAGTAACCATTTTGCTGGGATAATGCGCGGTTACTAGTTAAAAAATTATAGGTTTGTCATGAAAAGAACGTTTCAACCAAGTGTTTTAAAAAGAAAACGCACACATGGTTTCCGTAGCAGAATGTCTACAGTTGGTGGAAGAGCAGTACTTAGAGCGCGTAGAGCAAAAGGTAGAGCAAGACTGAGCGCCTGATTTGGGCAATCAAGACTTTGCTAAAAGTAAGCGATTACTAACAGCTAAAGATTATTCCCTTGTTTTTAATGCTGATAAAGCAATTAAATTAAAAGTGAGTGATCGTTATTTTATGATTTTAGCTAAAAATAACGACAGTCAACAATCTAGAGTTGGTTTTGCGGTAGCTAAAAAAAAAATTAAACTGGCCGTTTCTAGAAATAGAATAAAACGACTTGTTCGTGAGCAGTTTAGAAAAAATGCCCAACAACCAGTAAGTTTAGATTTAGTTGTAATGGCCAATACTGCATGTGTAAAAGCCAATAATGCAGATTTAGTAAAGAGCTACCAATCATTGTGGGAAAAATTACAACAGCAATACAAAAAGCGTTTATCTTCTTAATAAAAGGTTATCAAACATTGTTGAGCCCTTTTATAGTAAGTCGTTGCCGTTTTTACCCCACTTGTTCAGAATATTCTCTGCAAGCGATAAACATTCACGGCCCATTAAAAGGGCTGGTATTAAGTGTAAAACGAATTTTTCGTTGTCACCCCTTTCATCCAGGTGGAATAGATCATGTTCCTCAAAAAAAAGACTGAGTTAAGTTAATGAATAATCAAAGATTTATACTTATTGGCGGATTAGTGTTAATTATGATGCTAATTTACCAACAATGGCAGGTAGATTACAACCCTAGTTACCGTCAAAACCAAGAAGCCAATCAAAATACGACAAACGTTATTGATAGTAACGGCGTAAGCCAAACGGTTGAAAATAAAAACTCAGATTTACCTGTTGCCGTACCGTCAAATATCACATCAGAAATTAAAGCAGAGTCACCCCATTCAGTAGGTAGCTCTCAAATAGTAACGGTTGAAACCGACTTATTAAAATTAAAAATAGACAGTGTTGGCGGCACAATAAAATTTAGTGAGCTATTAAAATACCCTAAAACGTTAGATGAAAATAGCCCAAATGTAAAACTATTTAATATAGATGCGGATAATTATTACATTGCTCAGTCGGGATTACGTTCATCTAATAATGTAGATTTACCTAATCATTACAGCCAGTTTTCAATTGAGTCTACCCACTATAAATTATCAGATGGTCAAGATGAAATACAAGTGCCGTTTACTTGGACGAATGCACAAGGCATAAAAGTAATAAAAACGTTTGTAATTAAGCGTGATAGTTATGAAGTAAAAATTAATTATAAAATTGTAAACCCATTAGATAGCAATATAGATGTGGCTTTATACCAGCAGATTCAAAAAAGATACAAAGAAGACGAAGGCTCTAAATTGTTATACACCTACAGTGGCGGTGTTATTTTTGATGATGTAGATAAATACCAAAAAATTGAATATTCTGACTTTAAAGAATTTAATAGTAAAACAGTAGATGCAGGTTGGTTGGCATTAATACAGCATTACTTTGTTACAGCTTGGATACCCGATCAGGAGCAAAAAAATAATTTTTACACAAAAGAGTTAATTAAAAATAATGCTTATGTGTATTTAATAGGCACAATTTCCCCCATTAAAACGGTTGCAGCTCAAACAACTAAACATATATCTGGCCCTATTTTATATGTAGGTCCTAAAGAGCAACATCGATTAGGCCACATTAATGGCTTAAAGCTGGTAGTTGATTATGGAATATTAACCATAATTGCCGACCCATTATTTTGGTTACTTAACTGGTTTTACCAGTACCTAGGTAACTGGGGCTGGTCAATTATAATGGTCACGGTTGTTATTAAGGCCGCGTTTTATTGGTTATCTAAAAAATCGTATATTTCTATGGCGCGGATGAGAAAACTGCAGCCAAAAATAGAAAAATTAAAAGAAAGATTTGGCGATGACCGACAAAAAATGGGCATGGCTCAAATGGAATTGTTTAAAAAAGAAAAGGTAAATCCGCTAGGAGGTTGTTTACCCATTTTTGTACAAATGCCGGTATTTATTGGTTTGTATTGGATGTTAATGGAAAGCGTAGAAATACGCCAAGCACCGTGGATATTATGGATTAACGATTTATCTGTAGCTGACCCCTATTTTATATTGCCATTAATAATGGGTGTAACCATGTTTGTTCAGCAGCGTTTAAACCCCGCACCGGTTGACCCTATTCAGAAAAAAGTATTTATGTTTTTACCGTTTGTATTTACCGTATTTTTTGCCTTTTTCCCAGCGGGTTTAGTATTGTATTGGGTAGTAAACAATTTACTTTCAATCACTCAGCAATACTACATAACGCGACAAATACTAAATGAAAAGTAAGTTTTTGTAATGGACACCATTGCCGCTATTGCAACAGCCCCAGGGTTTGGTGGAATAGGGGTGGTTCGTGTATCGGGCGTTTTAGTACAAAAAATAATACAAAAAATAGTCAAACAAAAGCTCACGCCTCGTTTTGCTACCTACCTGCCTTTTTATAAAAATGATGAAATATTAGACAAAGGCATCGCCCTATATTTTCCTGGTCCTAACTCCTATACAGGTGAAGACGTATTAGAGTTGCAAGGACACGGTGGCCCTGTTGTTTTAGATAGAATTTTAACGGCCGTAATAAGTTTAGGTGCAAGGCCTGCCAAAGCAGGGGAGTTTACAGAGCGTGCCTACCTAAACGACAAAATGGACTTGTCTCAAGCCGAAGCCATTATCGACTTAATAAACAGCAGTACAGAACAAGCAGCAAAAGCCGCCATTAACTCTATGCAAGGTGAGTTTTCTACCGCGATATACGCGTTGGTAGAAAAGCTAATACATCTACGGGTATTTATAGAAGCGTCATTAGACTTTTCAGACGAAGAAATAGACTTTTTACAAGAACAGCAAATACAAAAACAAACCCAAGCATTAGAAACCAGTATCCAAAAAATATTAAACACCGCCCATCAAGGTCATTTATTACAAGAAGGGTTATCGGTAGCCATTGCAGGTAAACCCAACGCGGGCAAGTCCAGCTTATTAAACTGTTTTGTCGGTAAAGAAATCGCCATCGTAACCGAAATAGCCGGAACAACCCGCGACGTAATGCGCGAGCAAATAAATATAGACGGCATGCCAGTAAACATATTAGACACCGCAGGCATAAGAGAAAGCGACGACCTAATAGAGCAAGAAGGAATAAAGCGTGCCTTTAAAGCATTTGAAACTGCCGACTTAATATTAATACTGCTAGATATAAAAGATAAAGACACCGCTGTAGAGGCCGAAATCGTCGACCCCTTGCCTAAAAACGTAAAAACCATAACCGTATATAATAAGATAGATAAAGCAAAAAACAGCCCAAAAGTAGAAAAACATAAAAACGGCACACAAGTTTGGATTTCTGCCAAACAAAAACAAGGCATAGACGCACTAAAACAAGAAATAAAAAAATTAGTGGGTTATGAGCAAACAGCCGAAGGCACCTTTATAGCCAGAAGACGGCACATAACCGCATTAGAAGAAGCAAAAGGTCACATTGCATTGGCAGTAAAAGAGTTAAATATAGGCAGTTATGCAGAATTAGCCGCAGAAAATTTACTGCAAGCGCAAAATGCGTTAAATACCATAACTGGTGAATTTAGTAATGATGATTTGCTGGGGCGTATATTTGAAGGTTTTTGTATTGGCAAATAAAGAGCAAGGGGTCGACGAAAATGGCCTGTTTTTGAGTGTTAAAAAGATTTTAAAAAAATGAATTATCCAAAAAAATTTGATGTAATTGTAATAGGTGGTGGCCACGCAGGTACAGAGGCTTGCCTAGCCGCTGCGCGTATGGGTTTGCAAACGCTACTGGTTACCCACAACATAGAAACCTTGGGGCAAATGAGTTGCAACCCCGCCATAGGTGGCATTGGCAAAGGACACCTAGTAAAAGAAATAGATGCGATGGGCGGCATAATGGCAAAAGCGGCCGATGCCGCAGGCATACACATTAGAACCCTAAACCAACGTAAAGGCCCCGCGGTAAGAGCAACCCGTGCGCAAGCGGATCGCACCCTATACCGAAACTTTATCCGCCAAGCGTTAGAGCATCAGCCAAACTTATATCTATTTCAACAAGCTGTTGAAGATTTAATAATAGAAAATGATGAAGTGGCAGGCGTTGTAACGCAAATGGGTTTAAGCATAAAAGCCAAAAAAGTCATTTTAACTACCGGTACTTTTTTAGGTGGACAAATACACATTGGCTTGCAAAATTATTCGGCAGGCCGAGCAGGTGACCCGCCATCAATAAGGCTGGCAGAGCGGTTAAGAGACTTACCGTTTAATGTGCAACGGCTAAAAACAGGCACACCACCGCGTATAGACAAACGCACCATTAACTTTAAAGGTTTAGAACAACAACCGGGCGACACACCACGCCCTATCTTTTCATACATGGGCGAACATACCGATCAGCCAGAACAAACGGTTTGCCATATCACCCGAACCAACCAAACAACGCATGACATTATTGCATCGGGCTTAGACAGATCACCCATGTACAGCGGCGAAATAGAAGGAGTGGGCCCTCGTTATTGCCCGTCGATAGAAGACAAAACCGTGCGCTTTGCACAAAGGGACTCGCATCAAATATTTATAGAGCCAGAAGGGCTAAACTCGATAGAAGTATATCCAAATGGAATATCTACCAGTTTACCTTTTGATATTCAGCAACGGTTTATACAATCGATAAAAGGTTTTGAAAACGCACACATAACCAGGCCAGGTTACGCCATAGAATACGATTTTTTTGAACCAAGAGATTTAAGACCCACCTTAGAAACCAAATTTATAAAAGGTTTGTACTTTGCTGGCCAAATAAACGGCACAACCGGTTACGAAGAGGCCGCGTCACAAGGCATGTTAGCAGGCATGAGCGCGGCATTATCCATACAAGAAAAAGAGCCCTACATTTTTACCCGAGACAATTCGTACATTGGTGTAATGGTAGATGACTTAGTCACGTTGGGCACAAAAGAGCCCTACCGTATGTTTACCTCACGGGCAGAATATCGGCTTTTATTGCGCGAAGACAATGCAGATGAGCGACTAACACCAACCGCTCAAAAATTATTTATGATAGATGAAAAAAGGTGGGATACCTTTAATGTGAAAATGGACCGTATTGCCGTTTTAGATAAAAAGATAAAAAACACATGGCTAGCTCCAAAAAGCCAAAACTTGTCAAAATACTCTGAAAAAATTCAATCCATAATTAGTAAAGAAAACTCGTTATTTGAACTATTAAAAAGACCAGAAGTTGAGTTTGATGATGTGATTTTAAACTTTGAAGTTAACAATCACCAAGACGAACAAGTAAAACAAAAAGTACAAATAGGTGCAAAATACTCAGGTTATTTAATTAGGCAACTAGAAGAAATAGAAAAACAAAAACAACACCAGCAAACTAAATTGCCAGACGAGCTAGACTACAACGATGTGAAAGGATTATCTAATGAAATTAGAGAAAAACTCATTAAGGCAAAACCGTATAGTGTTTCACACGCGGGTAAAATACAAGGCATGACACCCGCTGCAATCTCTATATTATTAGTGCATTTAAAAAAACACGGTCTATTAAAAAGCGCGTAACAAAATGATTGAACAATTATTGCAAGGTTGCCAGCAACTAAATATAAACCTATCAGACAAACAAATTAAACAAGTAGAAGACTATACCCGCGAACTTAAAAAGTGGAATAAGGTTATTAATTTAACCAGTATAAATAAAGATAGCGACATTGTTGTCATGCACTTTTTAGATTGTTTTGCCATTCAGCCTTTTATTACGCAAGAATCGTTAGTTGACGTGGGTTCTGGTGGTGGTTTCCCTGGTATGGCGTTAAGCATACTAAACCCCGATTTAAACATTTATTGTGTTGATACGGTCGGTAAAAAAGTCAGTTTTTTATTACGAGTAAAAAGCAAAATTGGTGCAAAAAATGTTGTACCTTGCCATACAAGAATAGAAGACTTTACGGAAATAAAGCCTAATCAAGTTATATCTAGAGCATTTAGTGCCCTGCAAGACTTTTTAAACTTGTCTAACTTAACAGCTTTTAAACAAAGCCAGTTTTTAGCGATGAAAAGTAAATTAGTCGATAAAGAAATCGAAGAAAGTACATTTGCAAATAATGTTATTATCAATCGCTTAACTATTCCATACTTAGACGCAGAAAGATTTTTGGTAATAAAAAATGGCTCATAAAATTATATCTGTTACCAACCAAAAAGGCGGTGTAGGCAAAACCACCACCACGGTAAATTTAGCGGCCTCTTTAGCGGCAACAAAAAGAAAAGTTTTATTAGTTGATATGGATCCGCAAGGTAATGCCAGCATGGGCAGCGGTGTAGATAAATATGAACTAGAACATTCGTTATACGATGTTTTAATCGGTGAAAAAACAGCAGCAGAAGTTATTGTTTTTGCAGAAAATGCAGGCTATGACGTATTGCCATCTAATGATGATTTAACGGCTGCAGAAGTTGTACTGATGGACAAGAAAGAGAAAGAAAAACAGTTAAAAAAAGCCCTGGCAGAGGTTGAAGATAAGTATGACTACATACTAATTGATTGCCCGCCATCATTAAATATACTTACATTAAATGCGCTCGTTGCCTCGCAAGGTGTCATTATCCCAATGCAGTGCGAATATTACGCGCTAGAAGGGTTAACCGCGTTACTTAATACCGTTGAAGATGTTAAAGCGAGTGTTAACCCAAACTTAGAAATTGTAGGCATAGTAAGAACCATGTTTGATGGGCGCAACAACTTAAGTGTCGATGTTTCTGAACAATTAACCAGCCACTTTGGCGATAAAGTGTTTAGAACAGTCGTACCGCGAAATATTCGTTTAGCCGAAGCGCCCAGTTTTGGTGTTCCTGTTATTCATCATGATAAAACCTCACGCGGGGCTTTAGCCTATATGGCCTTAGCCGGTGAAATGTTAAGAAAAGAAAGAAAAAAATAAGACTATGGCAAAAAAACGCGGATTAGGTAGAGGTTTAGATGCACTGCTAGGTGGTGTAGAAAAAATAAAAAGAGCCGAACAAAAAATAGAAACAACAACGATTAACCAACTGCCTGTAGAAAAATTAATCAGAGGAAAATACCAACCTCGAACACAGTTTTCAGAATCATCATTAGACGAATTATCAAAATCCATTTTGTCACAAGGTTTAGTGCAACCAATTGTTGTAAGAAAAATGGGCGAAGAGTATGAAATTGTAGCGGGTGAACGTCGCTGGCGGGCGGCACAGCTTGCAGGCTTGCATGACGTGCCAGTAGTGGTACGAGAAATAGATGATGTAACCACCGCTGCATTTTCAATTATAGAAAACATTCAAAGAGAAGATTTAAATCCGCTTGAAGAAGCCATTGCGCTAGAACGGTTTGTTAACGACTTTGAAATGACGCATCAACAAATTGGCGAAATGATTGGTCGTTCGCGGGTAAGTGTTTCTAACTTACTTAGGTTGTTAAGTTTAAATAAGCAGGTTAAACAGTTTTTAAATGACTCACAAATAGAAATGGGGCATGCCCGAGCTATTTTGTCATTGTCTGATAGTGACCAATTAATAATAGCGCTAGAGATTATTAAGAAAAAACTCAATGTAAGGGAAACCGAGAAAAGGGTTAAGCAACTACAAAATGCACAAAACAATAAACCCGAGAAAAAGGCAGACAAAAAAGACCCCAATATCAAAGCGATAGAAGATAGACTGTCTGAAAAAATGTGTACTAAAATTGATTTACTGTCCAACAATAAAGGCAAAGGGAAGTTGGTAATTCATTACAATAGTTTGAATGAATTGGATGGAATTTTGCAGCAAATTGAAAATTAAAAATTATTTTGATTATCACTGTTAAAAAAGGTGCTTAAACCTTGACCTTGAGGAGAGTGTTCTTTATAATTCGCGCCAATATTTTATGGTATTAATAAAAAAAATAGCACTGTTAGTCATAATTAATGGGTTGTTCTTTTTAGCCATAACGCAAGATTATAAATCCAGCTTTGCTTTACTTTACGGGCTCTTAATAGCGATACTTTTAAATTTTCAAAGTTATCGTGTCATAGAAAAGTCGATAAATAGAGTTTATCGAGGTGGAAACTTTGCCTTAGCAAGTTTGCTTTTTGGTGAGGCAATGAAGTTTGTTTTTTTATGGGCGCTGTTACTAATCGGTTATAAAGGGTTAGGTTTAGCAATTAAAGAAATGATCGTAACATTTGTTTTTTATTATTTGTTTTTTACAATATATAACTTGGTACAAAAAAGGCACTAATGTCACAAGAAGCACTAACATCTAAAGAATACATAAGGCATCACCTAACCAACTTAACCTATGGTGAAAAAGCTGACGGTACTTGGGGCATTGCACATTCTCCTCAAGAATTAAGCGACATGGGCTTTTGGTCTTTAAATATTGATAGTTTAGGTTGGTCTATATTTTTAGGTGTGGCATTTTTATGGATGTTTAGGCGAGCAGCGGTTAAAGCACACACAGGTGTGCCAAGTGGCTTACTAAACTTTGTAGAGTGGGTAATAGAGTTTATTGATAAAACAGTAAAAGAATCGTTTCAAGCAAAAAATACACTTATTGGCCCACTGGCACTAACTGTATTTTTTTGGATTATGTTAATGAACGTGATGGATTTGGTTCCAGTTGATTTTATTCCTCATCTGGCCCAGTTAGCGGGCATTCCTTATATGAAAATTGTGCCAACTACAGACCCTAATGTAACATTAGGAATGGCCATTTCTGTATTTTTCCTAATCATTTATTACAGTATAAAAATAAAAGGTGTCGGTGGTTTTGTTGGTGAATTAACGCTACAACCTTTCGGTAAATGGATGTTACCGTTTAACTTGTTTCTTGAAGGTGTAAACTTAATTGCTAAGCCTGTTTCTTTAGGTCTTCGACTTTTTGGAAATATGTATGCAGGTGAAATGATTTTTATACTAATTGCACTACTACCATTTTGGATGCAGTGGAGTTTGTCGCTACCTTGGGCAATATTCCATATTTTAATTGTAGTATTGCAAGCATTTATCTTTATGACCCTTACTATCGTTTATCTTAGTATGGCTCATGAAAAGCATTAATTTTTTTAAATTTTATAAAAGACGGGAGTCGATATGACTGAAGCAACTGCTATGGTTTATTTAGCTGGCGCACTTTTAATGGGCTTAGGAGCTCTGGGTGCAGCGGTAGGAATTGGTATTTTAGGAGCTAAGTTCCTAGACGGAGCAGCTAGACAGCCTGAGTTAATCCCAATGCTTAGAACGCAAATGTTTGTTGTTATGGGCTTGGTTGATGCCGTGCCAATGATTGCTGTTGGTATCGCGTTCTATATTTTATTTGCTGTAGTTTAGGGGTTAGATAGTGAATATTAATGCAACACTTTTAGGGCAGGCTATAGCATTTGCAATGTTTGTCTGGTTTTGCATGAAATTTGTTTGGCCACCTATTATTGCTGCGCTAGAAGAGCGTAAAACAATAATTGCAGAGGGTTTAGCTGCCGCGGAACGTGGAGCTCATGAAAAAGAGCTTGCGCAACAAAAAGCGATAGTTACACTTAAAGATGCAAAGCACCAAGCTTCTGACATTTTGGCTCAGGCTCAAAAAAGAAGTAATGAAATTGTCGAAGATGCTAAAAATATTGCGAAAGACGAAAGCGATAAGATTAAATTAGCAGCGAAAGCTGACATAGATATGGAAGTTAATCAGGCTAAAGAGAAGTTGAGGCAAGAAGTTACGCTTATTGCTTTAGCCGGTGCAGAAAAGATATTGGGCAAGGAAATCGATGGGAAAACCCATAAAGATGTTCTTGACCAGTTGGCTGAACAGATTTAGGAACGGATATGTCTTTAGAATTGACTACATCTCGTCCTTATGCAAAAGCATTATTTGACCTTGCTAAAGAGCAAGACCAAATTGTTCCATGGTTCGATAGATTAAAACTATTAGCAACCCTGCAAAATAATGAAGATGTTTCTTCAGTATTGGCTAGGCCAGATATGGCTCAAGCTGAAAAAGCAGACTTGTTAATCGCTTTATATTCTAAAGTGGAAACTGAGCAAAATTGTATTAACTTTATAAAACTACTGGCCGAAAATGATCGTTTAGATATTTTTGATTCTGTTTTTGAAGCGTACTCAGAATTAAAGTTTGAGTTTGAAAACACAGTAGAAGCAGAAGTTATAACAGCTGTTAAAGTGACTAAAAAATATCTAGAAACCATTCAGAAATCTTTATCTAAGCGATTGGGTAAATCAGTTTCAATAAAACAGTCTATAGATACAGAAATACTTGGCGGTGCCATCATCAAAGCTGGTGATTTGGTTATCGACGGTTCTATTAAAGGTAAGCTAAATAAGCTTGCTAACACCTTGATTCATTAGAGGATATTACGGATGCAACTTAATCCATCTGAAATTAGTGATCTAATTAAAGAAAAAATTAAAGACTTCGATTCAGCTGTAGAGGCGAAAAGCGAAGGAACTATTGTTAGTTTGGCTGACGGTATTGTTAAAATTCATGGCTTAGCAGACGTAATGTCTGGTGAGATGATTGAATTTCCTGGTGATACATTTGGTATGGCTTTAAACCTTGAGAGAGATTCTGTAGGTGCTGTTGTATTAGGCGCTGCAGGTCACTTGAAAGAAGGCGATACAGTAAAATGTACTGGCAAAATTATTGAAGTACCTACTGGCGAAGCACTACTAGGGCGTGTTGTAGATGCATTAGGTAACCCTATAGATGGAAAAGGTCCAATTAACGCGGAATCTTCTTCTCCAATTGAAAAAATTGCACCGGGTGTAATTGAACGCCAATCAGTTAACGAGCCAGTTCAAACGGGACTAAAAGCGATTGATGCGATGGTACCAATTGGCCGCGGTCAGCGTGAGTTAATTATTGGTGATCGCCAAACGGGCAAAACAGCTGTTGGTATTGATGCAATTATCAACCAAAAAGGTACAGGTATTAAATGTATCTATGTTGCTATCGGCCAAAAACAATCGTCTATTGCTAACACTGTTGCAAAATTAGAAGAAAATGGTGCAATGGATCACACCATTATTGTAGCGGCAGCATCATCCGAAGCTGCAGCTTTACAGTTTATCGCCCCTTATGCTGGTTGTTCAATGGGTGAGTACTTTAGGGATAAAGGCGAAGATGCACTAATTGTATATGATGATTTAACCAAGCAAGCTTGGGCTTATCGTCAAGTATCACTATTACTTAAAAGACCACCAGGTCGTGAAGCTTATCCTGGTGATGTTTTCTATATTCACTCTCGTTTATTAGAGAGAGCCTCTAGAATTAATGCGCTAGCTGTCGAAAAATTAACCGGCGGTAAAGTAAAAGGTAAAACAGGTTCATTAACTGCGTTGCCCATTATTGAAACACAAGAAGGTGACGTATCCGCATTCGTACCCACTAACGTAATTTCAATTACTGATGGTCAAATATTTTTAGAAACGGATTTATTTAACTCGGGTGTTCGTCCTGCTATTGATGCCGGTTTATCGGTATCTCGAGTTGGTGGTGCAGCACAAACAACCATTATCAAAAAATTAGGTGGTGGTGTTCGTTTGGCTCTTGCCCAGTATCGAGAGTTAGCGGCATTCTCGCAGTTTGCATCTGACTTAGATGAAGTAACACGTAATCAGCTAGAACGTGGTAAACGTGTTGTTGAGTTAATGAAACAGAAACAGTATTCACCATTAAGTATTGCAGAAATGGCATTGTCATTATATGCAGCTAACGAAGGTTTTTTAGACGACGTTGCTCCAGAAAAAATTGTCGATTTTGAAAAAGCGATGCATGATCATGTTAACTCTAAAGATGCCGACTTATTAAACTCAATAAATGAGTCCGGTGATTATAATGATGATATTGCTGAAAAATTAAAAGTGGCAATAACTGAATTTAAATCTAATGGTGTTTGGTAGTAATTAGAAATGGCAAGCGCTAAAGAGATACGAAATCAGATAAAGAGTATTAAAAATACTCAAAAAATTACTAAGGCAATGGAAATGGTTGCCGCTAGTAAAATGCGAAAAGCTCAAGAAAGAATGATTGCTGCACGACCTTATGCGGACAAGATAAAAAATGTTGTCGGGCATTTAGCTTTAGCTCATCCTGAATACAAACATCCTTTTTTAATTGAAAGAAATAATGTTAAAAAAGTGGGTTATATTTTTGTATCTAGCGATCGTGGCTTATGTGGTGGTTTAAATACTAATGTATTTAAAGCGGGTCTAAAACATACTGAACAGTGGGACAATAAAGAAGTTACTTTCGATATTTGTACTATTGGTAAAAAAGCAGCAGTATTTTTTAAGCGCTTTAACGGCAATATGGTTAGTAACATACAAGATATTGGCGATAACCCAAGCATTAATGATTTAATTGGCTCGGTAAAAGTCATGATAGACGCTTATCGTGACGGAAATATCGATCGTTTATTTTTAGTTGGTAATGAGTTTGTAAACACCATGACTCAAAATGCAACGGTTGTACCTTTGTTGCCTTTGCCACCATCTACAGATGAAGAATTAAAAGTAAAAACACATTGGGATTATATATACGAGCCTGAAGCTAAAGAAGTAATGGATGAAATATTAGTCCGTTACATTGAATCTTTAGTATTTAAGGCCGTAGTAGAAAATATAGCAAGTGAAATGGCATCTAGGATGGTGGCTATGAAAAGTGCATCGGATAATGCAGGTGATATTATTAGTGATTTACAGCGTGTTTATAACAAAGCAAGACAAGCTGCTATCACTCAAGAAATATCTGAAATAGTAAGTGGCGCTGCTGCCGTTTAAATTGTAATTGTATTTAGTTGTCCAGATTAAATCTGGATACATTTTAGTTAATTGGGAAGGTTCTATGAGTTCTGGGTCTATTGTTGAAATTATTGGTGCGGTTGTTGATGTTGAGTTTCCGCGTGACAGCGTACCAAAAATCTATGATGCTTTAATTGTTGATGGTGTTGGTTTAACACTTGAAGTACAAGGTCAGTTAGGCGATGGAATCGTACGTACGATTGCCATGGGTGCAACGGAAGGCTTAAAACGTGGAATAGAGGTTACCAATACAGATAACGCCATTCAGGTTCCTGTTGGTCAGGCGACGTTAGGCCGAATTATGGATGTATTGGGTAATCCAATTGATAATAATGGTGATGTTAATGCTGAAACCAAAATGTCAATTCATCGTGCCGCGCCTGCTTTTGACCAGCAATCTGGTAGTACAGAGCTTTTAGAAACAGGTATTAAAGTAATCGATTTACTTTGCCCGTTTGCTAAAGGTGGTAAAGTTGGTTTGTTTGGTGGTGCTGGTGTTGGTAAAACAGTAAACATGATGGAATTAATTCGTAATATTGCTACAGAGCACAAAGGTTTCTCTGTATTTGCAGGTGTTGGCGAAAGAACCCGTGAAGGTAACGATTTTTACTACGAAATGAAAGAGTCAAACGTGCTTGATAAGGTTTCGTTAGTTTATGGACAAATGAATGAGCCTCCAGGAAACAGATTACGTGTTGCTTTAACAGGCTTAACCATGGCGGAATACTTCCGTGACGAAGGCCGTGATGTATTAATGTTTATTGATAATATTTATCGCTACACCTTAGCGGGAACAGAAGTTTCTGCGTTATTAGGGCGTATGCCTTCTGCGGTAGGTTATCAGCCTACACTTGCCGAAGAAATGGGCGCGCTTCAAGAGCGTATTACTTCTACTAAGACGGGTTCAATTACCTCAATTCAAGCGGTATATGTACCTGCGGATGACTTGACTGACCCATCTCCTGCTACTACTTTTGCTCATTTAGATGCAACGGTTGTACTTTCTAGAAATATTGCAGAACTGGGTATTTACCCTGCAGTTGACCCTTTAGATTCTACCTCTCGCCAGTTAGATCCTTTGGTTATTGGACAAAAGCATTATGATGTAGCTCGTGGTGTTCAAAATACATTGCAAAAATACAAAGAATTAAAAGATATTATTGCAATTTTAGGTATGGATGAGTTGTCTGACGAAGATAAATTAATCGTATCTAGAGCTAGAAAAATTCAAAGATTTTTATCTCAGCCCTTCTTCGTTGCCGAAGTTTTCACCGGTTCTGCGGGTAAATATGTATCTTTGGCTGATACAATTACAGGCTTTAGTGCCATTCTTTCTGGTGAATATGATCACTTACCAGAACAAGCGTTCTACATGGTAGGTTCAATTGAAGAAGTTGTCGAGAGAGCTGCAGAGCTTTAAAAGGTTATAACTATGGCTATGACAATAAAGGTTGATATTGTAAGCGCAGAATCTGAGATATTTTCAGGTTCGGGTAATATGGTTTACGTCCCCGCTATAATGGGTGAAATTGGTATTGCACCAAGGCACACTCCATTATTAACTACGCTAAAACCTGGCGAAGTGCGTGTGCAAAAAGATGGCGAAGAGGAGCAATCTTTTTATGTCTCTGGAGGGTTGTTAGAAGTACAACCGCACGTAATAACGGTATTAGCAGATACTGCTGTTCGGGCTAAAGATCTTGATGAAGCTGCGGCGTTAGAAGCAAAGGCAAGAGCAGAAAAAGCCATGGAAGATAATAAGTCTGGCTTAGATTTTGCCCAAGCGAAGGCTGAACTTGCACAATCTGTTGCCCGATTACGCGCAATTAAAAACTTAAGAAAATCACGCTAGCCCTAAAATAGGCCTGTAGCGTCGACCCCTTGCTATTATCTGTTTAAAATCAAACGACTATTTTGTTGTTTTTTTAAGCAGTTACTCACATTTTAAACAAACTCAATATTGTATAATTAGGTTTTACGTTATTAATTATTTAATATGAGCGCTACCATTCAAACCATCATTCTTGCTGCCGGTAAAGGCACTAGAATGAAGTCGTCATTACCTAAAGTTATCAATCCATTAGCTGCAAAACCGTTATTAACGCATGTTATTGATACTGCAAAAAAAATATCTACTTCTATTTCAATTGTTGTTGGTTTTCAGTCGAACCTAGTAAGTGAATACTGTGAAGGTTTTACTACATTTGAACAAAAAGAACAGCTCGGTACAGGTCATGCTGTATTGCAAGCAAAAAGTGAGATAAAAGATGATGCACTAATTTTAATTTTATATGGTGACGTACCATTAATTAAAAAAGAAACACTTACTAATTTAATTAATGCAACAAAAGATGGCCTTTCTGTACTAACGGTTTGTTTAAAAAATCCACAAGGTTATGGGCGAATTATTAGAAGCAATGGAAAAATTATTTCAATAATTGAAGAGAAAGATGCATCGGAATTTGAAAGGGCAATTAATGAAGTAAATACGGGAATTTTATGTGTAAATGGACAATTATTAAAAAAGTATTTATCAGCAATGTCTAATAACAACGCCCAAAAAGAATATTATCTAACAGACATTATTGCCATGCATGCACAATCTGGTTTAAGTGTTGGTTCGTATGTGTGTAAAGATGAATACGAAGTACAAGGGGTTAATGACAAATGGCAATTGGCCAATCTTGAGCGGCATTATCAAAAAAATAAAG
The DNA here is from genome assembly GCA_964589575.1 of uncultured Gammaproteobacteria bacterium. Taxonomy (GTDB): domain Bacteria; phylum Pseudomonadota; class Gammaproteobacteria; order QNFE01; family CAZPSE01; genus CAZPSE01. The sequence goes on along the minus strand of CAZPSE010000014.1, from coordinate 9,886 downwards.
CCAAAGAACTTTGTTTACTGGGTGCTACTATAATTGATCCAAACCGAATTGATATACGAGGAACGGTTGAAATTAAACAAGATGTAACGATAGATGTGAACTGTATTTTTGAAGGAGAGGTTAAGCTTGGCAATAACGTTATTATTGGTGCAAACTGCGTAATTAAAAATACAACGATAGACGACAATACCATTATTTATGAAAATTCATCAATAGCAGGCAGTACCATTGCGAAGGGTTGTAGTATAGGGCCTTTTGCTAGAATAAGACCAAAAACTAAAATTTCAGACAATGCAAAAATAGGTAATTTTGTAGAAACTAAAAAATCCAATATCGGAGCAGGATCTAAAGTTAGCCATTTGAGCTACATTGGTGATACAGAAATGGGCGCAAATGTAAATATAGGCGCTGGCACAATAACGTGTAATTATGATGGAGTAAATAAGTTTTTAACTGAAATAGAAGATGATGTTTTTGTTGGCTCTGCTACACAATTAGTTGCCCCCGTTAAGCTAAAAAAAGGAGCAACAATTGGAGCGGGTTCAACAATAACGAAAGAAGTTGAAGAAGACGCTTTAGTTATTACAAGGGTAAGTCAAAAAGCGATTAAAAATTGGCAACGACCTATAAAAATAAAAAATTAAGACTTGCTTAACTTATAAAGGCTTAGCGCTTTAAGCAAGTTTAAGGCCTCATAAAGTTGAGAGTCCTTAGAGGCTAAGTCTTCATCTTCTTCTTTATTTTCTAATTTTTCATCTTGGTCGTTGTCGTTTGCCAAATGTTTATTTAGGCTGGCTTCTTTTATTGGTTCAAATTCTGGTTTTTTTGATTTTTCAATGGTCAAACGTTTGCTTATAATGTCTGGAGTTATTCCTTTTGCCTGAATAGATGTACCTAGCGGAGTGTAATATCTGGCCGTTGTTAATTTAACAGCGCCTGCTTCATAAGGTAGCCGTTGTATTGTTTGTACCGAGCCCTTACCAAAAGTTTTCGTACCAACAATAATAGCTCGTTTATTGTCTTTAAGAGCACCAGCAACAATTTCTGATGCAGATGCTGAGCCGCCGTTGACTAAAACAATTAAAGGAGCGGAGTTTAGAATGTCGCCAGGCTGAGCGTTATGCTCGCTATTTGAAGTGCTATTGCGTCCCTTTGTATAAACAATAAGGCCTTTATTTAAAAACAAATCACTTACGCCAATGGCTGAAGAAAGTACGCCACCAGGGTTGTTACGTAAGTCTAAAATAAGCCCTTTTAAAGGCTTTTTATTTTCAATAACTAACTTGTTAATTGCGGCTTCAAGGTCTTTAGTTGTGTTAACCTGAAATTGAGAAATGCGAATATAACCATAATCACCCTTTAGCGTTTTTTTTCTAATACTGGCGACTTTAATGATGTCTCTGACGACCTCAATATTTAATGGCTTTTCCTCACCTTCTCTAATAATAGTCAGGACTATTTTTTCACCCGGTTTCCCGCGCATAATTTTTACGGCATCAGATAGTGTCATGCCTTTTACAAGTTTACGATCTAAGCGAATAATTAAATCGCCAGATTTTACGCCCGCTTTATAGGCAGGTGTGTCATCTATAGGGGAGACAACTTTTACAAAGCCATCTTCCATGCTAACTTGAATGCCTAGCCCTCCAAATTGACCTGTTGTACCGATAGTTAATTCTTTAAACGCCTCTTTATCTAAATAGTTTGAATGGGGGTCAAGGCCAGATAGCATACCTTTAATGGCGTAATTTAATAGTTCTTTATCTGTTACTTCATCTACGTAATCATCTTTAATTCGTTGAAATATATTTGAAAACGCCCGAAGTTCTTTTAAGGGTATTGTTGCTTTTGTTTCGTCTTTTATAGCAAAAACATGGCTGCCAATTGAAAGCATAAAGCCAGCTATTAAACCGATTAAGATAAAAAAAATACTTTTGTTGTTTTTCATTTATTAAGAGTCTCTGAGTGTTTAACCTTTTTTGATCCATTTTAGTGGGTTTACCGGCTTACCATTTTTTCGTATTTCAAAATACAGTGCGTTTTGTTTCTGACCGCCTGATTGACCAGTAGTTGCAATAATGTCATTTGCTACTACCCATTCACCAATTTCTTTTTCTAATGATTGATTGTAGGCATATAAACTTAAATAATTACTTCCATGGTCAATAATTATAATGTTGCCATACCCGTTTAGCCAATCAGAAAAAACTATTCTACCAGAATGAATAGAATGAACTGGAATACCGCGTTTAGTTTTCAATACTATACCTTTCCAATACATTCTTCGATTGTTCTTTTTCTCTCGGAATTTATGAATAACTTTACCTGTTACAGGGAGGCGAAGCTTACCTTTAAGTTTAGCAAAGGGTAGTAATTCTTGAGGTGGCGGGGGAATATCAAATAAAATTTCTCCTAGTGATTTAACCAGTTTGTGTAATCGCTTACTGTCAGATACTAGAATGTTAAGATCTTTTTTCTTGCTTAAAAGGTTACGTGTAATTTCATTTAATAGCCTTTTTCTGGCTGAATAAGTATCAGTATATGATGCTTTGTTAGACTCCAATAAAAGTTGGTTTTCTTTTAACTCATCCTGTTGTAATTTTAACTCGCTTACCGATTCTTTAATGCTTTTTGATAGTTGCTTAGTTGTATAAATTTGGTGACTACGGGCTTTACTTAAATAGTTTGCGTAAGTTAAAGTTCTACTAATAGACTCTACAGACTTTTGATTTAATAATATTTGTATAGCCTGTTGCTGGCCAATTTTATAAGTAATTTGTACTTGTTTGGACAATGCCTTTTGCTGAACCAACATTTTTTTTAAAGACGCTTTAAGCCCTTTTCTGAGCTTGTTTGATTTGATGTTTAATAGCCTTTGTTTGCTATTTAAACGACGAATCTTTTTTGAATATTTGGATATGTTTTTATCTAAACTTCTTAAGTCAGAAATATATTGGTGCTTAATTCCTGTCTCTTGCTCAATTTTAGATTGAATTAAAGCAATTTTTTTTCGTAAATCTTTTAAATTAGACGTTTGTTTTTCAATTTCTGTAGTGGCAAAAGATGAAGTGCAAAATAAAGAAAGCAGTATTAAGCACGCAGAAATAAGAAAAAGGTGGTTTAATTTTTGTATATTAAAAAGCATGGGTTGAAGTAATAATTTTAGCAATCTAGTTTATTAGTTGGTTATATAACTATATAATAAAACACTTTATTATATTGGTTTCAAATATGTTCCCAGAAGCTGCTCAATTGCTAAATAGAGATGATGATATAGAGCGAGCATCACGCTCATTAAAAGCGATGTCTCATCCGCTACGCTTAAAAATATTATGTACATTAGGTGATCAAGAAATAAGTGTACAAGAAATTGTAGAAAACGTAGGCACCTCGCAAAGTAATATTTCTCAGCATCTAGCCATTTTGCGAGACAAGGGTATTTTAGCATCGAAAAAAGATGCTAACCGTGTTTATTATCGCGTTAGCGATGCAAGAACATTAAAACTGATTGAAATGATGCAAGACGTTTTTTGCACAACAAGGTAACCGTTAATGTCACAGTATTTAGAATTTGCATCAAACCACCCAGTTATGATTTTGGCCTTAATGGTCAATGTCTTAATGCTTGCTTTTATAGAGTACGGGCGAGTTACGGCTTTATATAAAAACATTAGTACGCAAGAAGCCACAATTTTACAAAACAATGAGCCAACGATATTTTTGGATATTCGTGAGGACGGTGAGTATAAAACGGGTCACTTAATCGATTCAATTTCAATCCCGCTAAGCCGCTTATTGAAAGAACTGACAAAAATAATGAAGTATAAAGACCAGCACGTTGTTGTTTATTGTGCCTCAGGAAACCGCTCTATAAGAGCAAGTAAAATATTAACAAAAGGAAATTTCAGTAATGTCTATAATTTGTCTGGTGGTATAAACGCTTGGCAAAAAGATAACTTACCCATTACAAAAAAATAATACAAACATATGTTGGCTTGTAATTCATTTAATTAGTCATTACAATCTTTTGCTTTTACAACTTATGCTTATTACAAAGCCTTACAGTATGCCAAAAAAATTCATCGTTTATTACTCCCCTTTTTGTCCGTATTGCACAATGGCCTTTCGCTTGTTAGATCAGCTGGGGCATAATTATCAAAGGATAAGCTTGATCGAAGAACCAGAAAAAAGATTTGAAATGGAAAGCCTCAGCCAGCGTACTAGTGTTCCACAAATATTTTATGATGATTTTCACATTGGTGGCTATGACGATATGTTCGCCATGAATCAAGATGGTAAATTAGCAGAATTAGTTAGTTAAAAATTATAAATTAAGGTATTAATATGAGCCAAGATGGGCAGCATTTTGAGTTACAAAAAATATATATAAAAGATGTCTCTTTTGAGTCTCCCCAGTCACCAAAAGTATTTTCGGATGATGTTAGCTGGTCTCCTGAAATATCTATGGACTTAAACAGTGAAAGTAAGGCAATTTCAGAAAACATTTATGAAGTTATTTTACGAGTAACGGTTACTTCAAAATTTGAAGATAAAACTGTATTTTTAGTAGAGGTGAAATATGCAGGAATTTTTACCATTGCAAACATGGAAGAGGCACAGTTAAAAGGTATGCTAGGTAGTTATTGCCCTAACTTGTTGTTTCCGTATGTCCGAGAAACGGTTTCAGATTTAATTTCAAAAGGCGGTTTCCCACAGTTGTTACTTACACCTGTAAATTTTGATGCCCTTTACGCGCAGCACCAAGAAAAAGCTAAGGATGCACTGCCAGAATCGTCGACTGAACATTAATCATGTCTAAATTAGCCGTTTTAGGTGCCGGATCTTGGGGAACTGCACTAGCTAATTTATTATCAAACAATGGCCACGAGGTAACACTTTGGGGGCATAATCAAAAACACATAAAACAAATTGTAAAAACAGGCAGAAACGATGCCTTTTTGTCTGGTTTTGATTTGTCTCCAACAATGTGTTTCTCCTCTTGTTTGGGGGAGGCCGTTAGCAATAAAAATGGTGTTTTACTAGCTGTACCCAGTTTTGCGCTAAGGGAAGTATTAATCAACTTATCCAGTTTTGTCTCTGCTGAATCTGTTTTTATTTTAGCATGTAAAGGTTTTGAAGAGGAAACGGGTGCCTTGTTACATGATGTCTTTCATCAAGAATTGCCCCAAAACCTCTTGACAGTACTGTCTGGCCCAACATTTGCTAAAGAAGTAATGATGGGGCTACCAACAGCGGTTACGATAGCCTCAGAATCTGAAGTTACAGGAAAAACTGTTGTAGATTGGTTTCATAACGGTTTTTTTCGTCCTTATTATAGTAGCGACGTGATAGGTGTGGAGCTTGGTGGGGCAGTAAAAAATATACTCGCTATCGCTTCGGGAATTACAGATGGTTTAAATCTTGGAGCTAATAGTCGAGCTGCTTTAATTACTCGCGGGCTTAGTGAGCTTATTAGTTTAGGCGTAGCGATGGGTGCAAAAAAAGACACCCTTATGGGGTTAGCAGGTGTAGGCGATTTAGTGCTAACTTGTACGGATAACTTATCTCGTAACAGGCAGCTCGGAATATTGCTGTCGCAAGGTCTTTCTTTAGACGAGGCTAAAAGTAAAATCGGTCAAGAAGTTGAAGGCATTCGTGCTGCTCGAGTGACTATTAAACTCGTTAATAAGTACAAGGTTGATGCGCCAATAATAGAAAAAGTATACCAAGTCCTTTTTGAAAACTTAGCACCTAAAGAGGCTGTGTTTTCATTAATGTCTAGGCAAATCAAATCAGAATAGGTGTTTTTTATTTAAAGCCCAATTGCCTCCAGGCCTCATAAACCATTATTGAAACAGAGTTAGAGAGGTTTAAGCTTCGAGACCCCTTTATCATGGGTATTCTTAATGCTTGAGTGTTTGCAATAATTGAATCTGGCAAACCTCTTGTTTCAGGCCCAAAAATAAAGCCAACGTTGTCCAAATATTTAAAATCACAGTGCGACTTTTTACCTTTAGTTGTTAAGCTATAAATTGCAGAAAAATTATTGTTTTCTCTACAGCTTTGCCAGTTAGTGTATGTTTTGATGTTAGAAAACTCATGATAGTCTAATCCTGCACGTTTGAGCTTTTTATTGTCCAGTTCAAAACCTAGTGGCTCAATTAGGTGTAATTGGCAGCCAGTGTTGGCGGAAAGCCGAATAATGTTGCCCGTATTTTGTGGTATTTCGGGTTCAAAAAGTATGATATTAATCATGGTGCGTTCTGGTAGTTAGTTTAATAGTATATCTTTAAATGTATTTATTTATGGCGATTATTACTTAATGAAGCGAGTAATTATAATAATGTAAACAAACAAGACCCTTTTATAAGATAGTGATATTATTAGAGTAATTTATTAATGCTGCGTGTATTGTTGCTTATATGTACTTAGATTTTTTTGGACTGAAAAAAAGCCCCTTTAAAATAACTCCAGACCCTGAACTATTTTTTAGTGGTGGAAAAAGGGGGGAAATTTTAGAAGCAATTGTTTATGCAATTACAAGTGGCGCGGGTATTACAAAAGTAGTTGGGGAAGTGGGTAGTGGTAAAACCATGCTTTGCAGAATGCTTGAGGATAAATTACCAAAAGAAATCCAAATTGTATATATAGCCAACCCTAGCCTGTCTGCAGAAAACATTCTACCTATTATAGCCTTAGAGTTGGGCCTGCAATTTCATACCAAGTCTAAAGTGAAAATTATGCGGTTTTTGCAGATTTGGTTATTAAGGCAACATTCTGAAGGCAAACAAGTCGTAATATTTGTAGAAGAAGCCCAATGTATGCCGAATGAAACCCTTGAAGAAATTAGGTTGCTTTCTAATTTGGAAACGAATGAAGACAAGCTATTGCAAATAGTTTTATTTGGTCAGCCAGAACTTGATGAGAACTTGGAAAAACATGAAATAAGGCAGTTAAAGGACAGGATTTCTAATTCGTTTTTATTGGGTGATTTTACGGTAGAAGAAATAGAGCAATATTTAAAACACCGTATGCACAGGGCTGGTTATAGAGGGCCAAGTATATTTACAAAGGGAGCAGTAAAAGGTATTGCCAAATATTCTAAAGGTTTGATTAGGCGGGTGAATATATTGGCAGATAAAGCGCTTTTGGCAGCATTTGCTAGTGGAAAACATACGATAAAAGCAAAACATGTAGAGTTAGCAGGTATTGATAGCCAGTTTAAAGAAAAAGAAACACACTCTAAGCTTAAGCTGGTTATGGCATCAATTATTTTTGCCAGCATTTTTTCTAGCTTAACTACTTATTTTATTATTAAGTTTGGTCCGTCCAATATAAATGAGGTTTCTAGTTCAATTCAAAAAATTGTAGAGCCAACAACGCAAGAAAAGCCAGTGGATAAAAATAAGGTAGAACCGATAACTGAAGAGGTTGTAATTGAAGAAGTTGTAATTGAAGAAGTTGTAACTGAAGAGAATAAGCAGGTCGTTGAAGAAGAAATAGCTCTAGAAAGTGATTTTGAAGAGGTGTTTGAACAGGGTAATGGCCTGATAGAGATGAAAGAAAGGTTAGAAAAAACCAATCAATGGCTGTTAAATATTAACCCAGAATATTCAATTCAATTGCAATTATTTAGTTCTAAGCAAATTAAATCAAAATTAAATGACTACCTCCAAAGCATTGCTTCGCAAATAAATTTAGAAGAGGTGTTTGTATATCGTTCAGATAAAAATGGAAAAGTGCTATATGGCGTTTTATATGGTACTTTTGACGGCAGAGAAGAAGCTAAAGAGGCGGTAAAAAAATTGCCAAAATCAATAAAAAAGTCTGGGCCTTTTATTCGTACTTTAAACTCCCTTAAAAGAAATTTGGCAGGACGATAGATGAAACTAGTTATGTATTGTATGTCAGTTGTGTTATTAACTGCTTGTGGTGGTGTTAGCAATCCTCCTAAACAATCAAAGGGTCATATAAATACGTCTCAAATACCTGATGTGGCCATTTTAGAGAAAGCAGGCATTCCTAAAGTGGTGGCAAGTCGCCCCTTTGTACCTGTGCCTAAGCCCTTTAAAAAACCAGAAACCTATACCGTTGTTGTAAATAATGTACCGCTTAAAGAGCTATTATTTGCAATAGCTAGAGACTCCAAAACAGATATAGATATAGTTGGAGAAATTGATGGAACGGTTACGTTAAATGCGATAGATAAAACGTTAGTTCAGCTTTTGGAACGAATTGCAAGACATACAGATATTAAGTACCAGTTTAGAAACAATCATTTAATTGTAGAAAAAGACGCACCCTATTTAAAAACGTACCAAGTTGATTATTTGAATATTGAAAGAAATAGTAGTAGCAGTGTACAGCTGGCAACTCAAATAAATGCTTCGGGTGCGACTGGCGGGAATGCTGAACTAGGGAATAATTCGTCTACAACCGTTACCAATACCTCTGTTAATGCTTTTTGGCGGACAATAGAGTCTAATATTAATCAAATTGTTTTTTTGACGAGTAATCAAAATATAGATACAGGAAATGCCGATAGCGGTGAGAATCAACAAGTTGAAAGTAGCTCAGAGGAAGGCGTAGCCTCAGACGGAAGTAGTGAGCAGGTTTCGCAATCTAGCGTTATTGTGAATAAAGAGTCGGGTTTAATAAGTGTTTATACGACAAGTAAAAATCATAAAAAGATCTCAGAGTATATCGACTTGTTAATAAATAAAGTAAGACAGCAAGTTTTGATTGAAGCGACCATTGTTGAGGTTGAGTTAAACAATCAATACAAATCGGGAGTGGACTGGAGTATTGTCAATGCGGAGGGGTTATCACTTAATCAAACATTTACAGCAGGAGGCTCTATAGCCGAAAGCGCCTTTACAGGTACGTTTACCGACCCTCTAAATGCTATTGGTAATGTAACGGCGACCATTAGAGCTTTGGAAGAATTTGGTGATGTACAAATTTTATCTAGCCCTAAAGTTATTGCAATAAATAACCAAATAGCCATTATTAAAGTAGTAGACAACCGCGTTTACTTCACGACATCGGTAGCCGTTACGGCTGCTGTTGGCACGACAGCACGAAGCGAAACATTTAGATCAACACTTCATACGGTACCGGTAGGTTTTGTAATGAATGTAACGCCTTCTATTAGCAATAATAGAGAAATTATTTTAAATGTTCGTCCAACTATATCGAGAATACTAAATACGGTTCTTGATCCAAATCCAGATTTAGCAACAGCGGGCATTGAAAGCCGAATACCCGAAATTCAAGTGAGAGAAATGGAAACAATTTTAAGGATGAACTCTGGTCAAACTGCGATTATTGGTGGTTTAATGCAAGATAAAGTAGAAAAAAGAGAGTCGGGAATACCAGGATTAAATAAATTACCAGTAATAGGGTTTCTTTTTGGTACAACGGAAGAGTTGATTCAAAAAACTGAATTATTAATTTTTATAAAAGCAACCATTGTAGGCAATGCGAGTGTAGATAATGAGTTGAAAGCGTTTTACGACTACTTGCCAAATAAATCTAGAGGTGATCACTTGAGCCCTTCTGAGAGGAATTAATAAAGTGAGTTTGTTATTGGATGCTTTGAAAAAAGCGGCAGAAGATAAACAAAAAAAAATGGCTGAAAGAGTGGCTCAAAATTCTGTCGTTAAAAATAAAGTAATTAATAAAAAAGAAAATTATAGTGATGCTGAAAAGTTTTTTGAAAAGACAAATGCTTTAAAAGTTTCGAGCCCAGCGTCTAACTTTAATGAAGATGAATTTGAAGCGTTAGAACCAGAGTTAGAGCCAGAGTTTGAGCCAGAGTTGGAACAAGAGTTGGAAAAAGAGATGGAAGAAGAGATGGAACAAGATATTGAGAAATAAATTCAAA
>CAZPSE010000013.1:0-42724 GCA_964589575.1 uncultured Gammaproteobacteria bacterium | reverse complement strand
ATCAGAAGGCATGGGGCTACGCGCCGACAACTTAAAAACACACGTAATGATAGCTGCATGGGAGTGGGGTTCGTACCTTGGTGAAGACAACATGAAAAACGGCTTACGTATTCGCACCTCGTCTTACACCCGTCACCACGTTAATATTACTATGTGTAAAGCCAAAGCCAATGGCAACTACATGAACTCTATGTTGGCATTAACCGAAGCCACCAGCGACGGTTATGACGAAGCATTATTGTTAGATAACGAAGGTTATGTAGCCGAAGGCAGTGGCGAAAATATTTTTTTAGTGCATGATGGTATTTTATACACGCCCGATTTAACCTCGGCATTAAATGGCATAACACGTAAAACCATTATCGCCTTTGCCGATGCGTTAGGCATTAAAGTAATAGAAAAACGCATCACCCGCGACGAAGTATATATAGCAGACGAAGCCTTTTTTACCGGCACAGCGGCAGAAGTTACGCCAATACGCGAGTTAGATAACCGTACCATAGGCAACGGTGGGCGTGGGCCCATAACAGAAAAACTGCAATCTTTATATTTTGACGTAGTACACGGCAGAAGTGAAAAATATTTAGATTGGTTAACCAAGGTAGATTCATAATGTCAGATAAATTAACAACACCTAATGCTAAAAATTGTTACGAAGTACACCCAGACGATGTACCCGTACATTGCCCCGTACCTGGTAGCAGTTTGTGGGACTCTCACCCAAGGGTTTATGTACCATTAGATGATAGTGGACAAGGAAAATGCCCCTATTGTGGTGCAATTTATAAACTGGTTTAAATAGCCCTATGATTAAATGCCCAGACTTTTCTAATGCCAGTGTTGTGGTTATAGGCGACGTAATGTTAGACAAATACTGGCATGGAAGCACAGAGCGTATCTCCCCCGAAGCACCCGTACCGGTTGTACATGTTAATAAAGAAGAAATTAGACCCGGCGGTGCGGCCAATGTCGCTTTAAACATTGCTAAACTTAACGCCAAAGTAAGTGTTTTAGGGGTAATAGGTAAAGATGCCGAAGGCGAAACATTAATAGCGTCGCTTAAAAACAGCCAAGTAAACTGCCAACTAAGCAAAATAGACGGCATACCCACCACAACAAAGTTAAGAGTATTAAGCCGTAACCAACAACTGATAAGAATGGACTTTGAAGAGATTCAAACCCCCTCTTTTAAGCTCTCTCAAGAGCAAGGGGTCAGCCAGCAAAATGCTCCTGCATTGCTCGGTACCGACATCCCTGTAGGCAACAGTTTAGCCCCTTTTTCACTGCTTCAACAATTCTCTAAAAGCCTTAATGATGTGGGTGCGGTAGTATTGTCAGACTATGGTAAAGGTGTCTTAGCAAACATACAGCCTTATATACAATGCGCCAAGCAAAAAAACATCCCCGTGCTTATCGACCCCAAGCATCAAGACTTTTCAATTTATGCGGGCGCTACGCTTATTACGCCCAACTTAAAAGAGTTTGAGTTAGCCGCAGGTAAAGTTAAATCTAACGATGATTTGGTAATAAAAGCGGAACAGTTGTTAAAACAAAACAATATAAAAGCCATACTGATTACCCGAAGCGAAAAAGGTATGACCTTAGTACAACAGGGCAAACAAGCCATACACATACCCACGCAAGCGCGAGATGTGTTTGACGTAACAGGCGCAGGCGACACCGTTATATCTACACTGGCAACCGCCATTGCAAGCGGCTTAAATTTACAACAAGCCATGGTACTGTCTAACCTAGCTGCAGGTATTGTGGTTGCTAAAATTGGTACGGCCACCGCAAGCCCGCAAGAAATTACCGATGTTTTACAAAACAGTAGCCGCTCTATACACGGTGTCGTCACCGAACTAGAGTGCATAGAAAAAGTGAAACAAGCACAAAAAGGTGGCAAAAAAGTAGTGATGACCAATGGCTGTTTTGATTTATTGCACCCAGGCCATGTAAGCTATTTAAAAGAAGCCAAGTTATTGGGTGACCATTTGGTGGTAGCGGTAAATGCAGACGAGTCCGTTAAGCAATTAAAAGGTGATACTCGCCCCATTAATGCATTACAACACCGTATGACCATGTTAGCCGCATTAGACGGGGTAGACTGGGTAGTACCTTTTAGTGAAGGCACACCGCAACGATTAATATGCCAAGTAAAGCCCGACATTTTAGTAAAAGGTGGCGACTACAAAGTGCACGAGGTTGCAGGCAACCAATGCGCAGGTGAAACAAAAATTTTAAGCTTTGTAGATGGGTTTTCTACAAGCAACATGATAGAAAAAATATTAGGCGAACAAAACAAATGATAGTAGTAACAGGTGGCGCAGGTTTTATTGGCAGTTACATGGTAAAACTTTTAAATGAACAAGGCATAACCGATATATTAGTGGTTGATGATTTAAGCGAAGATGCCGAGCAAAAGTTTTTTAATATTGTTGGGCGCAACACCAAAGACTACATGGACAAACACGACTTTTTAGAAGAAGTATTGCGTTTTGGTTTACCCGAAGGTACAACCCATGTTATTCACATGGGGGCATGTTCATCTACTACCGAGTGGGACGGGCAGTTTATAATGCGTAATAACTTCGAATACACCAAATCACTTTTTCACGCCTGTGAAGAGGCCGAAGCCAGCTTTATATATGCCTCATCAGCATCCGTTTACGGCATGGGGCCAACCTTTAAAGAAGACCGACAGTTTGAAAACCCGTTAAATATGTACGCCTACTCCAAGTTTCAGTTTGACCAATATTTACGCGCTATTTGGGACGACATTAAAATACAAGTGGTCGGTCTTCGTTACTTTAATGTGTACGGACCGGGCGAGCAACACAAAGGCGACATGGCAAGCGTCGCCTATAAATTAAACACACAAATACCACAAACAGGTTTGTGTAAATTGTTTGAAGGTACAGACGGTTACGGCAACGGTGGGCAATTGCGCGACTTTGTATACGTTGGCGATGTGTGCGCGGTAAAAGCATGGTTAATAGATAACCCAAAAATATCGGGCATTTTTAATATAGGCACAGGCAAAGCACAAAGCTTTAAAGACGTGGCAGATGCGGTAATAGACTGGCATAAAAAAGGCGTAATCGAATATATCCCTTTCCCACAACACTTAAAAGGGCGTTACCAAAGTTATACAGAGGCCGACATAAGCGCGTTGCGAGGTGCAGGTTATGACAAGCCATTTAAAACGGTAGAGCAAGGTGTAAAACTGTATATGGACTGGTTAAACCAGTAATTTTTTTATGGCTAAAGTCTTAATCATCGCCCCCCAATGGATGGGTGACGCTGTGATGACACACAGTTTAATACAGTTGGTTGCTAAAAAAAACACGGTTGATGTACTGTGTGTTGATTGGTTAAAACCCATCTATGACAGAATGGAAGAGGTGAACAAGGTAATTACCTTACCTTTGATGCACGGTAAATTTCAGCTTAGTTTATATTGGCAATTGGGGCGAAAGCTTAAAGGGCAGTATCAACAGGCCATTGTTATTCCTCGTAAATTAAAATCGGCTCTTATTCCTTGGTTTGCACAAATTCCTAAAAGAATAGGCTATTTGGGCGAGTCTCGTTATGTATTAATTAATGATAAAGTTGTAGCTAAAGAACACCATAATCTTTGGGTAGAAAAAATATGTGGTTTGGTTGGAGAGGACACATACCCTGAACCTAAATTAAAAATTAATACCAACAATGCAAAGCTGTGGAAGAAAAAGCTAAACCAAAGTAATAAAAAGCTCGTCGCATTAATGCCTGGTGCAAGTTACGGTATATCTAAACAGTGGCCAGTAGAAAATTTTAATCAATTAGTTAAAAAGTCTAAAAATACTGTTTTTGTTGTATTGGGTGGCAAAAATGAGCAAAAATTAGGTGAAAAAATTAAGCAAGGGGTCGACGAAAAGGTGGTTAATTTATGCAACCAAACAAGTTTGGAAGATGCCGTCGATTTATTATCTATATGCGATGAATGTATAACCAATGATTCGGGTTTAATGCATATTGCTGCGGCAACAGGATGTTTTGTAAAAGCACTTTACGGTTCATCATCGCCAGATTACACTCCGCCATTAACCGACAAACAGTTAATATTTTCTGATAATTTAGACTGTAAACCGTGTTTTGAAAGAACCTGCCAGTTTGGGCATTATGATTGTTGGAAAAAAATAAAACCTGAACGAGTGATGTGAAATGTCTAGTTTATCTGTTGTATTAATTGTAAAAAACGAAGCCGAAAATGTTAAAAAGTGCTTAGACAAAATTAAAGACATCGCAGACGAAGTGATTGTTTTAGATTCGGGCAGTACCGATGAGACGGTAAATATTTGTAAAACCTATGGTGCAAAAGTTTTTAATAATGATGATTGGCCAGGTTTTGGAAAGCAGAGACAAATAGCGCAAAGTTATGCTACTAAAGATTGGGTGTTTATGCTCGATGCGGATGAACACTTTACCGAACAATCAAGAAAGGAAATAAGAGGAATTGTTGAGAATAACGAACAAAATACTGTTTGGCAAATACCACGCCTTAGTAAGGTATTTGGTCGGTTTATAAAGCACAGCGGTTGGTACCCAGATTATGTTATACGTTTATACGCACGTGAAAAAGTGGTTTATAACGACAGTTTGGTACACGAAAAACTGGCAGTGCCTACAGAAATTAAAATTAAAAACTTAAAGCACCATCTTCTTCATTATACCTACAAAGATGTGGTTGATTATTTAGTAAAATCAGCAGGTTACGCAGAGGCATGGGCAACACAGCGTGCACAACAAGGGAAAAAAACCAGCATCACTAATGCTTTAATGCATGGGGTCGCTTGTTTTATAAAAATGTATTTAATTAGGCTGGGTTTTTTAGATGGCAAGCAAGGTTTTATTTTAGCGCTGTTATCGGGTCACTCTACCTTTGTAAAATACATCGCTTTGTGGGTAATGAATAATGAGTAAATTCCATTTAGATTTTCAAAAAAACCAAAAACTTTTTTACTATGCGAGAAATGCTTTTTGGCTTTTACTGCCAAACAGTTGGTATAACAAAAAATATAAAAAAATAATTGCTAGTATGAGCGCAACACCTGATGTGCTTAAAAGGGTGGATTATTATAATAAAAAAACCACTGTGTTTGAATTAGACAGTAGCGACATTTCAATTAACGAATTTCGAAAAAAAACAAAAAAGAAAGTATATTATTTAGACTTAATAGAGTACCTACGGTTCTATAAAGACTACTTTTTATTTAAGTACGAGTTTGGAGATGTTACGTGGGTTCCCGATTCCCCATCTTTTCTTAAAAGCAGACCTATAGATGGTGATAATCAAAACGCTGTTTTAATAAACTTAGATAAGGTTAGGCACTTTAATTTTATTGATGATACATCAAAATTTGAAGAAAAAATTAATAAGCTAGTTTGGCGAGGTAAGTGTTATCCGTCACAAACACACCGGCAGTTTTTCATGCAAAATTTTCATAATAAACGTTATTGTAATGTAGGACAAACGAATACAAAAAATGAAGAAGATGTGATTTGCAAAAAAGCCAGCATGACGTTTGCTGAGCAATTAAAATACAAGTTTGTTTTAGCAATAGAAGGAAATGATGTTGCCACTAATTTAAAATGGATAATGTCATCAAATTCTATCGCTATGATGGTAAAACCCACGTATGAAACATGGTTTATGGAGGGAACATTAATTCCTGATTTCCATTATGTTCTGTTAAAAGATGATTATTCAGACTTGGAAGAAAAGATTAATTATTATTCTCAAAACATAAACGAATCATTAACAATAATACAAAATGCAAATAACTTCGTTGATAAATTTAAAAACCAAAAGAAAGAAGATTTAATTTCTCTTTTGGTTTTAAAAAAGTATTTCGAAAAGTCGAATCAGTTATAAAGAAAGTTCTTTTTTCGAATTATTAGTATTGCTAATAATTAAGAAAATAGTAATAAACGCCACAAACAAGTTCATTGAAAACTGTTTAATCCATAACGGTTCTGCTAAGAAAGACAAAAAATAAACAAACATAAATATTAGTTTGAAATGACGAAACGATTGATTGTCGATTGGCAGTTTATACAGACGAAAAATGACATAAAACAATAACAATAGACCAATAAATCCAGTTTGTACCAATGCCATTAAATATTGATTATGTAAGTGCATATTATTTAATATGATGTGTGACCCTCTTTGAAACTGCGGGAACTCAGCTATTATTTTTTCTCTAAACTCAACTTCAACATCGCCGACACCAACCCCTACATAGGGGTTGTCTTGCCAAACGGCATAACTGACAGGCCATGCCGCTAGTCGGTAACCAATGCTGCTAAAATAATCGCCTTTATTAATAATTCTATCGGCACTAGAGATAGTTTGATTAACGCGATTATTAAACTTGTTGCTAGTCTGGTAGGCAAGGGTGAAAATAGTGCCCGTAACTAAAAGTGCTAGCGTTAGCGTTTTAAAGCTTAATTTAAAGCGTAATATAAACAATAACATTATAGAAATTAAAAAAGCCACTTGCCCTGTTCTACCACCAATTAAAAATAAGTTGATGACCGAGGTAAAAAAGAAAAAGGCAAAAAATGCTTTGGATTTTAAAGTGTAACCTTCAGATAACATTCTATACATTAATAATGACGCAATAATGGCCAAAAACACACTGTATTCAATGTGAATCATAAAGGGTGATGGATTGTGTGATGGTGTGTTTTTAAAATTCCATAACTCAAAAAAAACGCCGTAAGAAATCACCTCAGAAGTAAACATGCCTAATAAAAATGCCGAAATTAGTGTGGTTACGTGTTCTGGTTTAACGATATACAACATAATGGGAATGCTTAACCAATAAAAATAAGAAGAGATGTCTGATGGTTCAATAATTTCTGACCAATGCAACGATAAAACTTGCCAGCAGGCAAATAATCCTAATGCAATTAACAGTTGTTGGCTTGGTTTTTGTAAATCGTGCCAACAATCTTTTTTATTAGAAATAAGCCATGCAATAGGGAAAATGATGCCAAAAAGACTTAAGTATGCACGAGATAAAGGCAACATATAAAAAAACAGCAAAATAGAAATATGCCAGCCATCTAAAGGATAGGACAATTTGTTTTTTAGTTTTTGAAGTAGCATTGACTGTTATTTAGTACGTGTGATTTTGCGGATTATACAAGAGAACGGCATATGGTGATTAACAATTAAATGATTAAGCAATGGTTTTCGTAATGTACAGCGTGGCTTGTATGGTTGGATACGCTATTACTTAGTAAGTCACGAGGCTCAATATCTCGAGTGATACGTAAATAATTAGCCGTATAACCCCACTGGCGTAGTAAACCACTGTCCATTTTTTCTATTTTACTTTCCCATAACACTTCGGTTTGTTTGCCTATTTGCTTTTCTAAAAAGGCTAGGTGGTTTTTTTCGGTAATCTCTTTTAATAAGGCATTACGATACTTTTTATCTTTTACTTCTATTTGGTCGGGTAAACCTGCCGCTTTTGTACCTTCACGTTTAGAGTAACTAAAAATATGAATATGGCTAAAATTGCATTTTTCTATAAACGCTAAAGACTCTAACCACAGTGCTTCTGTCTCCCCAGGGAAACCAACAATAATGTCGGTGGTAATGTTCATGTCTGGGTGGCTATTTCGGGCGGCGGTGATAAGGTCATAAAAATCATCGGTTTTACATCTTCGTGCCATTTTTTTTAAAATGGTATTGCTACCGCTTTGTAGCGGTAAATGTAAATGCGGCATGATGCGTTTATTTGTAAATAATGTAAAAAAGTTAGGGGTTAATTCCCACGGCTCTAAAGAGCCTAGGCGGATTCTTTCTATTTTAGTATTGTCTAAAACGGCTAAAATCATACGGGTTAAGTCACCGCCAATATCTGCGCCGTAACCGCCTAAGTGCACACCGGTTAGCACCACCTCTTTAATGCCTTGTTTCACTTGGTTATTTATTTCATCAATAATGGCTTGCAGTGGTTTGCTTTTTTCTTCACCACGGGCAACCGTAACAATGCAAAAGGTGCAACGGTAACGGCAACCGTCTTGCACTTTAATAAATGCACGCTCACGGCCACGCGAATGTAACGGGTGTGATGTTTGTTTATTTTTTAAAGGTTTAAATGTAACGGGTATATCTATTAATTTAGATGAAAGTGACACCAAATCGTCTTTTTGATTGTTATTAACCACTAAAGAAACGCCATCAATATTAGATGTGGTTTGGTGGTTTAAGGTGCTGCTACAGCCAGTAGCAATTATTTTTGCAGTAGGGTTATTACGATGATAACGTTTTAATAATTGACGGGATTTTTTGTCTGCTTGTGCTGTAACCGAGCAACTATTAAAAACGATTAAGTCGGCATTTAGCTCATCTTGAGTGATGTCATGCCCTTGCTGAATGTACTTATTTGCCCATTCGGCAAGCTCAGCTTCGTTTAAACGACAGCCTAAGGCTTTTAAAAAAACATTCATAAGTATTTATTTTAAAAAAGAACAATACTTATGCGAAGTTTTTTACTTTAAACCCATTTTTTTAAATACCATTGCTGCAGGGCAAAAACCGGTAAATGATGACTGCAATAAATTGGCACCAACAAATAGGGTTAGCCATAAAAAGTTGGCATTTACAAATAATGGGCTGCCAGCAACACCTAGAGCCAAAGAAATTAGAATGAACGTTCCAGCCATTGCTGTAATTGCGTTATTTATAGTCATTGTTTTACCGATGGTTACCTAAAAGATAGCTGGTATATTAGCATATTAGTGTTTAAATCAAAAACGTTAAAATAATTGCGGTATTCTCGTTTTATGAGTTCGTATATTTTCATGTTTTTATAGTATATAGGATAGAACCTATGAGGTAGCCGTATTGTTAAAACAGGTGAAGGAATAAGCCATAGACATATAACCGTCTTGTTTTAAAATTTATAAAAGTACTGCCATTTACAATGGCTGATGGTTTTTAATGCGTTTAATAATAGGTCGGTGGGCAAGGCTTCTTGGTGATAAATGTTGTCAATAATAATCATGGTTTTTGCGTAACCGCCTTGTTGTTTCCAGTTTAAGGTTTCAACTTTAATGGGTGTTTGGCAATGTTTGCAGTTAAATAGTTGGTTTTGATTGTTTGCTTGCCAATGACTTACACTTTTACGGCAATTGGGGCATTTAGGTGGGCGACTGTTGTCGCTTACTAATAGCAAGGGGTCGACGAAATTGACCATTTTTACAGAACAAAAAGCTTTTTTTGGATTGTTAGAATCGAAGTCTATTTGAATATTGGGTGAGCAACCCATAAAACTTAATAAATTTAAAAAGCGTTCGCCTGGTAAAAAGCTATCGTTAATTTTTTGTGGTTGGATTAATTCTAATCTAAGCAGTAGCGGTTCTAAAATACATTCATCATCTTGCCAATGCGAATCCTCTGGGCAAAGAATTAACTGGCTCATGCAAAATACCAGTAGGCAACCGTAATAGCCGCCACCATGCCGGCTAAGTCTGCAATTAAGCCTACAAACAAAGCGTATCTAATGTTTCTAATGGCCACTGCACCAAAATAAATAGCAATAACATAAAAGGTAGTTTCGGTAGAGCCAAACATTATGGCAGCGGCTTTTACCGTTAAGCTGTCTTGCCCGTGTTGCTCTATTAAGTCTGCCAATATCGCAACTGATCCACTGCCTGTTAGTGGGCGCATAATGGCCATGTTAAAAACATCGCCCGACATGCCTAAACTATTAAAAAATGGCGATACGGCATCTACCATAAAACCCATTAGGCCACTTTCTCTAAATAATGCTACGGCAAATAATATGGCTATCAGGTTGGGCATAATTTGCACGGCCATTTCAAAACCCTGTTTGGCACCCAATATAAACTCTTCGTAAACGGCGACTTTTTTAATCATGCCGTAACCAACGATAAAAGCAAACAATAAGGGCAAGATTAAAACCGTGGCTTGGTTCATGGGTTTTCCCCTTGCTGAGGGTAAAACCGAGCAAATAAACGAGCCGTGAAAAAGGCGACTACCGTTGAGCAAGTGGTGGCTAAAATAATGGGCACAATTAAGTGCTGTACGCTAACGCCCATAATGGCTATTAAGGTAACGGGTGGCAGTAATTGTACGCTAGAGGTGTTAAGAGCCAAAAACATGCACATAGAGTTGCTGGCAGAATTTTTATCTTTATTGATGTCTTGCAATTGTTGCATAGCGCGTATGCCCAGTGGCGTGGCGGCATTGCCTAAGCCTAAAACATTGGCAGATAAGTTTAGGCTGATAGTGCCTAGTACTTGATGGTCTTTGGGTATTTCTGGAAATAAAAATTGCAATAAAGGGCGAATCAACACCACCAATTTATCAATTAAACCGCTTTTTTCGGCAATGCGCATTAAGCCCAGCCAAAGCCCCATTAAGCCAACTAAGCCGATAGCCAAGGTGATGGCGAATGTGCTCATTTGAAAGCCTTTTTCTGTCAGGCTTTGTATTTGTTGGTAGGGGGCTTCGTCGGGGTTAGCCACTAATTGAACCACGTCTATAAATAAAGCAGACAAAATGCTGATGACTATCATCAATCCCCAAATTTTATTCATTATTCTCGGTTCCGTAAATACAGATAACAAGTTACAATTTTACCCAATAGAAATGCAAAAGGTAATAATATGTTGGACGAAAGTTTTTGGAATGAACGATGGGAAAATAATCAAATTGGTTTTCATCAACGTGATATTAATGATTTTTTACAGCGTCATTTTGGGTTATTAAACACAACCAAGGGAGACACCGTTTTTGTGCCACTTTGTGGTAAAACATTAGACATGCGTTGGCTTGCAGAGCAAGGGGTCGACGTTTTAGGGGTAGAATTTAGTGAAAAAGCGGTAAAAGATTTTTTTGAAGAAAACAATTTAAACTATCAAAAGGCTTCCAATGATTCGTTTGTACAATACAGTAATGCTAATATTCGGCTATTAAGTGGCGATTTTTTTGCAATGGGCGCGGATGACTTAGGTTGCGTAAAAGCGATATTTGAGCGTGCTTCATTAATCGCTTTGCCAAAAGAGATGCGTACTGATTATGTTAATCATTTGGCAAAACACTTGCCATCAGGTTGTAAAATGTTGCTAGTGACTATGGAATATCCAAAAGGCATGATTGGTGGGCCTCCGTTTGCAATATTTGAAGACGAGGTAGAGCAACTTTTTAGTAAGGACTTTAGTGTTAAATTAATTGAAAGCAAAGTGAATAAAGCAATGGGTAAAATGCTGGCCAAAGCGAGTGGCGGCACGATTACCGAAAAAGCGTGGATGATAATTAAAAATTAATATTGAGCCACTTGTTTTGGGTTAATAAAGCAGTGTTTAAAAGCGATAATGATAAAAAGCAATGTCGCCTTTTTTACCTGCTTCAAGCGTAAAATTGTTTCGCTCTAATACTTTTATAGAGCCTATATTGTTGTTTTCAACACCTGCTGTAATGCCGCCAACGCTATTTAACTGCTTACATTTTTTAAGTAAACCGTCAATAATTTCAGTGGCAAAACCTTGCCCCCATTGGCTTTCTCTAATTAAATAGCCTAAGCGGATATGAATAGGCGGGGTGTTATCTTCGGGCTCAAATAAAAACATAAAACCGACGGCTTTATTGGTCTCTTTTAGTGAAACAATATAAAAGCGGCTTTCGTTATTGATTAACGTTAGCCAGTCTATAACGTCTTGTGCAGAATGAATATGTTGCCAACTTTTGGGCAGTGTTTTTGTTACTTGTGGCGTTAAAATGTCAAACGCTACTTTAGATAGGTTTATCTCTGGGTTGCTTTGAATAAAATTTGCATAAGCAACAATGCTTAATCTGTCAGTCTCAAAAGCATAAAAATGGTTTGGTGATGCGGTCATAATATTTTAATCAATTCGTAAAGATAAGTCTAAAGCGGTTATATGTTTAGTAATAGCACCGATAGAAATAAAATCAATGCCTGTTTGAGCGTAATCGGTAATGGTTTCGAGCGTGATGTTACCAGAAGCTTCTAACTCGCAAAGGCCTTTATTTAGTTTTACTGCTTGTTGCAAATCGGCTAATGAAAAATTGTCTAACATCACCCGTTGCGCTTTCATTTTATGGGCCTCTTTAAATTCGTCTAAGGTTTCCACTTCAATTTCAACTAATGGTTTGGGGGATATGTTTTGGATTAATTGTTCAGCTTGTTGTAGGGCCGCTTTAATGCCACCGCAAGACTGTACATGGTTTTCTTTAATTAATATTGCGTCGTACAAACCTTTACGGTGATTAAAGCCGCCACCTTGTAATACTGCATATTTTTGCGCCAAGCGTAAACCCGGTAAGGTTTTACGGGTGTCTAAAATTTTACATTGGGTGTGTTTTACTTTAGCGACATATTGTGACGTTATAGTGGCGGTGGCAGACAGCGTTTGTATAAAGTTCATCGCCGTGCGTTCGGCTGTAAATAATGACCGCGCTAAGCCAGACATTTTACATAAAATTTGTTCAGCTTTACATCTGTCCCCATCTTTAATTAACCAGTCAATTTTTACATCGGCATCTACTTGGTTAAAGGTTTCGTTTAACCATTTTGCACCACAAAAAACACCGTCTTCGCGGGCTATTAAAGTGGCGGTACAACGGTAATTTTTAGCGATTAAATTAGCCGTTAAATCACCTGTTCCTAAGTCTTCTTGTAGGGCAATTTTGACCGATTGTTTTATATGCTTAGTCAAGTCCATTAGATGAATTTATCCAGTTGTTTTTGAACTTGCTCAAAAGTAATGCGTTCCATTGTGCCTTTATCTCTTATCCTAATGCCCCACGGTAGTTGTTCTGGGTGCTGGTCGTGTTTGTCTAAAACAGCTTGGGGGTATTGGTTCACCACGTATTGGGCGCTCATATACGGCCTTGCTCTGTTTGGGTTGGTGCAGGCATATAAACCAATTACCGGTTTGCCACAAGCTGTGCCTAAATGTGCGGGGCCCGAGTCGGGCGCTAAAACCACGTCGCACAAACTTAGCACGGCCAGTAATTGTTTTAGGCTGGTTTTACCGGTTAAATTGGTGCATTGTTGTTTGCATTCGTCTTGTATGGCGTTGGCAAAATCATGTTCAATGTCGCTATTGCCACCTACCACTACAACATTAAATTTGTTTTCTAAGGCGTATAAAGCAATATCTTGATAACCTTCTTTGGCCCAATTGCGGTAGCTTTTACTAGAGCAGGGCGCTATGACCAATGTTTTATTGCCCTTTAGTGGCAAGCGATGTTTTGCCCATTGCAAATCTTTATCCGAAACGGGAATGGCCCACTTTAAAACCCGTTCGTTAATACCCAGTAACTCAATAAACGAAAAAAAACTGTCGATAACGTGTTGCTTGGCTTGATACTGAATTTTGTAATTAGTAAACAGCCATTGCAAATCATGTGCACGTTTAAAGTCAAAACCCACCTTAATGGGTGACTTTACAAAAAGGCTGGCAATGCTAGAGCGTAAAGACATTTGCATGTGTAAAAAAACATCAAAGCGTTTATTTTTTAAGGCTTGTTTTATGTCGTTATAAGCGTGCCATTTTTTAGCTTTATCAAATACAATAAAGTTAATGTTGGGCATATCAAAAACCATGCTGTGTTCTACTTTGCCAATAATCCAAGTGATTTTGCAATTGGGCCAGGTGCTTTGTAGTGTGTGTATAATGGGCAACATGTGGGATATATCACCAATGGCAGACAGGCGCATAATGCAAATGGATTGGGGTGGTTTATTAAGTGGTAGCACTTCAAAATTCTAATTTATACAATGTCGAACATTATAATACGAACCAAAACAATAAAGGCAAAACAACATCATTATTTATTAAATGATGAGACGGACGTTGACTTTGAAAAGCTGTTTAGCCGGCAATATTTAAAACAACAAGGCTTAGTTTTTGCCGAGGCCCAAGGCCGTGCCGTTGCCACCATGTTTAATTGGCAAGGTAAACAATTAGTATTAAAAAAATATTGCCGCGGTGGGTTAGTTGCTAAGTTTAATAAAAAAAATTATTTATTTACGGGCTTAAAAAAAACGCGCGTTTATAAAGAGTTCAGCTTGCTTCAATTAATGCATCAAAAAGGCCTCCCAGTGTCGACCCCTTGCTATGCAGAAGTGATTAAAAACGGTGCTTTTTATCAAGCAAAAATAATTACTCAATACATTGCCAACTCAAAATCTTTAGCCGATGTTTTAGAAAACCAAGAACTGCTTGAAAAGGGTTGGAAAAAGGTGGGGCGATTAATTCGTCAATTTCACGATAATCAGGTTTACCATGCCGACTTAAATGCACGTAATATTTTATTGGTTGGCGATAAAGGTTATTTAATCGATTTTGACCGGTCAACTATTAAAAGTGGTGAAACCTGGAAAGCACAAAATTTAAACCGCCTAAAACGTTCATTATTAAAAATACAAAATAAAAGTGATGTGTTTTATTTTGATGAGCAATGTTGGCAGGTTTTAGTTAGTAGTTATGCTGAAAATATAATTTAGCCTTTTTGCCTCTTCTAGCTTGCTAGGAGAGGGTGTATAAAAGTGCTTTTATCCGCAGTTATCTTAGTTTATCCATGCAAAAAAAATCAGTCTAAATGTGATATTTCTTTTAAGTAAATGTTAACAATATTGTCATTTAGCATCAATTTTGCATTTTTAGCCATATCGTCAAACAAGCAAGGGGTCGACGAAAACAGGCTTAATTGCTCACTTAACTGAGCAACCGTCTCAACTTGTAAAATGGCTTTGTGTTGTACAAAATAGTTTACATCTTGTTTAAAATTATTAGTGTGTGGCCCGGTAATAATGGCTTTACCGTAACTGGCAGGCTCTATAAAATTTTGCCCACCATGTGCTACAAATGATCCTGCCATTATTACCAAGTCGGTATGCTGATACCAGTTTGCCATTTCGCCAATGGTATCGGCTAAATATATTTGTGTGTCTTTTGTGATAGTTTGTTTTTTAGAGCGGACGGCAATGTTTACATTTAACACCTGTAATTGTTTAACAATATTTTTGCTACGTTCTGGGTGACGAGGGGCAATAAGCAAACAATGCGTTTTTGATAAAACATTTTGTTGCCACATTTTTGCAATTTGCCACTCTTCATCATTGTGGCTAGAAGCCAGTAAAACAAAGGGTCGGGGTATTAGGTTGGCTGTGTTTGTTAATACAGGTGTTTGGTATTTTATATTGCCTAAGGTTTTTATTTTAGAGGGTTTAATACCAAGCTGTTCAAACCCTCTCAGGTCTTGCTTGGTTCTCGCAAAAACATACTGTATTTGGTTCATGCAAAATTGGTAAGCAGTTTGTAGCAGCTTATTGGCATTTAAAGTTTTGTTGGACAAGCGACCATTAACAATAAAAATGTTGCAGTTTGCCAAGCTGCATTGGCTGTATAAATTAGGCCATAACTCTGTTTCCATTATGATTAATCGTTTTGGTTTTAGCTTGGTTATAAAACGTTTGGTCGTGCTCAAATAATCTAATGGCAAGTAACTAATTTGAATGTTTTTATGTTGTTGTTTTTGTAATATTGAAAATGCGGTGGGTGTATTGCAAGTAATCCAAATATTTTGCGATGCATGTTTTTGTAGGTAGGCATTAATTAAGGGTAATAAGGCGTTAATCTCTCCAACTGATGCACCATGAAACCAAACAGGTTGTTGTATTACAATAGGCAGTGAAAAAGCAAAACGTTGTTGCAAGTATTTTAACCCGCCACCCAAATAAGCCTTTTTAAAAGTAATAAACAAAATAACGGGGCTAACAAACAATAATAATAGCCGATAGCTTAGCGGGCTTAAATTGTTTGCATGGGTTTTTTTCATAGATGGATTATGGCATGTTGAGCTTGCCATTAATATCTAGGATAATGCTTTGATGAAAAAGTCATTTAAAAGGAAACCCAGTTGAAACGACTATTAATTATTAGCTTATTGTTTGTTTTTGCCTTAAATGTAAAGGCTGCAACCGTTAATCACATTTTCACCGTAACGGTCAATTCATACCAGCTGCAAGGTTTTAATAAAAAAACGGTGTTTTTAAACGGTTTAGAAAAAGTCGTCTATAAATTAACGGGTATCAATAATGCCTTTAAAGATAAACGCTTAGTTTTTTTAAAAAACATATCAAACACCTTGGTGCAAAAATTTAGCTCTAACGTTTTAACGCCATTAGAAAGAAGGCAATGGAATGCAACGTATAAAAATAAAACAGGTAAAAAAGCCAGCAAAACGCCCTACTCTATTGTTACTGTTAGCTATGCTGAAAAGCCCATTGTTAATTACTTAAAACGCAACAAAATTCCATTTTGGACAAAAATACGACCAAAATCCGTTTTTTGGATTATAGAAAGAAGTGAAAAACCGCTGTCTATTATGAATAAAAATAGCGACAGTAGGGTTAAAAACTACCTTTTTGATATAACCGGTGCGTTGGGTTTGCCTATTACTTATCCCATTTTGGACGAGTTGGATAGGCAACGCATTAATGTGCAAATGCTTAAAGATTCGGACATAAATACCGTTAGCTTGGCATCGCAAAGATACAACGCCTTTAATACGGTAATTGTAGACATTAATTTTATTAAAAATGCTTACGTGATTAATTGGACTGCAAAAATGGACAATGTGGTTTATGTGTGGGACAGCACATCGTCAAATTTGTATAAGGCACTAAAGTTAGGCGTTATAAAAAATGTGTATTATTTATTAAAAACCATTAACGAAGGTATAGAAAGCGATATAAAACAAAAGTTAGTGATTAATGTTGCTAATGTAAATAATTATAAAAGTATGGCAATTATTACTAAATATTTAAACAGTTTGCCTAAATTGTCTAATGTTGTGCTAACAAACGTTAACCCTACAAGGTTACAGTTTTCGGCTAATTTAGCGGGTACATTAACTAACGTAAAACGCTACATGCGTTTGCAAGACATTATTCGCATTGATGAAGATGAAATATTAGATATTGATAACGTAGAACAGCTTTACCTGCAACAAAATGTTGATATTGTTGAAGATGACGAAGTTGAGCTTAACGTGACTTTTAGATGAACCACCCGCAAAAACCGTTGCCTTTAGAGCTTCGGTCAAAATATTCTTTTGACACGTATTATGATTTTTATAATGCAGAATCTGTTGGTTTATTAAAGGGCTTAGCAAAGGGCAATGCCGACTATGCTATTTGGTATTGTTGGGGGGCGGCATCGTCTGGTAAGTCTCACTTAATAAAGGCGATGTGTGAGCAGGCTAACGTAAATAACAACAGTTGTTATTATTTAGATCTATCTAAAAAAAACCTAGTACCCGAAATTTTAGAGGGCTTGGATGTTTTTGATATAGTCTGTTTAGATGCCATTGATAGCATTATTAGTGCAGATAACTGGCAGCTTGCATTGTTTAACTTTATTAACCAAATGATGACGAACAACAAAATTGTTTTATTGGTTTCTCAAAAAAACGTTAAAGAGCATCGGTTAAAGTTAAAAGATTTAACCTCGAGAATGGCTTGGGGCATTAATATAAAAATTAACGCTCCCAAAAAACAACATATTAACCCGTTATTTTGCTTTAAAGCCGCGCAAATGGGTTTGGAAATGGGTACCGATGTTGCCCGCTATTTAGAAAATTATGTGTCTGCAGATATTAAAAAAATTGTGGCTGTATTGACGCAAATAAACGAACAAGCATTGAGCCAAAAAAAGAAAAACATTACGGTAAGTTTTGTAAAAAAATTACTTGTAGCCGGTGTAGATTAGGGCGATTACGCGTCGCGTAATGACGCTATCAATAGGTTAACGGCGAACTAAAGTGCGGTAGTGTTGCAGTTTGGTTTGTTCGTTATTGTCACCAATATAAGCCGGTACAATACTTTCTATAGATGTTTTGCATGCCACCGTATCTGGGGAACCCATGCTGTCTATTTGTAACGATTTGTAGTTATCTGGCGTAAAGGGTTTGCCTGGCATGTATTGTAAAATACTGGCCATGACTTTAGACAGCCCATTGGGTAGGGGCATAATCCATTTTGAACTTTTTTTAAGGCGTTTAACGTATAACACTAAGTCGAGTAAGTTGTAGCTTTTAGGGCCAACAAGCTCGATTCTTTTACCTTGGGTGCCGGTATCGGTTATGGCGTTAATAAAGGCATCGGCAACGTCACCTACATAAACAGGGCTAAATTTACTTTTTGGACAGGCCAAAGGGATAAAGGGATATACATTTAACATGCTAGAAAAACGATTTAAAAAGTTGTCGTTTTCACCAAAAATAACCGATGGCCTAAAACTGGTAACGGTTAAACCCGCATTAGTAAAAGTGTGTGCCATATTTTCGGCTTCGCCTTTGGTGCGTAAATAAATACTGTTGCCAGAACTGGCATTGGCGTTTAATGCACTCATGTGCAATAAACGCTGAACGTTAGTATTGGCGCAAGCACTTAAAACTTTTTGTGTTAAATCGACATGAATTTTTCTAAACGTGGCGTTTTTGGTTAAATTTTCGTTAATAATGCCAATTAAGTTAATGACAATATCTGCCTGTTCAAAATGTTTATTTAAACTATTTTCTTTAAATAAATTCACTTCTATTACGCTAATATTGGGGATGACCAATAAGTCTCTATTGGTCTCTAATCGGCGCGTTAATACCGTAATGTGTTTAACTTTAGGCGACAATTTGGCAATAATACTGTGACCAACAAAGCCACTGCCGCCTAATATGCATACGTTTAAATTATTCATGCTGGTAATGTTATGTGGTTGTCGGTGCTAAAAAGGTAATCTTTAATAATGTGAACGGCATCTAACAACTGGTAGTTGCCATCTTCATTTTTAACGGATGTGTCTTTTAATTTGTAGGTATTGTGCCCACAAGTCCAGCAAGTAAATTTACGCATATGTGTGCATATACACATTTTGTCTTTAACATGTACTTTTTTCATTCCTAGGTTTTGTTCTAGTTCTGTGTTGTATGCATCAATATAACTACAGTACCCTTTACCATCTAAAAGATAACCAAATGATTCACAATTAGGGCGTGTGCTCGCATTTATAGAAGGTGAGTTAGTTAGCATACGCATTGGGTAACCCGTAGGCGATATTTCATTCACAACAATGTTGTCTTCGTTGGCCTTAAAGTATTCTTGTTTTACCTTGTCTGGCAATCCACATTCTTTCGAGACAGTAAAACGGGTAGAAACTTGCACGGCATCCACACCCATTTTCATATATTCGGTGGCCTGTGTGCCTGTAAAAATACCACCAGCGGGGATAACGGCAATGTCGTTTAAGTTTTCACCTTTTAAATAATCCATCACTTCTTTGGTGATGGTTTTTAGGTCAAAGTCTGCCCAATCCATACCAAAACCTAAATGGCCACCAGCTAAAGGGCCTTCTACCACTATAAAGTCGGGTAGACGTTTTACTGCTTTTGCTTTTTTTATAAATATTTTTAATGCCCGAACAGATGAGACGATTGTGCCTAAAATGGCCTCTCTAAAACGCGGGTTATCTTCCATTAATTTAAACGAACCTAAATGCAAACCTGCACTTAAAGTAATGCCATCAATACCTGCATCTAAAGCGGCGTGTAAACGTGTTTTTAGCGTTTCTTTAGGGTTGTTCATGGTGAGCTTTTCCATGCAGTTGATAAACACCAAACCATCGCCCTTTTTTTGTTCCATGGTTTTTTTAATGTGCAACATTTGTGCTTCGCGCAAATCATCTAAGTCGAACTGAGAACTGCTTTTATCGACATTATCAACATTGTATTTGTATTTTTTTAAACGCTCTTTGGTGTAGGTGGTTTTGTATTTACGGTCGGTAACGGTTTGCACCATCGCGTCTGATATATGCCCTATCGCGCCCATTTTACAAAAAGCCAACGCCAGCTCCGTGGTCGAAATGTCTACACCCATGCCACCTAGCATTAGTGGGGCGTAGGTTTTCTCTCTGAGTTTTAGGCGAAAATCGTTTAAACAAGTCATAATTTAATCAGGTAGCGTAAAAAATACTCGGCAGATTGTACTCATTTTTGCGTTAAAAATCTTAAATAGTTCATTGCTGAGGGCTAATATGAGCGGTAGCTAGACATTCTTAAGCGTTTTTACTGTCCCATTCTGCTTGTGTATAGGCTTCTATAGTTAAGGCGTGCATCATGCCGTTGGTTATTTGTTCGTTAAATACTTTGTATACGGTTTGGTGGCGTTTTACGGGCATCATGCCGTCAAAAGCATTGCTAATGACCACTGCTAAAAATTTACTGCCGTCTTCAGACGTTACCGTTGCTTTACTGTCTGCGACTTCTTTCTCAATCATTTGAGTATATACACTCATGTCCATACTGTTGCCTATAGGTGTTGTATTTAGATTTGTACTAGATGAGGTGTTATTCCAATATTTCAAGTTGGTCAATTCCTAAAAAGCTATCTATTATTGGTATTAAGTTAATTAGCCGGTTTTGCGTGCTTGGTTTTTGTAAAAATAAATAATCAACGCCTTCTATCCAACCGTATAAAGATGCCGTTAAGTCAGATACGGTATGTATTTTAGTTTCAATATCGTTTATTAGTTTAAGTAGCTCACTTTGGGTGGGGGTCACTTTTAATAGTTTAAATATATCCGCCAGACCATCTAATACGGGTTGTAGTGTTGGGTCTTTTTTTAATTCTTTAGCGGTGGCTAGGTTTTTATTGTAACTTGCGTTACTTATCCATACTTTAAAGCTGCTTTTTTGTAACGAATGGTATAAGTCGTTTTCGCTTATTAAACAAACCGTTAAATTGTGGGGGTTGGCGGCAAATTCGTTTTTAGGGTAACGCCAAATATTGTCGGTTAATAGTTGATGGATAGTGATTTGATGGCGAAAATCGCACAATTGTAATTGGTCAAAAATTAATAAGGTGTTTTCCGCTTCGCTATAAGCACAAGCATCGCTTACTAATCGGTTTAATGCCGATATGGGCTTTTCTTTAGCGATGGTTTTGTCTTCGGGTTCGGGTAAGTCTAACAGTGGCTCGGGTGCTTTTAATTGTGAAAAGTCGTGGTAAAAGGTTTGTTTAAACGCTAAAGCGTTGCCAAGTGCGTGTGCAAAGGCGGTTTTTCTGCGGCCACTGTTGCCCGTTAAACTTAAACAATTAATGCTTGGGCCGTTATTTGCCATTAATTGCTGTACAACAAAACCATAATCTTCGTGAGACTCAAAACCGTAGTCGGCTAAGTTTTGTTTAAGGTTGTTATTTAAAATAGATTGAGAAAACACTAACGCCTCTAACTTACTTGAAACTGCATACCCAATGAGCTGGCGGTATTGCTTAATGTTGCTAAACACGCGTCTTGCCGATCATTGGGTATAAAGGCATCAATTTCAATGTGATACAAATTGTCTGGCTGTGCCATTATTTTTTCGGCATTTAGGGTTACAATGTTGCCGTTATATTCGATAAACACTTCGGACACTCTAGCGATTAAACCAGGGTGGTCACCGCCACTTATTACAATGTGATGGCTAACGTTGGTATTGTTGGCCTTTTTATTGTTAAGGGTGTAAATGCTTACTTTAATATCTGCATTTATTAAATTATCCAATGCAGATAAAGATTGTTGAATCTCTTCACAGGTTATTGAATCGGTTGTTTCGCAAATAGCCGTTAATTTTGCCCCTTCACCCAATAAGGCAAAGTGGGTAGTGGCCAAATTTAGCCCCAAGTCAAAAAGGCAAGCGGTAACGGTGGCAACTAAACCTGTTTGGTCTTTACATAAAATATTAACAATGAAAGTTTGCATGAGTATTATTGTAAATAAAAGCTAAATAGTAGCATGAGGAAAAGCTAAAAATACCGCTTTTTCATCGACCCCTTGCTTATTTATTAATGCCTAAAATAAGCAAGGGGTCGATGAAATAAGGTGTTTTAGAAGGCTGGTTAGGGTTATTGTTGGATGAAGGCTAAGCATCTAAAAATATAAGTAATTAGATTATGAGATAATGTGCGCCATTTAAATAATTTACCAAGTGATATTTATGGCTAAAGATGTCTATATTTTTGAAGCTACTGAAGACAACTTCGACGAAACGGTGTTACAAAACTCGCACAAGTTGCCGGTTATTACCCTTTTTATGGGGGTGTGGTCAGAGCATTGTTTTGTTTTGACCGAAATTTTTAGCAACTTAGCTAAAGAGTTTGCGGGGCAATTTATTTTTGCAAAAGTAGATATTGATGAGCAAAAAGAACTGCTTGATCGCTATAAAATTGTCAATGTCCCCACCATTAATATAATAAAAAATGCCGAAGTGGTGTTAACGTCCGAAGGTTTATTAACCGAAGACGAAGCACGCGTTATGTTAAAAGGCGTGCAGGTTTTTCATTTAGCAGATGCTATGCGTGATAAAGCGCGCAAAAAGCACATGGATGGCGATACCGAAGGCGCGATTGTTTTGCTAAGCGAGGCAATACAAAAAGACCCAAGCAATACCCGTGTAGCTTTAGATATGGTTCAAATTTTTATAGATATTAAACAGTTTGAGCAAGCCAATGGTTTATTGTCTAAATTGCCTAAAACGGCGATAGACAGTGACATGGGTAAGTCTGTTTCTGGTCAATTAAGTTTTATTAATTTAGCGGCAAACAAACCCAGTGTAGAGAGTTTGCTTAACGTGTTAAAAGAAAACGCTAATGACTTACAAGCCAAGTTTGATTTGGCCATTTGTTTAACTGCCAATTACCAATACGAAGAGGCCATTACACATTTAATAGATGTATTTAAAGTAGAAGAAGAGTTTTTAGAAGGCGCATCTAAAGAATTACTAATGACCTTAATTGGTATGCTTAAAACGACCCGCCCAGAAATTGCCAGTAACGCGCAACAGCAGTTGTCTAACTTGGTTGCCAAGTAAGTTTAGGGGGCAAAGTTAAAGTACATTTTTTGTGTAGGTAAATCATAACTCCAAGGCAGGCCTTGGTTTTTCCAGCCGTCTACTACTCTGTGGCCTTTATATTTGCCTTTTTTGGCTTTACTGCCTTCAAAACCCTCAATTTGTGTGTACACTTTTTTAAACCCGGCGTTAAATAAAGCTTTGGCGGCAAAGGGTGCGCGTGATCCTGCTTTACACATAATGATAATGGCCGCGTTTTTATTTAAACCTTTGGCTGCTAATAGGTTTTCTACCGCTTGTGCAAAGTTGGGGTTGATTATTTTTTTAAACGTGCCTTTTTGTGGGTTCTTTTTTAATTTCCATTGTAAAGAATCTAACCGATAGGGGATGTTGGCATCGACTAAGTTGGCCATGCCGGTGTAGTTAACTTCGTGAACGGTTCTTACGTCTAATAATAAAACAGACTTTGGCCGGTTGCTTTTTAATTGGTAGGCTTCGTTAGCATCTAAATACAAGCCAAAGTCTGTGTGTTGCCATTTTTTCGTTAAGGCCGATTCATCTACCGAAAAAACGGGCAAGCTAAAGGCAATAAATGCAATAAGGGCGATGCTTTTGAGTATAGTCATTACTGAATAAGTTTAGCTGTAGCGCTGGTGTTTGTAAATAATTTAGTCACGTCTATGGCATCTAAATGATAATGCTGGTGGCAAAATTCGCAATCTATTTTTACTGCACCTTGTTCTTTTACAATGCTTGTTGCTTCGTCTTGCCCTAAAGACTTGACCATGCTGTTTATGCGCTCTTTAGAGCATGAACATTTAAACTGCCAAAATTCAGCATCAAATAACCGAATGTTGTCTTCGGGGTATAAATGTTCTACTAACTCATTAGTATTCCATTTTAATAGCTCTTGGTCTTTAATGGTGTTGCCAATTACCTGCGCATGTTGCCATGTATCTTTATTGTTTTTATCGTCGGGTAATTTTTGCAGTAAAAAACCCCCGAGTTGTTGCGGGTTACTGGCTACCCAAATTTTAGTTTCTAACTGTTCAGAGTTTAAAAAGTAACCTTCAATACTTTGTGTCAGTGTGTCGCCAGTTAGTTCTACCACGGCTTGGTAGTTGCTTTGGTTTTGCTCTAGGGTAATAAGCAAATGCGCGCTACCAAACAGTTTTTTTAAGTTGTAATCGGTGGGTGTTGTGTCCCAATCTGCGGTGGCTCTAAAGGTTTTATCGGTTTTTACTTGCACCACTAAAAGCGGTATGTCGCCATCGGTACTTTGAATGTGTAAATTAAGCCGACCGGTAAATTTTAAGGTAGAGGTGATTAATATTGAACAAGCCAACGCCTCTGCAAGTAACTGTTGTACAACGGTGGGGTAATTACGTTGGCTAAGAATGGTTTGCCATTGGTCGTGCAAACTGATGTGTTCGCCACGTACGTTGCTGTCTTCAAATAAAAACCGTTGAGAAGTTGATGCGTTATTCACAAATAATTGTCCGATAATGTGGAGGCTAAAAAGACCCTAAATCGTCGACCCCTTGCATGTCCCAAGCAAGGGGTCGACGATTTAGGGTCTTTTTACTTGGCCTTTGCTGGTTAGTCTCGTTTTAATTTAGTTTTTAAAAGTTGGTTAATTTGCCCCGGGTTGGCTTTGCCTTTAGAGGCTTTCATTATTTGCCCGACAAAAAAGCCGAGCATTTTGTCTTTGCCTGCTAAGTATTGTTCTACTTGCGTTGGGTTGTTGTTTAGTACGTCGTCTACCATCGATTCTATGGCACCGGTATCGGTCACTTGTTTTAAGTCTTTGGTTTTAATTATTTCATCTGCGCTGCCTTCACCTGCGTACATGCTATCTAATACTTGTTTGGCTATCTTGCCAGATATGGTGTTGTCGGCGATACGGGTGACTAATAAGGCTAGGTCTTGCGCTTTTACTGGGCTTTGTTTTAAATTAATGTTGTCTTTGTTTAAGCGTGCTGCTAACTCAGAAATAATCCAGTTGGCGGACAGTTTGTATTGTTTGTCGGTTGCTTCTATCGTGGTTTCAAAATATTCGGCTAGGGTGATGTTAGAGCTTAATTGCTCTGCATCACTGTTGTTTAGCGCATAGCTTTTAATATAACGTTGTTTTTTTGTTTCCATTAACTCTGGCATATCGGCTTTGGCTGCATTTAGCATGTCTTGGCTAATGATGACGGGTAACAGGTCTGGGCAGGGGAAGTAGCGATAATCGTTGGCTTCTTCTTTTGATCGCATAGAACGTGTTTCATTTTTTTCAGAATCGTACAGGCGGGTTTCTTGTACTACTTTTCCGCCATCTTCTAGTACGTCTATTTGACGTTCTATTTCATGGTTGATGGCTTTTTCTAAAAACCGAAAGGAGTTGATGTTTTTAACTTCTGCACGGGTGCCTAGCTCTGTTGCATCGTGTTGTTTCATGCTCACATTGGCATCACAACGCAACGAGCCTTCTTGCATGTTGCCATCGCAAATACCTATGTATTGCACTAATGAATGAATTTTACGTGCGTAGGCTACGGCTTCTTTAGCGGAGCTTAAGTCGGGGTCAGAAACAATTTCTAAAAGAGGCGTACCTGCACGGTTTAGGTCAATGCCGGTTAAACCCTGAAACTCTTCATGTAAAGATTTGCCTGCATCTTCTTCTAAATGGGCGCGGGTGATACCAATTTTTTTGGTGCTGCCGTCGTCTAGGGTAATTTCTAATTGTCCTACGCCTACAATGGGTAAGTCCATTTGCGAGGTTTGATAGCCTTTGGGTAAGTCGGGGTAAAAATAGTTTTTACGGGCAAAAACATTTTTTTCTGCAATGTCGCAGTGGGTGGCAATACCAAATTTAAGCGCCATATTAACCGCTTCTTTATTTAGCACGGGCAATACACCGGGTAAACCTAAATCTAAAGCGCAAGCCTGTGTGTTAGGTTCTGCACCAAAGGCGGTAGACGCACCAGAGAATATTTTGCTTTTGGTTTTTAATTGAGCGTGAATTTCTAATCCAATTACTACTTGCCAAGTCATTGTTTTCTCCTTATTTAAAGTCAGCTGGAATTTGCGAGTGCCAGTTGGTGTTTTGTTGGTACTGGTGGGCAACATTTAATAACGTACTTTCATCAAACGCTTTGCCAATAAGCTGTACACCTGCGGGCATATTGTTAATAAACCCCGCAGGCATAGACAGCCCTGGTAGGCCTGCTAAGTTGGTGGCAATAGTGTAAATGTCAGACAAATACATCTCAACAGGATCGCCCGATTTTTCTCCCGCTTTAAAGGCCACATCTGGCGTGGTTGGGCCTAATATGACATCGCATTGTTCAAAGGCTTTTTTAAAGTCATCACTTATTAGGTGGCGGCATTGCTGGGCTTTTATGTAATAGGCATCGTAATAACCGGCAGATAATGCGTAAGCGCCAATTAAAATACGGCGCTTAACCTCTTCACCAAAACCTTCGCCACGGCTGCGTTTATATAGGTCTTCTAAATTTTTTGGGTTTTCACAACGGTGACCAAAACGTACACCATCAAAACGCGATAAGTTAGATGAGCATTCGGCAGGGGCGACAATGTAATAAACAGGAATGGATAAGCCAGAATTTGGCAAACTAACATCTACAAACTCTGCGCCCATTTCTTTTAGTTTGGCTATGGCATTTTGCATAATGGCGTTCATTTCTTTGCTTAAACCATCGTTAAAATATTCTTTAGGTAAACCAATTTTTAAGCCTTTTACGCTTTTGTTTAAGTTTTTGGTGTAATCGGGCACGTCTATGTCAATACAGGTGGAATCTTTTTCATCAAAACCTGCCATTGCACCTAACATCATGGCGCAATCTTCTGCGTTGGCGGCAAACATACCTGCTTGGTCTAAACTACTGGCAAAGGCGATCATGCCAAAACGAGATACTCGCCCATAAGTGGGTTTTAAACCGGTAACGCCGCAAAAAGCCGCAGGTTGCCTTATAGAGCCACCCGTATCGGTACCTGTGGTAACGGGTGCTAAACGTGCCGCCATGGCCGCGGCTGATCCGCCCGATGAACCACCAGGTACACGAGAGGTGTCCCACGGGTTATTAACGCCACCAAAATAACTGGTCTCGTTAGATGA
This sequence comes from uncultured Gammaproteobacteria bacterium, assembly GCA_964589575.1. Taxonomy (GTDB): domain Bacteria; phylum Pseudomonadota; class Gammaproteobacteria; order QNFE01; family CAZPSE01; genus CAZPSE01. Next base: position 15,659 of record CAZPSE010000013.1, on the reverse strand, counting down.
GCCCATGGCAAATTCGTCCATATTGGTTTTACCCAAACAAACCATGCCAGCTTTGTTTAAATTTTCGCTCACGGTAGAATCGTAAGGGGCAACCCAGTCGGCAATCATTTTAGAGCCGCAAGTAGTGCGCATGCCTTTAGTGCAAAATATATCTTTATGGGCATAAGGTATGCCCGTTAATGGGCCGTTAGTGCCAGCCGCTATTTGCTCATCTGCTTTTTTTGCGGCAGCCAATGCGCTGTCTTTTGCTACGGTGATAAAACAATTGAGTTGTTTGTCTTTGTCTTTAATTCTGTCTAAAAAACATTGTGTTAATTCAACACTGGTGTAGTCACCATTTTTTAAGCCTTCAGATAATTCGGCAAGTGTTTTTAGGTGTGGCATTGTGTGTCCTATTTGAACAGTAATTTTTGGTAGCGGTGCTTTTGTGCGCTATTGGTTATTCAATAACTTTAGGCACGGTAAATAAACCTTTTTGTACAGCGGGTGCGCCTTGTTGCATTAACTCACGCTGATTGGTTTCAGTTACTACATCTTCACGCAAACGTTGTGTTAAATGCATGGGGTGCGACATCGGCTCAATGCCCGTCGTATCTACGGCTTGCATTTCATCAACTAAGCTTAAAATATTGTTTATTTGGGCTGCGTAATCGTCTGTTTTATTATCGTCAATTTGCAAACGGGCTAAATGTGCAATTTTTTGTACATCTTCAGAATCTATAGGCATAAACGGTAGCTATTGTTTTACAAAGGCCTATTTTACAATAAAATAAAAATAGTTTAACGCCTTAGTGTTATTGTTATTTAGTACAGTAAACTTGCTTCAATAAATGGTAGTATTTTGATATAAAAAATTAACAACATAGCGTGCTAATATTGTAAAAATGCAGTATTGAATAAAAATAAAAAAAGGTTAATATATGTGGAAAAATAATTTCTTATCTGTTGGGTCGATGTCTTTCGAAAAAGATAAAAGAATGTTGTTAGCAGTGTTTAGTTTACTGTCCATTGTGATGGGTTGGCTGTACTTATCTCCTGTTATTAGTAGTGGCTCTTTACAAATTTGGTCATTATTTGTTGTTTTTTCAAATTTATCCTTTTTAGCTTTAAATAAGTTACCCATTTCAGAATCATTTCAACAGACTCTGTTTGCAAGTGTTGTGGCTTTTTCATTATCCAGTCTCGTTTGGCTCGCTTCTAACCATAGTACAGCGGAGCTGTCACTTTTTATTGCAGTATTATTGCTTACTTTTTCTTGTGTTGCTGTTGCTATATTTGCTAAGCACTTTTTTCAGTTTATGGTGTTTTCGGGCATATTATTGGGGCATATAGGGCTTTATATAGTAATACAAAATTCGGAGGGTTTAATTTTTCAATTATTGTCTTTGGCATTATTATTTATTTGTCTTGGCTATTTAAATTTTGATTTGTATGCAAAAATAATTAAGTTTGATAAGTTGAAGGAAGAGTCTCGAATACGTCAGAAATTTTTATTAGAAGCGTCTAGTGCAGCTGAATTTTCGAGCAATTCAAAAAGTCGTTTTATTGTTGATATGAATAACGAATTAAAAGGACGTTTAAAAATCATTATGAACTCTGCCCAAATGATCATAATGAGTAAATTGGATAAAGTACAAGGAAAACGTGCAAAAACGTTAGTACAAAATAGTAAATCGTTAATGCGTTTAGTCTCTCAGTTACAAGACATTAATGATATTGAACTGGGCAATATCAACTTAAAAATGAAAGAAGTACGCTTAGTCGATTTAATATCGAAATCCGTTAACGTGGTATTGCCTTACGCCATCCAGAAAAAAATGTTGATTGATGAAAACTATATGGAAATTGATAATGTGATGGTTTATGTCGATACCTTTAGGCTAAACCAAATATTGTTAAATATTTTAAGCAATGCCATCAAATACAATAAAGATAGAGGCAAAATATCCGTCACGGGCAAAAGGATTAGCGAGTCCAGAGTAAAAATTGAAATAAAAGATAGTGGCAAAGGTATTGATGACGACCATATTGGTTATATTTTTGATGCTTTTACTAAAATTGAAGATACTAAGCATAAAAACAAAGGATCAGGTTTAGGTTTGCATGTCGCTAAAGCCTATACAGAAGCGATGGGTGGAGAAATATCGGCAGCTTCGGTCATAAATTACGGCAGTATTTTTTCTATAGAGTTGGATGTTAGTGATGTTGCCACCAATGAAAATCAGCCAATTAGTAAAGCCATTGCATTAAATCAAAATGTATTAATTGTTGACGACAGCAAGGTAAAACGTATTGTTTTGACAAGGCAAGTGCAAAACATTGGCAATTACTCCGTTAGCCAAGTTTCTAACGGACATGATGCGCTGGATGAAATAGGCAAAAAAGAGTACCAATTGCTTTTAGTCGATTATTGGATGCCATCTTTAAACGGTGACGACTTATGCAAAAAAATTAAATCACTAGAACAACATAAAAAATTACCGATTGTAGTTATAACCAGTGACAAGTCAGAGTCTATTAAAGAAAAGTGTTTATCAAGTGGTGCAGATGCCGTTTTAGTACACCCTGTTAATACACAAGTGTTAAAAAGTGTTATTTCTCAATTTGTTAATGAACGCGCTTTGGAAAAAATTAAACAATCAAGGGCCAATCAAGGCTCGTTGGTTTACCAACAAATTAAAAAGAACTTAGAGAGTGTGTTTGGTGACAATGTAGAATCTAAGAAAAAGTTATTTACTTCGTATCTTAAATCATTAAAACCAGAATGCCAAAAGCTAATTAATGCACAAAAAACCAAAAATATTACAGAGTTTAAGCAAGCCATTGCAAAAATAAAGTGGGCATCAAAGTCTATTGGTGCAGAGCAAATTGTTAAAGTGTGCATTACTTTAGAAAATGTAAGTAATGATGTTGATTGGCTTAAACTAAAAAAGCCCGTTGCTTATATTGTTAAGTACCATAAAGTCCTAGAGTTAGAGCATAACGCGACATCTGGAAATTTCTTATCACCTGTCCCAGAGATTGAAAATTTATCATTTTTAGCAAAAACGTCTGTTATGTTAATAGATGATGATTTTTTCTTATTAAATTATGTCAAACAAGTATTAGAAAATTTTGGTGTAAGCAAAATTGCTATCTTTACAGATGCAAATGATGCCTTAGCGACAATTAAGGGTAATAAAGAACAGCCCTATGACTTGTTAATTAGTGACTTAAACATGCCTGCAATGGACGGTATTGACTTTTTTAGAGAGTTAGGAAGAATTAAGTTTGATAAAAGAATTATATTGATGAGCGGCGTGTCTTTAGAAGTGAGGGAGTCAGCCGCAAAATTGTCGCGTTCATTCGGCTTGGATGTTATTGGTTCATTGGGGAAACCCATAAATAGTGATGAATTGAAAACACTGTTGTATAAAGTTGACACAGATAATAAAACGATAAAGAAAAAACTTGTTACAGAGTCATTTAGTAAGGCGGAGTTACATGAAGCCATTAAAAACAATGAAATTGTTCCGTATTACCAACCTAAAATTGATGCATTGTCAAAACAAATTCACGGTTTTGAAGCTTTAGCTCGCTGGAAAAAAGGCAGTGAAATTGTTTCGCCTATTACTTTTATTCCACAAATTGAGCAATATAATTTAGCCAAATTTATGACAGAAAAAATCATTGATCAGGTATTGATTGACTGTCAAACTTGGATAAAAACGGGACATGATTTTAAAATTTCCGTCAATATTACTATCGACTTGCTAGAAGATAATAGCTTTATTGAAGACTTAATTAAAAATGTAAAACAGTCTAATGTACCCAAAGGTTCTATCGTTGTAGAATTAACAGAGTCGGCGTTTTTTGAGGACTATTTTGGTGCGTTAGAAGGTGCTACGCGACTAAGAATGGCCGGTTTTTTATTGTCTATTGATGATTTTGGTACAGGTTCTGCAACATTTGAGCAACTTAATAAAATACCTTTCACAGAACTGAAAATAGACCAAACATTTGTAACCGGTGCCCATTCAGATTCGTCTAAACAAGTGGTTTTAGAGAGCAGTTTGGAAATAGCAAAAAAATTAAAACTCAAAACGGTTGCAGAAGGCATTGAAACGCAACAAGATTTAGACCTATTGTACTTTTTAGGTTGCGACTATCTGCAGGGATACTTCTTTACTGCACCACTAAGCAAAAAGAAAATAGATACTTGGATAAAACAATGGAGCAAGAAAAATAAATAGATGGAGACCGTTTCACGAAAGCGACCAAGCTAAAATTCTGCGTTATTTTACCTACAGGGCGTAGGTAAGCAACTTATTGCTGATTATCGTGCAAAGGTCTAAAAAAGAGGTTATTTGATACATTTCTAGTTATTTCTATCATGTATAAAAGTTTAATTTCGATCAATGCATAGGCATAGCTATTATACTAATAGCGCTAAGCGTTGCTTATTCGCAGCTTTATCGTAGTTGCTATGGGGTGTTCTGCCCTCGGTGCTACGCATGTCGCAATCGCGCCCAATTTGTTCCATACAAACTAGTATTAAGCGGGCTATTGGGTAATATCAGATAACGTTATCAGCTGCCGCTTGTAAGCCTCGCTAGTTTTGAAAAAGCAGCAAAACGAGTAATGCTTAACGCTAATAGTTCGAAAGCTCCAGTCGATTTAAAGAACGTAGTAATCCTTTTCATTATAGTTGTAGTTCAAAATACCATTTGCTTCATAATAATGCAGGCAAAATATTAAAGTATATTTTGGTGCTGCGTAAAGCATTAAGAAAGTAAAAAAAGGAAAAAGTTTTATCGCACGCATAAAAAAAGGCGCCATCAAAGATGGCGCCTTTAAAAGTAACTAAAAAAAGAACTTATTTTCTAGAACTTGGACCGTTCCACTCAAGGCCGTTAGACATGTAAGTTAAGAAGTATTCTAAACCTGCATATTCATCAGACTGAGCTTTAAATGGCTTTGCACGTACTTGCTTATTACAACCAGCAAAACGACGGTGCATGGTGCCTAAGCTACCCCATTTAGCACGATAAACTGGGAACCCAGATGGGTGTCCAATCGCTGGGCTTAAAATGTCAGCTCTTAATTTGCTACCAGAATTGTAAAAATGACAATCTGCACAAGATAAGTTTAGTTGACCACGTTTAGCAAAAAAATGCTTTTTACCCGTGTTATAAGCTTTCATTGCTCTTTCGTCTTGAGGGACAACGATTGCAATTGTATTACCACGAGAACCGTAAGCCATGTAAGCAGAAATGGCTGCTATGTTGCCTTTTTTCCAGCCGTATTTCTTTTCGCCATTGTCAGTACGACATTTGTTTAACGCAGCTTCAAGAGTAATGACTTTACCTGATTTAGCGTCAAAAAGAGGATAGTGGTGTTTTACCGCACCGTCTTCACTGCCACCAAAACAACTGGCATAGGTTTTACCATTTTTGAAAGGTGTGTTATACAACGTTTCACCTTTCTCGATATCCAGTTCGTATGGAGGAAAACCTTCTTCAATTTCTTCCCATTGTGCGCGGGAAGCTGCATCTATTGAATATACGCCGTTGACAAAATCGTCAAATGCTACATCAGAATGCCTTGTTTGAAAATGGTCTCTAAAGCTTTTAAGGTCGTCGTTAGGAGACCCTGCATTAGCTGCAAACGATGCTGTTGCCAGCATACATATTGCAGAAGCAGATATTAATATTTTTTTCATTATTAAATACCTAATATAGTTATTATTTTATTGTAACGGTTTTAGTGGCAGACTTACCTTTGTTGTCTAGCCACGCTACTGTTACCTTGTCGCCTTTAGATGCGCCATCAAATTTGAAGGAAAGGTAAGGGTTTTTAGAAACCGCTCCACTCCATTCTCCAGTTAGTACACTGTTGCCATTGTGGCTACCAGTTACTTCTGTAATGTGATGTGCTGGAATTTTTTTACCGGTCTTTTTGTTCTTTCTTAAACCGGTTTCCATTTTATGGCTCATTAATGCTTTAACAACGCAGACGCCTTTTTTGATTTTTGCTCTTACTTTAATTTTTGACATGTGATTAGCCTCCACAGCCGCCGATAGTTACTTTAACTTCTTTTTGTGCTTGGTATAATTTACCACCTGCTTTTACAACAGCAATTACATTACCTGTTTTTCCCATTTTTAAACGAGTCGAAACAAAGCCGTGTGTGCCAGAAGCCAAGGTATAGTTCATAGCTAAAGGTGCAGCGTTTTTATCAGAGAAAATAGCGATAGATTCTGCTTTTAAAGAAGTACTGATAGTTACAGGAACAACTGCACCATTTTCAGCAATATCTGGCGCTTTAATTTTAATAGCGTCACTTGCAACTGCGCCACTAAAGCCAGTTGCTTTCATTGCAGAGTCTAATGATTGGACTGCAAATGCATCTTTGTTCCAAGCTGCTAATACAGTCGAAGGGGTTAATAAGCCTGCAGTAGCTGCAACGGCAACAGCGCTACCAGCTAGTGTGCTTTTTAAAAAAGTTCTACGTTTTATATTCATAAAATATCTACGTCCAATTATAAAGTGTGGATAAAGTCTGTAACAAGGTCAATTTCTGGCCCTGACATAATCCCGTGTGGGCCGTAAGGCAACATTATGGTGTTAGCATTTAACAGTCTAGCATCATATATTTGCGATCTTAAAACAGCCCTATCTGGGAAACGTGCTTTCATTGCTACAAGTGGTGGTCCAATGTTACCCGCCAATTTGCCACCTGCAATTGCGTGACATGCAAGACAGTTACCTTTTTTCCTATCAAAAGCTAAAACCTTACCTTTATTTAAGCTACTTGCATCAGCAGCAATTGCGCCAGTTGCTGGCAAAAACGATAATGTTCCTGCTAGCAGTGCAACTGAAGATGCTGTAAGAAGCATATTTGCGACTTTGCGCATAATAAGTCCTCCAAAAAGAATTTAATCTTTTCATTGTTATTGTTAAAAATTAAAAAACCACCATACCTATTATGGTTTGGTGTATAGAATACGGATATTTGGCGTTAGTGCAAGCTATATATATGTAAAAACCTATAAATTACAAGTATTTAGTAAGTTATAATATAATGAATTACTAATTTGCGTTGTGTAAGTCTTTTACAATCTACGGGTAAACCATTAGTAAATGGTGAGTAGCCTTTGCATTTAAAAAACATCTATATATGGATAGATTTGGGCTTTGGTTTAAATGCTTATAAAAAACCATCCATTAAACATCTAGGTTAAAATGCTCAGCTATTGATTTTTTAGGACCAACCGCTTTTATATGGCTACGATTCCCCGTTCCATTTACATTATTGCTTGTATTCAGTTTATTAATATTGTCGATTTTATGATGGTAATGCCACTTGGCCCCGATTTTGTTAAGCATTTGTCTGTAGCTTCTAACCAAATAGGTTGGATTAGTGGCAGTTACACTTTGGCAGCGGCAGTTGCAGGTGTTTTACTTTCACCGTATTTAGATTTTTGGTCAAGAAAAAAAATGATCATTATTAGTACCTTTGGTTTGGCACTTACCACCATGTTGACGGCACTGGTTTGGGATTTGTATTCTTTAATGTTTATGCGTTTAATTGCAGGGGTTTTTGGTGGTTTAGCTACGGCTTTATCTTTAGCGATGGTAATAGATTTGGTTAAAGCAGAAAATAGAGGAAAAGCCATTGCAACGGTAATGTCGGCTTTTTCTATTGCGTCTATTGTTGGTGTACCTTTAGGCTTAGAGTTGGCTTTGCGTTTTCAATGGAATGCGCCATTTATAGTAATAGGCGTTTTAGGTTTTATTGTTTGCTACTTGGCTTTTTTGTTTTTACCGAATGTAAAAAGCCATCAACCTACTGCCAAATCACTGACGATTAAATCGTTATTATCAAGTAAAATTATTGTGTATGGTTATTTAATGATAGCGACGGTGATGTTTTCGGGTTTTTTAATTATTCCATTCATTACCAATTATTTTGTTTTTAATTTGCAGTTCCCACGCGAAGATATTGGCTTGGTTTATTTGGCTGGTGGTATTGCCAGTTTATTAACGATGCAACTTTCTGGCCGATGGATTGATAAATATGGAGCGATGCCTTTTTCTGTAATAGGCACAATAATATTTGCCTTTGTGTTGTTATTGGGTTTTTACCCTAAATCGCCTTTTTTAACTATTTATGTTATGACCATTTTGTTTATGGTGGGTATGAATATGCGCGGGATTACCAATCAAATAGTGTTAAGTAAAATACCTAAACCCAGCATGAGAGCCGCTTACATGTCTATGCAAAGTGCGGTTCAACATACCGCTACAACCTTAGCCGCTGTTTGCGGGTCATTAATGTTGGTAGAGGGCGAGGCTGGCATTTTGATAGGTATGGGGGCGGTGGTCGTTTTTGCTGTACTGGTTAGTGTTGTCCAGCCTTTACTTATATATTGGGTTAAGCGCAGCCAATTAAGTTACGAAGAAATTAAATAACATGGCGACTTTTTACAACCCTAAACCCAACAGCGTTTTTAAAAACCTTAAACAGTTAACGGCCAAAATGACGCTAGAAAATACTGGCGGTGCAGATTATGTAGATTATTTGTTACAAGGGGAGTTAAAAGAGGGTAAAGGTTTTTGGAAAACACAAAACCCAACCAGTAAAAATATATATAAACAATTTATAACCGACAACCCGCACTTAACCACAGAAGACCCCTTTAAAAAACAAGCTAAACAGCTGACAAAAGTTATTGAAATATCTAATTTTGAACGTTTGACCAAACAACAACAAAAACAAATAAATGACTTTTTAACAACCGGAAAGCAACGTGTGGTATTTGCAGGTGGCCCTGCTGCAAAAATTGCAGCGGTTTTGACGGGTCTAAATAATCATAATAAAAGTGAAATACAGTTTTTAATAGATGATGCCAGTTTGTCTAACGAAAGCAGTTCTGCCAGTTATGCACATATTAACCATGCCAATGCATTAAATGCAGAATGGGCAAGCACCGGTTTGGGCATATTACCAACGTTAATAAAGCGAAATTTTTTTGGTGAAAAAGAGTGTAATGTCGCTTTAAAAGTAAGCTATAAAAGTGTCGATTTATGGCTGAAGAATGTAACGTACTTAGATTGTAAGTTGTTTTTAAAAAATATAGCCCATGGTTTTGTTCAGCAATTTAAAAAAGCTTTAAGTATAAAAAACGATCACGATAAAAGTCGCCTTGCTAGTTTTCAATCGTCTTTAGTTTTGGACTACATAGAACAAAAAACAGCCATTAATTTGCGCTTAAAAACCAATAAAAATAAAGCATTTTTTATTAATGTAGGCAAAAAAGCACATCAGCATGCCGTTAAAGAGCAAGCTTATTTAAAGAAAAGTATTGGCTTAGCGTCTTATCAATTGTCTCAAAAAGATTTGGAGTACCATTACTCTAGCGCAACGGCAAACAACATCACCTCGGTTGATGTGTTTCCTAGCAACGGTTGCATTGTTCATGGTTTTGATAAAAAAATAAAAGCGATGAGTGAAAATACGCCCTTTAGCTACGAAGAGAATAAGCGAATTACAGAAGTATGCTTAAAAAAAGGCAAGGCCGTTGCCGTGTGGGTGGAAGACAGTAAAAGCTTAAATAAAGAGCTAATTGCAATAACGTCATTAGGCTTAAGTTTAGGGCCTAAAGCTCATTATGTGTATAAACCCAATCAAAATAAGCAAGGGGTCGACAGTTTAGGCCCTATTCCGCACCAAACTTTGGCGACCGGTGTGTCGTGCCAAATACTGTTTAAGATAACCGATAAAGAAAAATTTAACAGCTTGCCCTATACAGGGTTGCATCAGGCGCACTTTGTAGAAATGGCCAGTAACGACAACTTTGTTTTGGTTAAATTAACCGGTGGCGGCAACATTGCCGACCAACGCTACAGCAGAAGTTATGCCATTAACGCGTTGGCCGATATGTTAAGGGTGATAACGCCAGAGTGCGGTTTAACTTTTTACGATGTTATTAGCGCGTGGCCATGTTCTCGTGGTATTAATGCAACCAATAACGGGCAGTTGGTTCGCCTTGCAAACAACTTTGTGGTGCGTTTTGCAGAGGGTGGCACAGGCATGTCGAAGATGGCATCTAATGCGCAAATAATAATAGACATGCTGGGCTTGCAACATGGTTTAAACAGTAAAATTGTAACGCCTTACGAGGATTATAAGCACACGATTATTGATCACCGAGAGAAAACGAAAAAAGCATTAACGGCTAAATAAAGCTTCAACCATTTCCATATCTAAAAACGTTTTACCTTTTGCATTACCACTAATAACGTTAAAGGCGGCATCGGGTTCGCCCATATTATCTAAACGTATCACCGCGGCGTGCATTGGGTCATTATGGGTATAACCGTTTTCGGTAACGATGGTAATTAAACCTGCTTGGCTTGATGACAACACGCCGTTTTCAGAATCTTCAAATGCAATGCACTCACTTGCAGTTAAGCCCATTTTATTTAAAGCATAAGCGTAAATGTCGGGTGCAGGTTTTTTAGTAGGCACAATGTCACCCGCGGCGATAACGTCAAACCAGTTTATACTGGCTTCACCTAGCGTATGCTTAAGCAAGTAGGTTACGTTTTCTGGTGTAGTGGTGGTAGATATTGCTAAGCGGTAGCCTTTTTCTTTTGCTTCTAATAAAAGGCGTTTAACACCAGGGCGTAAAGGGATTGCGCCTTTAGATAGCATGGCCAAATAATGTTTGGTTTTACATTTATGCAACATTAACGCAAATTCATTAATGTCGCCTGGTACATCAAAACTGGTTAAAAAATCGTTAATGTAAAACTTAATACGTTCTTTACCGCCAGTAACGGCTAATAATTTACCGTACGTTTCTACAGACCAATTCCAGTTTAAATTGTGTTCTTTAAACGCCAAGTTAAATGCAGGGCGATGCCCATCTCTTTCAGTATCGGCAACGGTTCCGTCAACGTCAAAAATTAAGGCTTTTAAGTTTTTCATAAGTGGTAAAAATGGGTTGTGATGTTGTTTTAAAAAAGTTCAGTAGGTATACGTTTTATAGCAACCATTAATCGTCTTCAAAAGGGTAAGGGCGGTCATTACTATTAAACGTGATGAACATATAAATTTTATAATTATAGTCACTTAATTTTTTGCCAAATTTAACCAGTTTTGGTTGTGGCATGCCTAATAAAACATTGTGACCAAACTGGAAAAAAGCAGTTAAAAAAATAAATACTACGACAATTTTGTAAATAAAGGCAAATAACACCATATAAAAGCCACGTTTCCAAGGGTGGTGGTTTGGGTTGTTGTTCATAGTATTTGCTTACAGTTGAGCAAAGGCGTTGCTGGCGGCTTTAATGGTGGCTTCAATTTCTGCATCGCCATGTTTTAAAGACACAAAACCCGTTTCATAAGCAGACGGGGCTAAATAAATACCTTGGTTTAACATGAGGTGGAAAAACTTTTTAAACCTTTCTACGTCACAATTTGTCGCTTGTTTAAAGCTGGTCACTTTTTTCTCGTTGGTAAAAAACACACCAAACATTGCGCCAACTTGGTTGGTGGTAATGGCAATATTATTTTCATCTGCCGCTTTTTGTAAACCTACTAATAACTTGGTGGTTTGTGCAGTTAAGTTACTAAAAAAGTCAGGTTGTGAAATTAACTCTAACGTTTTTAAACCTGCGGCCATAGCCAGCGGATTACCCGACAACGTACCGGCTTGGTAAACTGGGCCTAAAGGTGCAATGTGTTGCATAATTTCTCGTTTGCCACCAAAAGCGCCCACTGGCATACCGCCACCAATTACCTTGCCTAGTGTTGTCAGGTCGGGCTTAACTTGGTAAATAGATTGCGCGCAACCGAGTGCGGTTCTAAAACCGGTCATCACTTCGTCAAAAATCAATACGTTATTGTATTGGTCACAAACCGAACGTAAACCTTGTAAAAAACCATCAACAGGTGGGATGCAGTTCATATTGCCTGCGACAGGTTCTACAATGATGCAGGCAATTTGGTTGCCAATTTCTGCAAAGGTTTGTTTAACGTCGTCTATATTATTGTATTCTAAAGTGATGGTGTGTTTTGCCAGGTCAGCAGGTATGCCAGGTGAGCTGGGCACACCCAAGGTTAAAGCCCCCGACCCTGCTTTAACTAATAAAGAGTCGGCATGACCGTGATAACAACCTTCAAATTTTACTATTTTATCGCGCCCTGTAAAACCACGCGCTAAACGGATGGCACTCATGGTCGCTTCTGTACCAGAGCTAACCATTCTTACTAATTCGATAGACGGCACAAGTTCGCATACCTTATTGGCCATTTCAATTTCAATTTCTGTTGGTGCGCCAAAACTTAAACCGTTTTCGGCCGCATCTTGTACCGTTTTTATTACCTCTGGGTGGGCGTGGCCTAATATCATTGGCCCCCAAGAGCCAACATAATCTATATATTTTTTACCATCAGTGTCGGTAACATAAGCGCCTTTAGCTTTTTTAAAAAAGATAGGGTCACCACCTACACCTGCAAATGCACGCACGGGTGAATTAACGCCACCGGGGATATGTTGTTTGGCAGCTTGAAATAAATTGTTTGAACTCATGGCGAAAAACTCATCTAATAGGAGGCTTTATGTAGCAGAATGTTTGCAACATATAAAAAACGAAATTGTACCAGATTGAAAAGAGCATCATGAAAATATGAATAGTCAAAAATTACTCGAAACAAAAAACGTATGGTTAGGCTTTATAGTGTTAGGCATAGCGTTAGAACTTGTCGCACTATATTACCAATATGTTTTAGATGAATGGCCATGTGTTATATGCATTCAAATAAGAATGTGGCTAGCATTAATGATTGTAGTTGCAACCGTTGGTTTGCTGACAAGGCAAAACAAGTTAATACAAAAAATATTGTTAATTGCACTTACCCTTATTGCCATAGGTTTAGTTGAACGCAGTTATAATTTATTAGGCATAGAGCGTGGTTTTGTACACGGCCTATGCACTATGGACGTGGGGCTGCCCAACTGGTTTGCACTGGGCCAATGGATACCTTGGCTATTTGAAGTACAAACCACATGCGGTTATACACCGTTTGTTATTTTTAAAATTACCATGGCAGAACTGCTTATGGCTTATAGCGTAGTGCAATTATTATTTTTAACGTGGTTTAGTTTTATACAAATAAAAGCCATGGCTAAACACTAACCCTATGAGCAAGCCTTGCTTGTTTATTTATTTGAGGCTGATGCTTTGGGCTTGAGCAAGCAAGGCTTGCTTATTTGTTCTTCTAAAACAGCCTAATTCGTCGACCCCTTGCCTATAAATAGGGCAAGGGGTCGACGAATTAGGCTGTTTTAGCGGTGCTATAAAAAGTTTTAATTTTTAATTTTCGTCCCCATTATTACTAGATAATTTAATTAGGTAACCAAAACCATGAAACGTATACTTTTATTCCTTATGACCAACATTGCCATTATGGCGGTGTTAAGTATCACGCTACGCCTGTTGGGTGTAGACAGTATTCTTGCAGAAAACGGTTCGGATCTTAATATCCAAGCTTTAGTCATATTGTCTGGCGTAATTGGTTTTGGTGGCGCGTTTATTTCTTTATTAATTTCTAAATGGATGGCAAAACGCATGACAGGTGCGGTGGTTATTACTAATCCGTCTAATAATATCGAACGCTGGTTAATGGATACGGTAGAAAAACATTCTAAAATTGTTGGTGTAAAAATGCCAGAGGTGGCCATATTTCCAGAGCCGTCTATGAATGCTTTTGCTACAGGTGCCAGTAAAAATAAGTCGCTAATGGCGGTGTCACAAGGTTTGTTAGATAACATGAGCAAAGGTGAGGTAGAGGCAGTAATTGGCCATGAAATGAGCCATATTGCCAATGGCGACATGGTAACGCTGACTTTAATACAGGGTGTGGTTAATACTTTTGTGGTGTTTTTGTCGCGCATAATCGGTCATATTGTAGATAGGGTCATACTAAAAAATAACAGCGGTCATGGCATGGGTTATTTTATAACGGTGATAATTTCACAAGTCATATTGTCTGTTTTAGCGTCAACCATCGTGATGTACTTTTCTCGTAAACGCGAGTTTGTTGCCGATACCGGCGGTGCAGATTTAGCCGGTCATCAAAATATGATTAATGCCTTAAAGCGATTAGGCCAAGTAGAGCCGGTCGCCTTGCCAGAACAAATGGCGGCTTTTGGTATTAATGACAAAGGTGGAATAATGGCGTTGTTTTCATCGCATCCACCTATAGAGGCAAGAATTAAAGCGTTAGAAGAACGCGCTTTGCGTTTAAAAAGCTAAACCGACTTTATCCATTGTAGCAACTGGCTGGCTTGCATAGCGCCAGCTTGTTGCGCCACCATTTTACCGTTTTTAAATATCATTAATGTTGGGATGCTTCTAATTTGATACTTAGCCGCAATTTGTTGGGCGGTTTCGGTATTTAATTTAGCTAACCTGTAATTGGGTTCTAACTGTTTAGTTACTTGTAAAAAAGCAGGTGCCATTGCTTTACATGGGCCACACCAATCTGCCCAAAAATCTACCACGACGGGTATTTGGGTTTTATTAATAAAGCGTTCAAAATTTTGATCGGTTAAATTAATGGGGTTGCCATTAAATAGCGGCTGTTTGCATTTGCCACAATTGGGTTGGCAGCTTAGCTTATCATCTGCAATGCGGTTTATGCCCGCACAATTTGGGCAGACTATGTGTGTTGTTGACATGACTATTCCTAAATTTTATAGATATTTAAATAATACCCTGATCCTTATATAGAAATGTGAAACGGGTGTGGTCATTTGATGTGCATAGGGAAATTAAAAATGTCGTGGTCACCTTATTGGTGATGAGACGATTTTTAGTTTTACTAGGTGCATTAAAGGATTGTGGCATTTTTATATTTTCTATATGAGGATTAGGGTAATAGGTTTAGATGGCTAAGTTTCATCTGATATTAGTCAAACAACGTTAATTGAACAGGGTGCGTCATTTGGTTTTCATTTTTTAGTTGGCTAAGGGTTACTTTCCTCTTGTAACGCGTAATTCATTAAGGCATTTTTAAAACGGTCATCGTTTAAGGTAAAGCCTTTAACAATATGGTCTTTTAAACGTTGCGTTGCCCATATTCTAAATTGTGTACCTTGTAAAGACTTTACGCGGTAACCAACCGAAATAATTACATCAAGGTTATAAAAGGCTGTATCGTATTTTTTGCCGTCTTTAGCAGTTGTTCGGAAATGCCGAACAACTGAAATTTTGTCTAGCTCATCGTCATCAAAAATGTTTTTAATGTGTTCACTAACGGTCGATTTTGCTTTATTAAATAATGCACTAATTTGTAATTGTGTTAACCAAACGGTGTCATCTTCTAACAATACATCTAAACTAATATCGCCTGCTTGGTTTTTATATAGCAATATTTCGTTGGGTTGGTTCATATCGTTTTAAACGCTATAGCTGCGTCTTTTATTTGTAGGGCGGTATTGGTTTTTAACCGGTCATTACCTTCAAATAATTTGTCTAAGGCATTTTCATTATTAAAGCTTATGTTTTCGCCTAGGGTGGCTTTTAGTTTTTCCCAATCTACTTTGCCTTTGCTAAACACTTCTGGCAGGATTTTTTGTAGTTCCTTTAGTTTTTGTTGTTGGGGT
>CAZPSE010000012.1:0-47384 GCA_964589575.1 uncultured Gammaproteobacteria bacterium | reverse complement strand
GGGCAAGACGCGCTTAAAAATTTAAACTTCCATTTGCCTAAAGGTGAAATGGCTTTTTTAACTGGCCACTCAGGTTCGGGTAAAAGTACCTTACTTAAATTAGTCACCGCTATAGAAACCAGCAGCCGTGGGCAAGTGTTTGTAAACGGTTTAAACCTTAACACCCTTAAAAGAAGCCGCGTGCCTTACCTTCGTCGTAACATTGGCATTATTTTCCAAAACCATAATTTATTATTTGACCGCAGTGTGTTTGCTAATGTTGCCCTGCCCTTAACCATTAGTGGCTATTCTGACAAAGAAATTAAACGCCGCGTGCAGGCCGCTTTAGACAAGGTGAGTTTATTGCATAAAGAAAAAATGATGCCTTTGGAGTTGTCGGGTGGTGAACAGCAACGTGTTGGCATTGCCCGCGCCATTGCTAACCGCCCCATGTTACTACTGGCAGATGAGCCTACGGGTAATTTAGACCCTGCATTGTCGCGCGAAATTATGCAGTTGTTTGAAATGTTTAACCAAGTAGGTGTTTCTATTATGGTGGCTTCGCACGATTTAGATTTGATTAAGTCTATGCGTAAACCTGTGTTACAACTTAAACAAGGTCAACTTGCTTATAATGGCTTAGAGCAAAAGCTTCAAGGCGCTAGATAATGGCCAGCTCTAAAACCAATCAAATAGCGGCAAAACCCAGTTTAAGCAAACGCATACAGTCTTGGAAAAAACACCATGTAAAAGATTTTTTCTTTAGCCTTAATAAATTGCTTAGCAACCCGCTTTCTACCTTAATGACGGTATCGGTTATTGGTATTGCATTAGCCTTACCCATGACCTTGTATTTGGTATTAGTTAATGCCCAAGACATTAGTGACGCTTGGGATGGCGAAGCAAAAATTTCTGTTTTTATGGTGGAACACAGTAGCCATAAAGATTTAACCAATTTGGCAAACAAACTAAAAAAGTATAACAATATAAGCAGTTTAACCACCGTAACGCCAGAACAGGCTATGGAAGAGTTTAAAACCCTGTCTGGTTTTGGTGATGCATTAGACGCTTTGGACGAAAACCCGTTACCGCCGGTGGTAATTGTTACCCCAAAAGCAAACCTTAGTACTGGCCAAATAAACCAATTAGCCAATAAATTACAACAACTCGATTCGGTGGATTTAGCGCAAATAGACTTACAATGGGTTAAGCGATTGTTTGCTATGTTGTCGTTAATTGAACGCGCTATTTTAATTATGGCCTGTTTATTGGCCAGTGCCGTATTGTTAGTTATTGGCAATACCATTCGTTTAGATATTCAAAACCGCAAAGAAGAAATTATTATTATCAAATTGATTGGTGGCACTGATGCCTTCATTCGCCGACCTTTTTTATACGGAGGTATTTGGCTGGGCATTTTAGGCGGATTATTTGCATGGGTGTGTGTCACTGTCGCTATATTTTTATTGGCTTCACCGGTTGAAACCTTGGCGAAACTTTATAATAGTGAAATTGTTATTCAATCCATTAATTTTCCTCAATTAATATTGTTAATTTTGGGCAGTGCTTTTTTAGGTTGGTTTGGCTCGTTGCTTTCTGTTAGCAAACATTTAAATGAAATTGAACCCAGTTAGGCTAAATTAAAACTATGGCGCAAAAACAAATTTTAATGATTGATAATTCTAGGGCGACCTCTAAAATCATCTCGCGTTTGATAGAAAAAAGAGTGGATAACAGTTTTGTTACCAGTTGCCATACTGCGGCTGAGGCATTGGAATTATTATCAGAACAGAAGTTTGATTTGATTACTTCGTCTATGGTTTTGCCAGATAAAAACGGCCTACAATTAGCTAAAGCCATACTTAAAATGGATAAAAATCATCACGTGCCATTTATTATTGTCTCTGGCGACATTGATGATAAAGTTATGAAACTTGGTTTTAAAGTGGGTGTAACAGGCTACTTTAATAAAGCCCATGGTCATAGCGCATTAATAGACTACATTGTTAGTTTATTGCCAGAAGTCGAGTTATTTAAAGCCAGCGTTTTATATGTAGAAGACAGTAAAACCGCAGCACTACGAGCCAGTAGAATTTTAACAGCCCACGGTTTTAAAATTACCCATACTGATACTGCAGAACGTGCCTACGAATTAATATCTAAACACTCTACACCACAAGCGCCCGTATTTGACATTTTGGTGGTCGATTTGACATTAAACGGTGAAATGAACGGCTATGATTTAGTGCAACATGTACGTGGACGATTGCACTACTCAAAATCGGTATTGCCTATTTTAATTGCCTCTGGAGATGATACAAATATAGAAAAAGTATTATCTTGCGGAGCCAACGACTTTATTATGAAACCAATACACGAAAAATTATTTTGTATCCGTTTACACGGTTTATTGGCAGTAAGAAACTATGAAATTAATAGAGGTGCCTTAGGGCTGATACAAACTTAGTTTGTATAAATTACTCTAAAACCAATACGCGCACTTAGTGACAATGCCGTGGTCGCACTACGGTTGCTGGCACGCAATTGATCAAACGAGTTTAAGTAAGAACCCCCACGTATCGACACCTTTTTATTGCTTCCAATATTTTTAAGCTGGGTTTTAAACGCCCCTGTACTGTAAGGTAAATATTCAGACGATGTCCACTGCCAAACATTACCTACAGAATCATGCACGTTAAACGGGTTTTTAGGAAACGTATCGACTGGTGAGGTAGAAGAATACTGGTCTCTGTCTTTTTTACCTAAGGCATTAGCTAAGTTGGCATTACCTTTACTGCCCCACCAAAAATCGGCTTTTATACCGGCAGAGGCTACATATTCCCACTGTAATTCGGTTGGTATGGCGTATTTTTTACGGCCTTTAACCGACAAATAATCAGTATATTTTATTGCTCCGTCTAAATTAATACCTGTTACTGGGTGGTCGCCATAACCTTTTTTAGCTTGCCACGTATTGCCATCATTATATATCTGGCTAGATTCATGCGAAAACCACGACACCCCTTTGGGTATGTTTGCATCATTTAAAAATTGTGCAAAAAAATCATTGCTAATTAATGTTTCTGAAACATAAAAAGCGCCTACCGTTTGTTCGCTACTGGGTTTTTCATCTCTGCTGTATCTATTATTACCAAATATAAATGTGCCTTTAGATATTGCCGTCATTGTTGGGCATTTTTCACACACACGGTTGTATTGAATTTTAGGTTTGGGTGGCGGTGGCGGTGGTGGCGCTTTTTTAGCCACCACAACCTTTTTCTTACTCCTTTGTGCGGCCAAGCGCCATTGCCTTTCAATCGCTCGCATTCTCTTTTTTGCATCAATGGTAATGTTTGGGTTATACCAATGGTTTTCAATTTTTGCAATTAAGCTCCGTGCGCTTTTAAACTCAACATTGTCTATTTTTACATTTAGGGTACTGAGTAATTTAATCCTAAACACGTCCGTCATTTCTACCGGTTGTATATCCCCTACAAAATCATCTTTAAAGGCTTCTAGCTGATTAAAGGCGTTTTTATCATACTCGCCAAAAAACTTTTGCTGGTTAAGAAACTTTTCAATATTATTGATATAAGCCAACCTTTTTATTTTATTTTGGTCGGCTAAATAATCCGCTTCTTGTATCCATATACCTTCAACTAAATATTGTTTTTCCATATCAATATTAAATTTTTGTAAATTATTTGCAAAATTGACTGTGTGTTTGCCATACCATCTTTGTTTTGGATCAAGCGTTGTTTTAATAGCCTCAATAACATGGCTGGCCTTGTCTAAATAAAAGTGGCTACTGGTGCCATTACCAATAAAGGTTTCGTCCAAATATAATTTAGCGTCATTTTTACTGGGTACAAATACAATCTCTTGTTTACTCACCGTAATAACGTCGGGTTTAGAAAACAAATTAGGGTAAAAATAGTACGTACCACCCGCTATTAGTAATATAGCCAACACCAGTGGTACCAATATTTTTTTGTTTCTTTGATTGTTTATTAGGGTTATTTCTGTATCTATTTTTTGTTGTTGTAAGGTTCGATAATGTTCTTCAATAAACTCTTTACCGGTTTCGTACTTAATAGTTGGCCATTGTTCAACTTGTTTGCTTATTAAAATGGCATGCAGTTCACGGTCTAACACTTTAGCATTAATGCGTAATGCTTCATTTTTATGGCACATTTTTTCAAGCAGATATTGTATATCTTGATAGGCTTTTGGCAATGCTGGCATAGGGGTATCTAAATGCATTAACACCACTGCCATAGACGTACTTGCAGAAAATGGCGCGTGACCTGTCAGCATATAAAACAAACAAATACCCAGTGAATACACATCGCTTTTTAAAGTAAGTTCATTGCCAGACGCTTGTTCTGGCGACAAGAACTTAGGTGTCCCTAAAATAGAACCCGTTACCGTTAAGTTACTGTTGTCCATTAAGGTTCTTGCGATACCAAAGTCCATCAATATTATATTGCCGGTATTTTTTTCACACATGATATTGTTAAGCTTAATATCACGATGCACAATGCCCTTTTTATGCAAATACACTAAGGCACTACTAACCGATTTTACTATGCTAATAACTTTTTTAGGGGATAGGGTTCTTTCATCGTGAACGATGTCTTGTATTGATTGACCAACAATATATTGCATAACAATATAAGGTGAGCCATTTTTCATAAAGCCTGCATGATGGGTTTTAAGCAGGCCTTTATGTTGTAAAGACAGGCTTAAACTGGCTTCTTTTAAAAAACGTTCTTTTGCTTGGTTTTCTTCTTCTACATGGCTGTGTAAAATTTTTATAGCAACAATCTTTTTAGTTTTTAAATCTAAAGCAGAATAGACCGTTGCCATGCCGCCTTTGCCAACTACTTTATGTATTTTATAACCTTTAATTACTGGTAAAGTTGGCATCTATTATTTAATTATTACTTTTAAGGTTGCAATTTAGAGCCCAAAGTTTATGCGGATAGTGGTGCTTTTTCAACCACTTTAAAACAATATTTTTTAATTATTTATATTGCTATTTTGAACTTCCAACCTGCTCGCACTCTAAAGCTATTAATGTTAATATAAACACATAGATTTAAACTTTTTTACAGGTATCAAAATGAATAAAGCATTAGCACTCGCTCCCGATATGGTGTCGTTAAGCGCCGCCAATATCGATTTTTATATGCAGTCTGTCAATGCCATTTCTACTTTGACAGCAGACGAAGAAAAACAATTAGGCCGCCAGTTTAGAGACAGCGAAGACTTAAACGCCGCTCAAAAACTCATTATGTCTCAACTTAAATTTGTTGTGCATATATCTAAAACCTACAAAGGTTACGGTCTTCCACTTAGTGACCTTATTCAAGAAGGCAATATCGGGTTAATGAAAGCGGTAAAACGTTTTGACCCTGAAATGAATGTTCGCTTAATTTCTTTTGCGGTACATTGGATTAAAGCAGAAATTCACGAATATGTAATACGTAACTGGCGCACGGTTAAAATTGCCACCACCAAAGCACAACGTAAATTATTTTTTAAGCTTCGTAGCTCTAAAAAACGCCTTGGTTGGTTTAGCCATGCAGAAGTGCTGCACGTTGCAAAAACTTTAGACGTAAAGCCAGAAACCGTTATCCAAATGGAAGCGCGTTTAAGCAATTACGATGCCAGTTTTAACGCACCTAACGAATCAAATGATGAAGAAGCCTATTCGCCAGAGCATTATTTACATGGCGAAGGTAATGACCCTGCTGTTTTACACGAAGATAATGACTATAAACAGCACCGCGAAGGTAAAATGTTTAATGGCATGAAGCAATTAGATTCACGTAGCCACGACATTATTAGCCGACGTTGGTTAGCCAATAAAAAAGCGACCTTACATGAGTTGGCCGCTGAATACGGTGTTTCTGCTGAGCGTATTCGTCAAATTGAAAAAAATGCGATGGAAAAAATACAAAAATTTATCGTTGCGTAAATATTACTTTCACAAGCAATACCTTAAAGGGATGATTATTCATCCCTTTTTTATACCCTAAATAAAAACAAATGATAAGAGAATAACTATGTCACCAGATGACCTAAAAAAACAATCGGCAGAAGCCGCATTAGAATACGTAGAAAATGGAATGATTGTAGGTATAGGAACCGGCTCTACCGCCAACCACTTTATTGATTTACTGGCCAAAATAAAAGGCAAAATAGATGGAACGGTTGCATCCTCTGAAGCCAGCGCAGAGCGTTTACGTGGACATGGCATACCGGTTATGGATTTAAACGCAGCGGGTCAACTGTCTTTATATGTTGATGGCGCAGACGAATCTACCGAAAGCCTTCACCTTATAAAAGGTGGCGGTGGTGCGTTAACCCGTGAAAAGATTGTTGCAGGCGCTAGTGAAAAATTTGTTTGTATTGCAGACGAATCTAAACTTGTGCCGTTTTTAGGTAAATTCCCCTTACCTGTAGAAGTAATCCCAATGGCGCAAAGTTTGGTAGCCCGCCAAATTGTTAAACTGGGTGGCCAGCCAGAACTAAGAACCGGTTTTACCACCGACAATGGCAATATCATTATTGATATACATAATATGGAAATTATGGAGCCACTAAAAATAGAAGAAGAAATGAATCAATGGGCGGGTGTAGTAACGGTAGGTATTTTTGCCCATCGCCCTGCGGATGTTTTAATATTAGGCGCAGAAGGTGGCGCTAGAATTATTAAATAAGCAACATTGTTTTATACATGGATGAACACAGATAAACGCGGATAAAAGGCAGGTTCTTTTTAGTTTTTATAGGAACTGCTTTATATTAATAAAAGCCCTAGTACCCACGCTGTGCATGGGAACCCATACAATATCCTTCTTTTATCCGCGTTTATCTGTGTTCATCCATGTAAAACGCGTTTAAAACATTAAAGCAATACTTTTTCTATGCCGCCTTTATCCACTTCATCTGTGAACGACTTTAACCAGTTTTCTCCATTTTTACTTTTTATCATTTCAACAACAATGTAATCCGCCTCTAAACCTACGTCGTCATTTAATCGTTCTAATCCTTGTAAACATGCTGGGCAGTTGGTTAGTATTTTTGTGGGTGCTTGTTCTTTTTGTTCTGCAATATTAATTTCCAGCTCTTTTACTTTTCTAAATTTTACTTGGGTGGCAATATCTGGGCGAGATAAGGCAAAACTGCCCGACTCGCCACAACAGCGGTCACTTAATGTTACCTCTGACTGCAACAGTTTTTCTGTCATTGCCACTGGATTAACATTTTTTATTGGGCTGTGGCATGGGTCGTGATAAAAGTATTTTTGCCCTTTGGTTTCGTCTATTGATACACCCTTTTCATATAGGTATTCGTGAATGTCTACAATGCGTGAACCCGGGAAAATTTTATCAAATTGATAATCTTGCAATTGGTCTAGACACGTTCCACAAGATACCACTACGGTTTTAATGTCTAAATAATTTAAGGTGTTGGCAACACGATGGAATAACACGCGGTTTTTTGTAACAATGCTTTGGCCTTTTTCTGCCTCGCCAGCCGCTACTTGCGGGTAACCGCAACACAAGTAACCTGGTGGCAATACTGTTTGCACCCCTGCCTCGTACAGCATCGCTAAGGTGGCAAAACCCACTTGGCTGTATAACCGTTCTGAGCCACAACCCGGAAAATAAAATACCGCTTCGCTTTCGTCATTGGTTTGTTGTGGGTCTTTTAATACCGACACGTACTTTTCGTCTTCCATTTTTAAAATAGAGCGCATTGGGCGTGTTGGAATGGTTGGCGGCATTTTTCTATTTAAAAAATGCACTATTTGTTCATGCACCGGTGGCAACGATTTTGTTGGTTTGGGCTTGGCTTTTTGCTTTTTAATGGCTGGCGATAAATTAATTATTGAGCTGGCTAAGCGCTGGCTTTTATAACCATAATCTATCATGCCTTTGCGTAATACATTTACCACGGTGGGGTTAGAGGCATCTAAAAACACCGAAGTCATTTTACCTAAGGTATTACTTTTACGTTTGCCTTGGTTAATTAATATCTTTCTCATTTGAGTGGTAACATCACCAAAATCTATATTCACTGGGCACGGGTTGTAACAGCGATGACAGATGGTGCAATGATCGGCAATATCGTTCATTGCATCAAAATGTTGCAGCGATATGCCGCGCCTTGTTTGTTCTTCGTACAGGTAGGCTTCTAGTAGTAAACCGGTGGTGAGTATTTTGTCTCTGGGTGAATACAGTAAGTTGGCTTCTGGCACATGGGTGCTGCATTCGGGTTTGCATTTTCCGCAGCGTAAACAATCTTTAATGGAGTTGTTTAAACTGGTTAACTCACTTGCTTCTAAAATTAACGACTCTTGCTGTACTAATTGTAAAGATGGCGTATAAGCGTTTTCTAAGCCAGACCCTGGCATCAGCTTGCCTTTATTAAAACGCCCGTTGGGGTCTACTTTGTTTTTATAGTTTACAAAGTTCTGTTTTATATCTTCATCTAAAAATTGATATTTAGTTAAACCAATGCCGTGCTCACCCGATATAACCCCGTCTAAGCTTATCGCTAACGCCATGATGGTTTCGACCACCTTGTCGGCAGTTTTCATCATTTCATAATCGTGCGAGTTAACGGGGATATTGGTATGCACGTTGCCGTCACCTGCATGCATGTGTAGTGCAACAAATAAACGGCGCTTGCGTTCTTTACTGTGGATTTTATCTAACTGTTTATTAAGCGCGTCCATTTGCCCGCCAGTAAATATTTCATTTAATGGTTTCATTATGCGTTTGCGGTAAGCGATGCTATTTGGATTGGCTAATAAAAACTCTGCCAAACATTTTATACTGTCTTTAAAAGTGCCTTTAGCGTCGACCCCTTGCTCTAAAATAAGCTTTTCATTTAGGCTTTCATCTAATGTTTTTAGGCTCTTTTGCCAATAACCTAAAACACCATCTATCAATAAAATGGCATTATTTTTTTTGTTAGACCAAATGGCCGTTTGCTCGTCTGAACCTTCTAATTGTTGATGCTGCCCTATAAAACTTAGCGATTCTTGTTTGATAAATTGCTTAATTTGAACGGCAATGTCTATTTTATTTTGCAGCTCTAACTCTAGGTTGATGCGTGCAATGCCGTAGCTGTATTCGCCCAAGTTTTCTAGTGGTATTACCACATCTTCATTTATTTTAAAGGCGTTAGTGTGTGCGGCAATGGCTGCGGTTCTTGCTCTATCTGCCCAAAACAACTTTCTGGCTTGCGGGCTTTTTGCAATAAACGATTCTACATCGCGCCCTTTTAGCAAGGGGTCGATGCCAGAGACCACTTTTTCGAGCAATGGCTCATCATCACTAGAGATGTCGGCGATTAAAAGCATCTTCGGTAATTGTTGTCGGTCTGCTTTGGCAGAATAGTTAACGGCTTTTATATAACGCTCATCTAAATGCTCTAAGCCAGATAACACCACACCGCTATGCTGTTTAATAAAGTCTTTAACTTCTACTATAGACTCTACAGAGTAGCGAATGTCGTCACTGTAAAACTCCATGCACACTGTTTGAGTATGCTTTGGCAAGGTATGCAATACAAAAACTGCAGAGGTAATTAGTCCGTCGCAACCTTCTTTTTGTATGCCCGGTAAACCGCCTAAAAACTTGTCGGTTACGTCTTTTCCTAAACCTGTTTTTCTAAACTGCTTGCCTTCAAAGCGTAACATTTCATCGGGCTGGGTTTGTTTGCCTTTATCGTCGGTACGTTTAATGATAAAACGTACTTCTTTTTGCTCGTGTATTTTTCCACCATTAAAATCCAGGCGGACAATTTCCATCCAATCGCCATTAGGGTCTACCATTTTCCAAGACACTAAATTGTCTAAGGTTGTACCCCACAATACGGCTTTTTTACCACCCGCATTCATAGACACATTACCACCAATGGTAGATGCGTCTTGCGAGGTTGGGTCGACCGCAAATATACGATCGTACTTAGCCGCCGCGTTAGATACATGGCGCGTAACCGCGCCGGCCTCTGCACTTATTGTTGCGTATGATTCGCCCAACCCAGATAGCTTTTGGTACTGAACTTCACCTATTGCGGTTAATTTTTCTGTATTGATAACCACAGAATTAGTGGTTAATGGAATCGCGCCACCGGTATAACCTGTACCACCGCCACGAGGGATAATGGTTAAACCCAGTTTAATGCAAGCCTTTACTATGCCTGCCATTTCGGACTCGGTATCTGGGTATAACACCACAAACGGGTATTCAACACGCCAATCGGTAGCATCCGTTACGTGTGCTACACGGGCATGGCCACTAAAGTCTATATTGTGTTTTTTAGTAACTTTTACTAATGTTTTAATGGCTTTTTGACGAAGTTTGTTACTGCTTATTAAACATTCTTCAAAATCATCAACTGCTTTTCTGGCTTTTTTATTAATGCTTAAAACAATTTCATTGCCATCTGCACGTTCTAGTATTTGCTCTAAACGGTGTGTTAATGCGCTAATTAATGACGCTCTACGTTTAGCGTTATTTTGCAAGTCTTCTTGTATAAAAGGGTTACGCGACACCACCCACATATCGCCCAATACTTCAAAAAGCATTCGAGCAGATCTGCCTGTTTGGCGTTTATCTCTTAAAATATTTAATGCGGTCCAAACGTCTTCGCCTAAAAATCGAATGACGATTTCGCGGTCAGAAAAAGAGGTGTAGTTGTAGGGGATTTCGCGTAATCTTGCGGTCGTTGGCATTACGGTAAACTATTAGGGGCTAAGGCGTTATTGTATAGGATTTGACTTTTTAGACGTACTTTTTACGGTCTTTTTTCTTACCACCGCGCTGAACAATAACACCGTGAATATCGGTTAAGCCCGAAATGGTTTCAACATCGTAACCGTCTTGTAGGGTATGCAATGTAAACACACCTTCGTCTATTTTTAGTTGTCTAAAAATCATCTCTTCTCTTACTACCGCAATAACGTATGAACCTGATTTCACCAATCCGTCTTTTTGAATAATAATGGGGCAACTGTCCCAAAACTCGGGCATCATGCTTTCGCCTTTTGCCAGTAAAACAAAAGGCTCTGCTTTTGAACAACCGCCTAAACTTTCTTCAATTGCTGCTTTGGCTCGTTGCTGTTCTGAAAGTTCTGGCATAAAAATTAATAAACTATATTAGGGATTGCTAATTATGCACGATATTTTATAATTAAACAAATAGGCCTAAAAAGCAAACACTGAGATAATAATAAAAAGACATTAGCCGTGTTTTAAAAACAACCAGCCCTAAACATTAATTAGTGCACGCGTAACTGAACAATTAAATGACAAATAAAACTGACACCACCCAATTTTTAAACAGTGTATTTGTATTCGCTACCCTTATTACTTTTGTAATGGCCTATTTATCGCTTCCTGCCAACCCTTTGCAAAGTAAATTTACGTTATTTTTTGCTTTTGTTTTTTTGTTTTTACTCTACCTATTAAAAACTCAAGCTCAATACTTACATGTTATTGCTTGGGCTGCCCTTATAGCTTGTTATGTTTTATTTACTATTACTTATACCATATCGCCTGAAGAAGTAACGCGCATTACTTTATTTATTCCGTTATTAGCTGCCGTGTATTTTTTAAAAGGTAAAAAGGCTGGCTTTTATTGGCTTTTATTAACCTTAACCAGCTTAGTTGGTATTGTTTTATTAGCACCAACAGACATTGGCTACACAACAAGAGATGTTTTAATTTTTTCAAGTTATTTAGTTGGTTTTTATCTCATTTTAAATAGTTTTGAGTCGGTCAGAAAAAAACAATCTGATGAACTGTATATTTTAAATAAAAAACTAAAAACCGAACTGAATAAAAAATCCGAAGAGCTTACAGTAGCTGTAGAAGCAACACATCAAGATCAAGTAACGGGTTTAATTACTCGATCAAAGTTCACCAACATGGCTAATTTTGAAATAAATCAAGCCAAAAACCACCCTTTTCCATTAAGTTTGATGGTACTTGATATAAATGATTTTAAAATGATAAACGTTGTTTATGATCAAATGACTGGTGACAAAATACTACGTAACGTGGCAAAGAGCATTAATAAAGCAATAAGAAAAAGTGATTTAGTGGTTAGATGGGCGGCAGATGAATTTTTTATTTTATTACCTAAATCTGCTATTGAAGATGCTGTGCAAATTGCTGAAAAAATAAAAAAAGATGTTACATCTAATAATGATTTAAACCGTTACTGTATTTCTTTAAGCTTTGGTTTTGCACAGTATTCTTCACCCGATAAATTAAATACCTTTATCGAAAAAGCAGAAGACCAACTTGTTCGCACCAAGCATATAAATAGAGAAAAAAACTAATTTATTTATTACCCGTAATAATAATAGAGTCTACTGAAAAAACATCACCACCTAGCTCCACTTCGCCTTCTTGATGGTATTGTGATTTGACATTACTAAAACCAGCTTGTTTCATTACATCTTCAATTTCTTTGGTTTCCCTTACAATAAAACCATATTGTGTAAAGGGCATCGCCAATAAAGATTTTGGTGACCTAACACCCATTACCATTTGGCCACCACTTACTAAGCAAGAAAGTACTTTTTTAAAAAACGCCGATAAATCATCAATAAAATACAATACATTTACGCAGTATATGCCATTAATAATTCCTTCTTGAATATCACTTTCTAAAAAGTCACCCTGTTTAACATAGGCATTTTTTAAGCCTTTTTTCCCAAACAAATTATTGGCTTCTTTTGTCATAGAACGTGACTTTTCAACGGCTAAAAAAACACCTTTCTCACCTATTTTATCTATAACAGGCAATGCAAGCTGTCCATTACCCAAGCCTACTTCTAATATTTTTTGGCCCGTTTGTGGTGCTAAAGCACTAATAGTAAAAGCCGTTATTTGTTCGTTAGACTCATTCATTTTTACCGCTAAAGCGGTACCAAACTGCCCACTTGGACATGCTAATTGGCTTGCAAGCATTTCAAATGCGGCAATCTCTTCGCTTCTCTTTTCTTCTGACATGTTTTTTCCTAACTTAAGGGTATCTCTATTAATTTACTTATTACAAAGGCCTTTCAATACCATATCAGTCAAACTCACCACACCAATAACTTTGCCTCTTTTAACCACGGGTGCTCGCGACAAGTCAAAACGCTGTAATAAACGCGCGGCATGTTTAATGTCCATAGAGTAACGAATACAAACCACCGGTTTTGACATAATCTCATATATATTGGTTCTTTCTGGTGCTTTACCTTCTGCCAGTACTTTACGCGCAATATCAGATATTAATACCATGCCATACTCGTCGTGTTCATCGCGTTTGTTAACAATTAAGCTTTTGGTTTCTATATACTGCATATTTTTTAACGCTTCAGACACGGTCGTTAAGCCGTCTACAAAATCGACCTTTGTTTTCATTACTTGTTGCACCGTAATTATTTTTTTTGCTTCACTCATAAGTCACCTTCTACTTTAGTGGTTAATTCTTTTATTTGGTTTGCTACACCTACGGCATCTTCCACATCTATTTGTATGGCTATACCGTTCCCTGGTGAGCTATCAAACTCACAAACGTTTGCAATTTCTTCTAAAATTTCTCTGCTTAAATGTTCTTCTACCAAAAACAAAATAATGTCTCTTTGTAGGTCTAAATTCAAACCAAAAAATGTTTTGGTTGGGTTAATTCCTTCGCCTCTTGCGTTGTTAATGACTGTCGAACCCGTTGCGCCTTTTTTTCTAGCCGCTTCCATTGCCAAGTCCGACTTTGAGTTATCGACGAAGGCTAATATTAATTTAAAATGCATTAGATTTTCTCTTTACGTTGAGCTAAAAATTGAGTTAATTGAGCATAGGCCAATACAGACATGATGGGAAATAAACAGGCAAATGCTATCAGCCCAAAACCATCAATTAATGGGCTACGCCCCGGCACAGTTTCTGCCAAGCCTAAACCAAGTGCCGCAACAATAGGCACGGTTACTGTAGATGTGGTCACGCCACCAATGTCATAAGCTAATGGCACAATAGCTTTAGGGGAGTAGAAGGTTAAAATAATCACGATAATATAACTAGCGATAATAAAGTAATAAATAGGTATGCCCGTAACAATACGAAATGTACCAAGTGAAATACCCACCGCAACCCCTAAAGCTGCTGCGATTCTAATACCCCACATACTAATGCTGCCACCAGACACCGTGTTGGCTTTTTTTGCCACCGCCAGCAAACTGGGTTCTGCAATTGCAGTACTGAAACCTATAAAAAATGAAAACAAATACACCCAATAATACAAAGTCCAATCAATACTTTGCCCGCTAACCAAACCAATAAAATTGGGGTCGGTTAATTGCGTTGACATTAAACGACCTAGCGGAAAAAGTGCTTTATCTAAGCCAATTAAAAAAAAGGTTAAACCAACTAAGACATAGCCAATACCAATTACAACCTTTTTTAAGTTGGCGATGGGTTGCTTTAAGACCATTACCTGAAAAACAATCATGATAGCGACGATGGGTAAAACATCTAAAGATGTCGAAATAAATACAGAAAATACATTAAGTATTTGTTCTTTCACAATGTCACCATACCAAAAACCATAACAAACATAATAGGCGTGAGTGAGGCAAATGCGATTAAACCAAAACCATCCGTAAGCGGGTTTCTGCCAGTTATAGACGATGCTAAACCCACGCCTAAAGCGGTAACTAATGGCACCGTTATGGTAGATGTCGTTACCCCTCCAGAATCATAAGCGATGCCGATAATTTCTGCGGGTGCAAAAAGAGTCAGTATTACCACCATCGCATAACCGCCCATAATTAAATACTGGATTGGCCAGCCTTTTACAATTCTTAACACGCCCAATAAAATAGCTATACCAACAGCCATTGCAACGGTTATTCGTAAATTAAAGGCGTAAGCATCCATTGCATCTTGGTGGTTTTCTATTTTGCCTGCGGCCGCAACCACTTTAGCGGCTTCGTCTGCTATTGCTATTAATGCAGGTTCTGCAATGGTTGTGCCAAAACCCAAAAAAAATGAAAACGTAAATAGCCACAATGCACTACCTTTACGTGCAAAAGCTTGGGCTAAGCTTTCACCTAATGGAAATAGTGCCATTTCTAGGCCACGTACAAAAAAAGTTAAGCCCAAAATTACAAACACCACGCCCACTAAAATATCACCTATCCCAGGAACAGGTTGTTGTAATACAACCACTTGAAAAAAACTAATCACCACAATAATAGGCAATAAATCTTTTATGCTATCTTTAATGTTTTTTAAAAGTTCAATGGCAGGCGACATAATATAATTGGCAGGAAAAGGCTTTTTTAGTTACTCAAAGAGTAACGCTTATTTTACTTCTATTTCGCACAAAAGGCATAATAAAAAATATTTAACCCGCCGAATCATGTTGTATCTAATCGCACATACATTATTAAGTTGTATTGATAGAATCGTTACTTTTTACAATAAGGTAATTTTAAATGAAAGCAAAACTAATAATAATAGCATCACTATTTAGCGTTTCTAACGTTATGGCAGGCATACCAACTGATAGCAGTGGAAACAAAATGACTACCGACCTTGGTTGTATGTATTATGGAACTTTTTCTAAAAGTGAATGCGGTTACACCACCAAAACAGTAAAACCTGTGCCTGTGGTTAAAGCAAAACCCGTTGTAATTGTTAAGCCAACCCCTATTATCCTCCCTACTCCTGCGCCGGCACCTGCACCTGTTGTGGCCCGCATTATCAAACTGGATGGTGTTTCGTTTAAAAGCAACTCTGATATTTTAAATGCATCGTCTTATTCTCGTCTTGATACGGCAGCGGCTGAGTTACTTGACAACCCTGAAGTTCGTGTTTTAGTGGCTGGACATTCTGATAGCTTAGGCAACAATGACTATAATCAAAGCTTGTCTGAAAAGCGTGCAAAAGCGGTTAAAGCGTATTTAGAAAATAAAGGCGTTTCATCAAAAAGAATCGAATCACGCGGTTATGGTGAAGACCAGCCAATTGCCAGTAACGCTACCCGTTCTGGACGTTCTGAAAATAGACGCGTTGAATTACGTGTTATTGACTAATTAGTAATTAGCATTACGAATAAAAAAAGCCTTCAAGTTGCACAACTTAAAGGCTTTTTTTACGCTAGAAACAAACGTTTTTAAGCTTGCTTAATTATGCTTCGCTGGTTTCTTTTTGTGCTTCCATATCTTTTCTTACATCGTCCATATCTAAAGTAGCTACACGCTCAACCACTTCTTTTAATGACGATTCTGATAATGCGCCCGCTTCTTTAAAAATAATAACTTGTTCTTTAAACATCATCACCGTTGGAATTGAACGAATTTGAAACATTGAACCCAGTTCTTGTTGTGCTTCGGTATCTACTTTTGCAAATACAACATCAGGGAACTCATTAGATACTTTTTCAAACGTTGGACCAAAAGATTTACAAGGACCGCACCATTGTGCCCAAAAGTCTACAATAACCATTTGGTTATTATTAATGGTTTCTTCTAGGTTTTCTTTGGTTAAGTTAATAGTAGGCATGTTTACTCCGAAAATTTGAATTTAGAATGTCTAAAAAGACAAGTTAATAATTGAATATAAGTATACGCTAATATAGAGCCGTTTAATAGCCCCAATTAGGTATTAATTGGTGTTCTATATCGAGGTGATCTAAAACCCTAGCAACAACAAAGTCTATTAAGTCGTTAATATTACTAGGTTTATAATAAAAACCTGGGTTGGGTGGCATTATAACGCAGCCCATTTTACTTAATTTGAGCATGTTTTCTAGATGGATGGTAGAAAAAGGCATTTCGCGCGGCAATAATATTAATTTTTTTTGTTCTTTTAGTGTTACATCGGCGGCTCTGTCTATTAAATTATTACACTGGCCAGATGCTATAGACGCTAACGTACCTGTAGTACAGGGGCAAACTACCATTGCTCTACTAATACCCGTGCCACTGGCAACCGGGGCAGACCATTGTTCTAAACCGAATACTTTTAAATGTTTTTCGTTGGTTTGAAACAGTTCATTCAAGTAATGTTGTAATGCTTCGTTACTGCTAGGAAACGTCCAATCGGTTTCCATTGCTGCCACAATTTTGGCAGGTTTAGATACCAACAAATAAATATCTTGTTTTGCAGCAAGCAAACATTCAATTAATCGCATAGCGTATTGAATGCCAGATGCACCCGTAATGGCGACAGTAACGACGTTCTTTTTCATAACAATATTCTATTTAAGTCTTCGCGGCCGCAAGTCTAGCAGTAGTTACTAATAAGCGGTAGATAATAGTTTCTGAAAAGGCTTTGTAGTAGCGCAACTGCGTTTCTACTGTCATATTGTCCATAAAATCGGGTTTTACGTGTAACACAATAGTATTTTTTGATGCTGAAATGGTGGCTGTGCGTTTTCTTTTTAATAAAAAACCAATCTCGCCAAAACAATCCCCGGTAGACAAGGTTTCAATATTTACATCGCCTTTATTAACATCTACCACGCCTTTAATAATAATATAAAAACTGTCATCTATATCATTTTCGGGGATGATAACATCGCCTTTTTTAAACGTCACTATACGGCTTACTTGCATTATTTCTGCAATTTCGGCATCACTAAAACCATTAAAAAAATTTAAATTACTTAAACTGTTTCTGCTTTCTGAACGGGCAATATTTTTGCCAGACAAACGTAATCGGTCATAAACTTTTCCTAAGGAAACGGCCATTTCTTTGCCTGTTTGAAAGCGTCTTGCTTGATCTTTTTCTAAGGCTTTGGCTAAAAACGAGTCTAACTCTTGCGGTAAATCTGGCCTCATTTCTGACAACCTAGGCGCAGGCACATGAATTATTTTTTTAAATAATTTTTGTACATCTGCACTTTTAAATAACTGTTTTTTAGTCAGTAATTCATACATTACCACGGCTAATGAATATAAATCACTGCGTGGTCCAATCGCTTTATTTTTTACTTGTTCTGGCGACATGTAATTGGGTGAACCAACAGCAAAACCTTGTTGCGTTGCAAGACAATCTTCATTGGTTAGGGCGATACTGTAGTCCATTATTTTTACTTCACCACTTTTAGATAACATAATATTGGTGGGTTTCATATCTCTATGCACTACACCGTTTTTATGCGAATAATCTAACGCTAAACAGCATTTATAAATAATATCAACAATACGTTGATCACTTAACACTTTATCTTTATAGGATCCATACTCGTATAACGTACCGCCATCAATCAGCTCCATCACCAAATATTGCATCTCATCTATTTCGCCGGCATCGTACAAGGCTACAATATGTTTATGCTGTAATTTACCTACGGCGTAGGCTTCTTCAAAAAAATCATCGCCTTTATTTTTATCTTTATCGGCCACTTTTATGGCCACGTCTCTTTGCACAAAAGGGTCGAATGATTTATACACTTTGCCACAGGAGCCAGACCCTATCAGCTCCCCGATTTCATACTTTCCTATTTTTGATGGCGTTTTTTGCGGCATAATGAACTATTTTTTTAAACGGCTTAATAACTTTTGATGAACCCCACCAAAAGCGCCGTTACTCATAATTAAAACATGTTTTGGATTATTGCTTGCTTGGCCTAAAAACTCAACTAACTTTTTTATACTGGAGTATATATAAGTGGTTGATGTAATGCCATTTGCTACCGACTCTAACGACCAGTCTAAACCTTTTGGTTGAAACAAAATCACTTCGTCCGCTTTAGTCAACGATTGCGCCAATTGGTTCGTATGTATTCCCATTCGCATGGTATTAGACCGAGGCTCTAAAACCGCAATAATTTTTTCATTACCCACTTTTGCACGTAACCCTTCTAAAGTAGTTTGTATCGCCGTTGGGTGATGGGCAAAATCGTCGTAAACACTGACCTTATTAACCGTGCCTAAATGTTCCATACGGCGTTTTACGTTTTTAAAACTTTTCAGCGCGTCTATAGCTGTTTTTACAGGCACACCCGCATGTTGGGCGGCAGCCACCGCTGCTATGGCGTTGCCCATATTGTGTTGGCCGATAATGTCCCATTTTAATTCAAACTGTTCATTTTGAGGGCTTTGTAGGGTAAATTGAGAACAATCTTCGTTATGTTTAATTATTTGCCAGTCTGATTTTTCTTCACCACTAGAGCTAGCGGTCTGCCCACTTTTTGCTCCTGCAATACTGGGTTCCAACGTCTCTGTCCGCATCGAAAACGCCTCTTTTTCAGACCACAAACCCATGTCTATTACGTCTTGAATATTTGTCTCGTCACCATTAATAATCACCTTGCCATTGTTAGGTACCAACCTAACCACATGATGAAACTGGGTTTTAATGGCATCCAAGTTTTTAAATATATCAGCATGATCAAATTCTAAATTATTAATCACCAAGGTAGATGGGTAGTAATGAACAAACTTAGAGCGTTTGTCAAAAAAAGCGGTGTCGTACTCGTCTGCCTCTATCACAAAAAAGGGCGACGCTTTTAAACGTGCCGATATGCCAAAGTTTTGTGGCACACCACCAATTAAAAACCCCGGCTCTAGGTTGGCGTATTCCAAAATCCAAGCCAGCATGCTACTGGTGGTGGTTTTACCGTGCGTGCCAGACACTGCCAACACCCATTTTTCGCGCAATACGTTTTCATACAACCATTGCGGGCCCGACTGAAATGCCAAGCGTTTGGCTAAAATTTCCTCGACCATTTCATTACCGCGCGACAAGGCGTTGCCTATAATGTACAAATCCACATCATCACTTAGGTGTTCAACCTTGTAGCCTTCACAAAGTTTTACGCCTTCGTTTTCTAATTGGGTACTCATTGGCGGATACACACCGGCATCGGTGCCTGTTACCGTATGCCCAGCTTGTCGCGCAATCATGGCGATACCGCCCATAAAGGTGCCACATATTCCTAAAATGTGAATGTGCATTTAGCTTGTCCTGGTTTTTATGGCTTTATTTTACATGGATGAACACAGATTAACGCGGATGTTTTTTTGGCATGGATAGACAGGATAAAAGCGGATACTTTAATAATATCGCTTTTTTTCGGTTTTCTCCCCGCCAAAATTAAAACATAAAAAAACTATCTGCTTTTATCCTGTTCATCCATGCAAAAACTAACCATTAACCAGCCAGATGGCATGCACTGCCACTTACGTGATGATGATTTCTTGTCCTAGTTTTTATGGTTTTGTTTTACATGGATGAACACAGATTAACGCGGATGTTTTTGAGCATGGATAAACAGGATGTACACGGATGCTTTTTAGAATGATACTTTTTTCGGTTTTCTCCCCGCCAAAATTAAAACATAAAAAAATTATCCGCTTTTATCCTGTCTATCCATGCAAAAAACACCGTCTAGCGTCGACCCCTTGCTATAAAATAACCCCCATGAAAACATTCACTATTACCCAACCAGACGATATGCATTGCCACTTACGTGATGATGACTTATTAAACATTGTTGTACCGCACACCAGCGCACAATTTGCCCGTGCCATTGTTATGCCCAACCTGTCGCCACCTGTAACTACGGTAAAACAAGCTAAAGCTTATAGAGAACGTATTTTAAATAACGTGCCTAATGGCGTAAATTTTGAACCTTTAATGGTTTTGTATTTAACCGAAACCACAACAGTAGACGAAATAAAAAAAGCTGCCGAGTGTGACTTTGTACATGCCATTAAATATTACCCAGCAGGAGCTACAACAAACTCTGATGCGGGTGTTAAAAAATTTAGCAATGTTTACCCACAATTAGAGGCCATGCAAAAACACGCTTTACCTTTATTAATACACGGTGAAGTGGTTGAACCCGAAATTGATATTTTTGATCGTGAAAAAGTTTTTATTGAGCAAATATTAGCACCACTGGTACGCGACAAACCTAATTTAAAAATTGTCTTTGAACACATGACCACCCGCAACGCAGTCGATTTTGTATTAGAAAGCCATAAAAATATTGCCGCCACCATTACCCCACAACATTTACTTTATAACCGTAACCAAATATTAGTGGGCGGTATAAAACCGCATTATTATTGCTTGCCTATACTAAAGCGCGAGGAACACCGCGTTGCCTTAAACCAAGCCGCTACCAGTGGCAACCCTAAGTTTTTTGCAGGCACTGACAGCGCCCCACATTTACAAGGTGATAAAGAAAGCAGTTGCGGTTGTGCCGGTTGTTATACCGCCCCAATAGCATTAGAACTTTATGCACAAGCTTTTGAAGCCAATAATGCTTTAGATAAACTAGAAGCGTTTATGTCTTTTTATGGTGCCGACTTTTATGGCTTAAAAAGAAACAGCAAATCAATAATACTCAATAAAAAACCACAAACCGTTGCAGATTTTTATGAAACGTCACAGGGTAAATTAATACCATTATGTGCAAGTGAAACCATTAATTGGTCTATTAGTAAATAATAAAAAACACCAAGGGGTCGACGATTTAGGCTCTTTTTAGGGTTCGATATTTTTTTAAAAAGATTTAAAAAATTTATTAAGCAGGCGTATTACTTTCTACCCAGCGGCTTGTGCCATTGGTTAAAGTTTCTTTTTTCCAAAAGGGTGCGTGGTGTTTTAGTTCTTCTATTAAATAACGACAGGCCTCAAATGCTTGCTTGCGATGAGCCGACCAAGCCGCAGTTAAAACGATAGTGTCGCTGGGCAGTATTGCGCCTACTCGATGAATAATTAATACCTCTACTAAAAATTCTTTTTTACATTGTGCCTCTAGCTTTTGTAAATAGTTTTCTGTCATGCCTTGGTAGTGTTGCAAAAACATTTCGCTAACGTCATCGCCTTGGTTAAAGTCACGCATGGTGCCTATAAAATTACAGCATGCGCCAATTTTTTTTTTGTTTAAGGTTTGTTCAAACCTTTGCAGTTCATCATAAGCATTGTATGGCTGATGTTTTATTACAATCACATCAACCGCCCGTAACGGGTGGGAAAAAAGCCACTTCGTCATTGTCGTTAACGTTATGCTCTAGCTGACAGCGTTCTAAATTGATTGCGGCTAAAATATTGCGGGGTAAGGTGGCATTGCTGGTTGCTGTATTCCATACATCTAATACGTGTAGGCCTTCACGGTAGGGTATGTCCACTTCGTTTAGGTTTAAGGTGTCTGCCAAACTGGCAAAAAACTTTACTTTAATTGCCATATTATTTACTTAGCTACCCAGTTTCCACTTTGT
Source organism: uncultured Gammaproteobacteria bacterium (assembly GCA_964589575.1). GTDB lineage: Bacteria > Pseudomonadota > Gammaproteobacteria > QNFE01 > CAZPSE01 > CAZPSE01. The sequence goes on along the minus strand of CAZPSE010000012.1, from coordinate 25,147 downwards.
CCGCCCGTCTTTTCTAACAGCCGTACTCCACCAATTACCATACCCCTATCTACCGCTTTGCACATGTCATAAATAGTTAGGGCTGCGACACTTGCTGCCGTTAGTGCTTCCATCTCTACCCCTGTTTTTTCTGTCAGTTTGCATTTTGTGGTTATGACAATTTGGTTATTGCTTTCATCTGGCACGCAATCTACCTTTATAGATGACAACATTAACGGGTGACATAAAGGGATAAGGTTAGCGCATTGTTTGGCCGCTTGAATACCTGCAATACGCGCAACTGCCAGTACATCACCTTTTTTATGGTTGCCTTCTATGACCATTTTTAATGTTGCTGGTAACATTTTAATGGTTGCTTGCGCCACGGCTATGCGCAGTGTTTTGGCTTTGTCAGACACGTCTACCATGTGTGCTTCGCCGTTTTCATTTATATGGGTAAGTTTTTTATTTTTCATCGTCGTTATAGCAAGTCATTAAAGGCTAAGTAGTGTACTGCATCACCTTTTTTTATTACTTTACCAATAGGGATAATAACAAAACCGTCTGCCCAACTGGTAGAGGTTAATACGCCAGAACCTTGATGAGGGAATATGTCTACTTGCGTTTGGCCAGTTTTAGATACTACTAATTTGGCGCGTTTATATTCTTGCCTTGTTACGGCTGTTTTTATTTCAAAACCTGCCTTAAATGTTGCCGATTTGGCTACGCAATGCGTTATACCTTGTTGTTTTTTTATAAAGGCCGCTGCATACAATTGAAACGTTGCAAATGCTGAAACGGGGTTACCTGGCAAACCAATAAATGGCGTTTTTTGTTTATCCCCAACAAAGCCAAAAGCTAAGGGTTTACCGGGTTTCATCGCAACGCGCCACATGGTTAATGTGCCTAATTCTTCTAAAGCGATGCGTACGTGGTCTTCATCACCTACCGATACGCCACCTGTGGTTATCACTAAGTCTGCTTGGTTTGCGGCTTTTTTTAATATGTTACGCGTGGCATGTAGCGTGTCCTCTACATTGCCTAAGTCTACAATGTCGCAATTTATGCTTTTTAATAAACCCAAAAGTGTAAAACGGTTGGAGTTATAAATTTTACCCTCTGGCAACACGTCCCCTGCTTCTACTAACTCATCACCTGTAAAAAAAACGGCCACTTTTAATTTTGTATAAACCAATATTTTAGCTGCACCTACCGATGCCAATAAACCCATTTCTTGCGCTCTTATCCTTGTGCCTTTTTTAACAACTTCATCACCAATGCCAATATCTTCGCCGGCTTTACGCACATTTTGTGCTTTGGGCACAGTACCGCTAAAGTAGGCTTTATGGGTTTTTTCTTCGACTTGCTCTTGCATAATAACCGCATCTGCACCGTTTGGTATGGGCGCACCGGTAAAAATACGTGCCATTGTTTTGCGTTGCAGTTTGTCGCCAATTTCGCCTGCACAAATACGTTGTGATATTGGAAAACAGTTGTCCCCTGCTTTGCTATCTGCCGATAACAGGGCGTAACCGTCCATTGCGCTGTTGTCTAAAGGTGGTACTTTAATGCTCGATATACAAGGCTCTGCCAATACTCGACCTAATGACTGGTAAGTGTTGATGGTTTCTGTCGTCGTGATGGTTTTAGCATGTTCTAACAAGGTTGTTAATGCCTGTTTAGCCGATATTAGACCTTTGGTAAGTTGCTCACTATCGCAGCCTGAGTCTAAACTCATGGTGTTTTCCTATTGGTTATTTGTTGATTATGGCCGATAACAAAAAAATTATTTTTCTAAAAAACGGGGCATTAACTCTACCAAATTGCACGGTTTGTGCCTTATATCTAACTGGTATTGAATAATGTCATCCCAACCGTCTTTACACGCCCCTGGCGAGCCGGGCAAACTAAATAATGGTGTGCCGTTTGCTATGCCCGCCAGCGCGCGCGACTGGATAGTAGACGTTTTAATGTAGTTGTAAGAAAGCGAACGAAATATCTCGCCAAAACCTTCTATTTCTTTGTCGTATAAAGGTTTAATCGCCTCTGGTGTTATGTCGCGCCCTGTTAAACCTGTGCCACCTGTGGTAATAATTACTTGTATTTTGGGGCTGGCTATCCATGCAGAAACAATGGCTCTTAGCTGATAAATATTATCCGTTACAATGCGCTTTTCGGCAAGCTTATGCCCTGCATCTATTAAACGTTTGACTAATAATTTACCAGCCGTATCGGTTTCTTCGGTACGAGAATCTGACACCGTTAAAATGGCAATGTTTAGCGGTATAAAAGCGTCCTCTTTTTTGTTTATCATGGTTTCCTTTATCCGCCCGTCATCGACATAAAGCGAACTATTTGAGTGGGTTTTTCATTAAATTCGTGTTTTTCTGGTTTGCTGGCAATGGCATTAATGAGCACTTGTTCTAACGCGTCATCAGTAATGCCGTCGCGTAATAATTGACGTAACGGTACAGAGTTTTCTTGCCCTAAACACAAGTACAAAGTACCTTCGGCAGATAATCGCACACGGTTACAAGTTTCGCAAAAATGCTGAGAAATGGGTGTGATAAACCCCACCTTAAACTGAGAACCTACCACTTGATAATAGCGTGCAGGGCCACCGCCTGCCATAAAACCGGGTATTAAATTATAATGCTTTTGCAATTGTTTACGTACTTTGTCTAAAGCAATATAGTGTTTACTGGCAGCTTCGCCCGGTGTGCCCATCGGCATGGTTTCTATAAAACGCAGTGTAAAATTATGCTTTATACAAAACGCCATCATGTCTACAAATTCATCATCATTAACGCCTTGCATGGCCACCATATTAATTTTTATGGGTGACAAACCCGCCGCTTTTGCCGCCATTAAACCCGCTAGCACTTTACTTAATTTGCCACCGCCGGTTATTTTTGCAAAACGGTCTTCTTTTAGGCTGTCTAAACTTACATTAATGCGTTGTACGCCGGCTTTCACCAATCCATTTACGTGTTTATCTAAATTAATGGCATTGGTACTTAGTGATAAATCGTCGACCCCTTGCAACTGGGATAATTGAATGGCTAAGTCTGATAGGCCTTTTCGTGCCAAAGGTTCACCGCCCGTTATACGCACACGTGACACACCTAAACGCCCAAACGCGCCAATAACACGGCTAATTTCATTAAAGGTTAGCCAAGTATCGGGTATTTTTGGGTTTTTATAATCTTCTGGTAAGCAATAAAAACAACGTAAATTGCATCTATCGGTTACCGATAACCTTATGTATTCAATTTTCCTATTGAATGGGTCAATTAGATTATTGGCTTTAGTTTTCATCAGTCAATAATATCAGAAATCGTGTTTTATTTTTTGAGACACAAACAAATAAGGGCTATATTAAAGTAAGCTAAATAATTAAATCGTTCCAATTTGTTACAATAATTGGGCAAAATACTTTTAAGGAAGAGCTGATTAACTGGAGTTGCAAACTATTAGCGTTAAGCATTGTTCGTTTTGGTGTTTTTTTCAAAACTAGCGAGGCTTAGCGCTATTAGTATAATGCCTGTGCTTATACAGCGACCTAGGCTAAACTTTTAACCGTTAATCAGATCTTCCTTAAACCACATTGACTATTTATGCTAATAAAAATGATAAAACCCAATACCTTAAGCGTCGTCATTTTAACCGGGGGTAAAGGTTCACGAATGAACGCTCAAGACAAAGGGCTGGTAAAGTTTAAGGGCAAGCCGTTAATTGAACACGTTATAGAAAAGCTAAAACCACAAGTAGAATCAATCACCATTAGTGCCAACCGTAATTTAAAAAACTATGCACAATATGGCTACCCCGTTATACAAGACAACGGCTTAGGTAACGGCCCGCTTGCGGGTTTATACACTTTTTTACAACATACAAAAAGCACGTTTGTACTTTGCGTACCTTGTGATTGCCCTTTTATAGATAAGCATTTAATTGCAACGTTACTAAACGCCCAAAACAAAACCAAAAGCCTTATTTGCACCGCGTTTGATGGTTACCGCATCCAGCCGATATTCTCCCTTATTCACACCTGTTTACAAGCAGATTTAAAACAGTTTTTAGAAGCGAAACAAAACCGTTTTACCGATTGGATACTGCCCCATAACCCCAGTTTAGTATGCTTTGCTCAACAATCTTTTTTAAATATTAATACTCCTAAACAACTTAAACAATATGAACAAGGCATTTTTAAAAATAACGTGCCTGTTATTGCATTTAGCGGTGCAAGCGGTTCTGGAAAAACTACGTTACTAACTTTTCTTATTAAAAAACTCACTAAGCAAAATGTCCAAATAGCGGTTATTAAGCACTCTCACCATCATTTTGATATTGATAAACCCGGTAAAGATTCGTGGAGGTTTAGAGAGGCAGGTAGCACGCAAGTGCTTTTAGCATCAGACAAACGCTGGGCTTTAATGGCAGAAAATAAAGCTGATGAATCCATTTCACTAACACAAATGATTAAACACCTCGATAAAAAACAATTAGACGTTGTATTTATTGAAGGTTTTAAACATGAAGCCCTGCCAAAAATAATACTTCACAGAAAAGCATCAAATAAACCAGCCCCTATATTAGACGAATACTGTCTAGCAGTTATCACCGATGATGCTGAGTTATTTATTAATGCTGAAATTCCTATTTTAGATTTAAACCAACCCAATCAAGTTTTGGAGTTTATACAAACTCAATTATTGTTTAAACCCGACCATAACTGACTTACATTAAAACCAACAAACCATTTATGAGATAATTCATTTTTTAATTCGTATATTCACTTTATGTCTAACCATCATTTCGACAACCCTTATAAAGCAGGTGCTACAAACGACATTACCAAACGTTTTAGAGGTTATTTACCGGTTGTTATAGACGTAGAAACAGGCGGTTTTGACTGCAACAAACATGCCCTACTAGAAGTTGCCGTGGTTATTTTAGACATGGATGAAAACGGATTTTTCAACCCATCTGACCACAGAACCACCCACGTTATCCCTTTTGAAGGATCAGAAATTGACCCCGTGTCTTTAGAAATTACCGGTATAGACCCATACAACCCACTGCGCGAAGCACGTAACGAAGAACAAGCGTTAGGTTATATATTTAAATTAATACGTTCGGCACTTAAAGCCAGCGGATGCAAACGCGCCATTTTAGTAGGCCACAATGCCAATTTTGACTTAGGTTTTATTAATGCCGCAGTAGTACGCACGGGTATAAAGCGTAACCCTTTGCACCCTTTTAGCGTGTTTGATACGGTGTCGTTAGCGGGTTTAATTTATGGCCAAACGGTATTATCTAAAGCGGTAATGGCGGCAGGGCTAGAGTTTGATAATAAAAAAGCACATGGCGCACTTTACGACACACAAAAAACTGCAGAATTATTTTGTACTATTGTTAATAAATGGGAATCTTTGAATTTAAGCTATTAACCAATCCAAGTTAATGTCTAATCCAATAGCATCTTAAATATTTATAATAAAACGATTTTTTCTATTTAAAACTTGCAGCTGATTTCTTTTTCAAACGCCTTATCTATAACATTTCTAAAACCTACTCTGGTTTGTGTTTTTAATGTAGTTTTTTTATTTTTGTAAAGTGGTAACTGTGCCACCAGTTGATAGGCTTACACCACCAAATCTATAGATTTTTAAATTAATACCTAAAAGTTGTATAATTTTTCAGCCTTTTATTGACAGAAATCACTTAAGTTTTGCTAAAATAACGCGCTTACAATTGAAAGAGAATAAATGTGTCGGGTTTTGTAGTAGGACAACGTTGGATAAGTAACAGTGAACTGTCTTTAGGTTTAGGCACAGTGGTTAATATAGAAGGCCGTGACGTATCTATAGATTTTTATGGCAGTGAAGAAACCCGAGTATATGCTGCCGACAACGCGCCACTTTCTCGTATTAGTTTTGCCGCTGGCGATAAAATAAAAGACTTAGAGGGCGTAGAATATTCGGTAGACCAAGTACAGGTAAATAATGATTTATTTATTTATTTGGTTATCGACTTACAAGGCAATCAGCACGTTTTAGATGAATCTAAAATAGACCATCACACGCAACTTAACCGCCCTGCCGAGCGTTTATTTAGCCGACAAATAGATGACGATAAATGGTTTGAATTACGCTACCAAACCTTACTGCAAAAAAAGCGATTAGCACAAAGTGACTTATACGGTTTAAGCGGTGTACGTACCAGCTTAATACCGCACCAGTTATATATCGCCCACGAAGTTGCCAACCGTTATGCACCACGTGTATTACTAGCAGACGAAGTAGGCCTAGGTAAAACCATCGAAGCCGGTTTAATACTGCACCATCAATTACTAACCGAACGTGCCAAGCGGGTTTTAATTATCTTACCCGAGTCACTAATCCACCAGTGGTTAGTAGAAATGTTGCGCCGATTTAATTTGTACTTTAGCCTTTTTGATGCCGAGCGTTGCGACGAAATGACCGCACAAGACCCCGACATTAACCCCTTTGCCACCGAGCAACTGGTTATTTGTAGCTTGGATTTTTTACGCGATAACGAAAACCGTTTTGAACAATTATTAGTAAGCGAATGGGACTTAATGGTGGTAGACGAAGCCCACCACTTACAATGGAGCGAAGATGCGCCCTCACTTGACTACACAATAGTAGAAGAGCTAGCCTGCGTAACCAAAGGCGTTTTACTGCTAACCGCCACACCAGAACAGCTGGGTAAAACCAGCCATTTTGCACGACTGCGTTTATTAGATGCCGATAGGTTTAGTAGTTACGAACAGTTTTTAGAAGAAGAAAAAACCTACGAACCCATCGCCAACGCCATAGAGTCTTTAGTTAACGATGACCAACTAGATAAGTTAAGCGAGCAACTGTTACAAGACATGTTGCAAGAACAAGACCAAAAAGATTTGCTCAAACAGTTAGCCAAAAGCACCGACCAAGCAGAAAAAGAAAATATTGAACAAAGCATTATAGAACACCTAATAGACAGACACGGAACCGGACGCGTACTGTTTAGAAATACCCGCAACGCGGTAAAAGGTTTCCCAGAAAGAAACGTCACACTCTATCCGCTCGACTTGCCAAAACAGTATCAACAGTTTCATGCCGACCTAAAAACAATGAACCTAGGCGAGCCACAATTACTGCTTTGCCCAGAGCTTTTATACCAAGCTTTTGACGAAGAATCGTCGACCCCTTGGTATACATTTGACAGCCGAGTACCATGGTTAATAACGCATTTAAAAGCATTAGCACCGCAAAAAGTGCTGGTAATCGCCTCTAGCGCAGAAACCGTAATGGACTTAGCCGAAGCTTTGCGCGTACAAGCAGGCATAAGCGCGGCAGTATTTCACGAAGGCATAAGCATAGTAGAACGCGATCGCGCCGCCGCTTATTTTGCCAACGAAATTGATGGTACACAAATATTACTATGTTCAGAAATTGGCAGCGAAGGACGCAACTTCCAGTTTGCCCAGCATTTAGTATTGTTTGACCTGCCCGCCAACCCCGACTTATTAGAACAACGCATCGGTCGTTTAGACCGTATCGGGCAAAAAGGTACGGTTAATATCCATGTGCCGTACATTAAACAATCCGCATCCGCCGTTATGGCACATTGGTGTCACGATGGGCTAAATGCATTACAAAAAACCTGCCCCGCAGGCAACAGTGTTTACAAAAAATTTAAAGACGATTTAATCTTTGCACTGCACCAGCAAGACATCAACACCGACGAGCTAATCACCAATACCGCCAACGAATTAGAAATAGTTAATTACCAACTACAACAAGGGCGTGACAGGTTGTTAGAGCACAATTCTTGTCGACCCCTTGCTGCCAAAAGACTAGCAGAACGCTGTGCAAAACAAGATGAAAACGACGATTTACAGCACTACATGGAAAGCGTTTTTGACTGTTTTGGAGTCGATGCCCAATACAATAACGAAACCTCGATGATATTACTGCCCAGCGAATACATGGTAGAAAGCTTTCCGTATTTAAAAGACGAAGGCATGACCATAACCTACGACCGCACAGAGGCCCTAACCACAGAAAACTACCATTATTTAACCTGGGAACACCCAATGGTGGTAGATGCTATGGACATGGTACTAAGCGCAGAACATGGCAACACCGCCCTAGTGGCGGTTAAATACCCATTAGTAAAAGCCGGCACAGTATTAATAGAATGTGTGTATATACTAGAATCTATGGCCAATAGCCAGCTGCAAACCAGCCGCTACTTACCCCCTACGACAATCCGTGTCGTGATAGATGAAGACGGTAACCAGCACCAAGAAAAACTAAGCCACGCCTTAATTAATAAAATACAAGACCGCATAGACAAAAAAATAAAAGGCAAAATCATCAATATGAAAGATGCCCAAATCCATAAAATAATGGACATCAGCAAAACCGTCGCCCAACAAAGCGCACCCGCCATATTAGACAATGCCCATAAAAACACCAAAGCAACACTGCTAGAAGAAATACAAAGATTAAAAGCATTAAAGGCCGTCAACCCCAACATCCGCCAAGAAGAAATCGACTTTTTTGAACAGCAATATCAACAATTAAATGAAGTGTTGGACTCGGCCATGTTACGTTTAGATTCTGTACGGGTATTAATTAACCTGTAATTTCATGCCCAAAACCTTGCTTGGGACATGAAATTAAAAAACTATCAACATACATTTAAACGGCTTTTAGCAATTTTTAAGCTCACATGCTAAAATCTAACTTATAGACTCAACCTAAGGTACACATTATGTCAGCAGTTCAATTTGACACGCAAATCACTGATCAAGTGACCGTTTCACCAGAAGCGTTAGAACAACTTATCACTATCGCCAATGGCGAAGACGACATGGCAGGCATTCGCATTTATGTATCTGGCGGTGGTTGCGGTGGCATGACATACGGCATGACCATGGTAGAACAGCCAACCAAGTACGATTGCGTATTAGAAAACGACGGTTTAAATATATACGTAGACAGCGTAGCACTAGGCTTTTTAGATGGAATTGAAATAGCTTACGAAGACCAAGGTGCCAATAAAAGCTTTGTATTTAAAAACGTATTTGCCAGTTCTGGTGGTGCATGTGGCACATCTGCTGCTGGTGCCTCTACAGGCGGTTGTGGTACTTGTGGTGCAGCTTCTGGCGGCGGTTGCGGTTAATATTTAACTTTTTCCAAATTAAGGTATTTTATAAAAAATGCCTTAATTAATTGCCAACTCGCTCCACATACATTATCCAACCTCGAATCTTATTAATCTCCCAAGCGTACAGCTACCGCATTGCTCCCTTTTTAAAAGCCGCATCACGTTTAAACCTTTCGGTATTAATTGCCTCTCAAAGTAAGTTTTCTTTAATTACAGAAATAAACCAAGGCTTAAATATAAATTTAGACAGCCATGCTGAAGCTTTACAATTAATTTTTAAAGAATCTAAAAAGCAAGGTTTTGTAGGTGTTATTGGTACAGACGACAGCACCGTAGAGTTAGCAGCCAAAGCGGCAAAAATGCTTAATTTGCCACACAACCCACCCAAATCGGCACGTTTAACGCGGCGTAAAGATTTAGCCCGACAATTTTTAAAAGACAATCATTGCGTTGTGCCTAACTTTCAGTTGGTACATATATACCAAAATTTAGCACCTCAAATAAAAAGCTTATCCTTTCCATGCGTGGTTAAACCCTTAAATTTATCCGCCAGTAAAGGCGTTATACGCGCCAATAATTTAGACGAGTTTGAACAAGCAATAAAACGCGTTAAAAGAATCCTTACTGAACTTGATGACCCATTCGAAAAAATGCACGTATTGGTAGAAGATTATATAGACGGTGTTGAAATTGCTTTTGAGGGTTATTTACAAAACGGGCAACTCAACACCTTGGTTATTTTTGATAAACCCAACCCCTTAGTTGGCCCCTATTTTGAAGAAACCATTTACGTTACCCCAAGTGCCTTATCCCAAACAATACAACAGCAAATAAAGCACAATTTACAACAAGCTTGCAGCGCTTACGGCTTAATTACAGGGCCCATACATGCAGAATGCCGAATAAATGATAAAGGTGTGTGGATTTTAGAAATAGCCAGTAGAACCATAGGCGGAGATTGCTCTAAAACATTAAATGCAGGCGATGATTTTAATAGTGAAGAGCTGGTAATTAAGCTTGCTACCAACCAAGGGGTCGACGAAACAGCCCCTAAAAACGCCCGTGGCGTAATGATGATGCCGATAACAAAAGCTGGCATACTGCGCCGTGTAGAAGGTTTAACTGCCGCAAAAGCTACCGAGTTTGTAACCGAGGTAGACATTATTATTAACCAAGGCAATGAACTGATACCCCTACCCGAAGGCAACCAATACCCCGGTTATATTTTTGCCCAAGCCGATACAAAAGAACAAGTTGTCAATGCATTAAACACCGCGTTCAGTCAGCTTAACTTTGTAGTGGCACCAGTTATTAAACTAAATATTATTTAATCATAACTACTTTTTACCACCACCGCCACCAGCAGGTTTTGTGCCTGCTGGCATGTGACCAAAATCACCCTCTGCAAAAAAATAACCTAACATGTGTTTTTCTATTAGGTCTAAAGCGCGTTCGTCTGCGGTGTTTAAACTGTTAGAGTTCATTAACGTAGTTAAGTGGTCTTTCCATTGTTGCCAGCCTTCTTTAGATACGTTTTCAAAAATTCGGATACCTAAATCACCCGGGTGCGTTGGCTTGTCTAACGCTTCTGCATTACGCTTTAATACCACACAATCAACTAATTTTACTTGCGTTACCATTGTCACTTTCCTCATACTTTTTAATTAATATGCCTTCATCGCCACAACAAGGGGCGGCACATACGTTTATTTTGTTTAATTCTTCTGCATTACTGTTTATGTAAAATTCCACCGGTTTGTTCTCGTCGGCACAATCACAGCCTACATCTGCATATACATACACATTGGTTAAGCCTGCACGTTTAGCGGCCTGTTCTGCCTCTTTCATCGCGCTTATTGGCGTTGGCGGTAAATGGCTTAAATTATAAGCAGGGAAAAACCGCGTAATATGCCATGGGCTGTCTGCACCTAAATTGTCGCGTACCCAACAGGCAATTTCGTAATACTCGTCGGGGTTGTCATTTTTAGTGGGGATAATATTAGTGCGTGTTTCTACATGTATGCCCAGTTCTTGCGCTTTTTTTATAGAATGCAAAACTTGTTTAACCGTAGCGGGTTTACACACATCTTGATAAAATTCGTCGCGCATACTTTTAATATCACTGCACAAAACATCTATATAAGGTGCGACAAGTTCTAACGCTTCATCGGTTATATAACTGTTAGACACATACAACGTGTACAAACCAGATTCGTGCGCTAATTTGCTCACATCTATTACGTATTCTAACCAAACAGCAGGTTCAGAATAGGTAAAAGCAATGCCTTGCACGCCTGCTTTAATAGCAGTATCTACCAGCTCTTGCGGGGTAACCCATGCCTTGGTAGATTGGCCTTTGGCTAAATCATCTAACGCTTCAACCCCCCACGATATTTCTAAATTATGGCAACCGTCACATCTAAAACTGCAACCGTAACTGCCTACCGACATAACCTTTGTACCTGGCCGATAATGTTTAACGGGTTTATCTTCTATCGCATCAATATCTATCGCCGACAATATGCCGTACGACAAATTATAAAGTGTGCCATTACGGTTAACATGCGCCTGACAAAAGCCACGTTGACCGTGCGAAATTTTGCATCGCCACAAACACAAGTTACAACGCGTTGTACCGTTGTCTAGCTTTTCTTGCAATTGGGTTTCTACCAGTTGATATTGCTTTATAGATGCCATATATTTTGTAAGGTTTAAATTAGAGGGTGATTATATACTTTTTTAATTTACGCTGTTTTAAACCACTATTTCTGCCTGTATAAAACCATCTTCACAGGCAAAATATAAAGCGTTACCATTTACAAAAACCTCGGTATTATTTGTTTGTGCAACCGAGTTATTTTGATAGGAAATGATTTTCGTAATCAAATACGTTTGTTTATTAACCGTACACTTAAAGCTTTTAGCTTTACCTTCATAAGCACTTATAAAATTAACAATCCGTTTAGTCGTCCAACTGGTTTCTATTTGGTAATCATCAGTAGTAGGCGATGTTTGTTCTGAGGCTTGTTTCTTGTTTTGCGGTGTTTCATGCAATGTACCTGCGTCTATTTCGTTAATGGTTTTTAGTAATAAAACCGAGGCTATTTTTGCCAGTTCTGCATTGGCATTATCAATGCTTATACTATTGTCTAAAACAACAGACTGTTGATTGACGATATTGCCTTGGTCATAAAAAGCATTCATTTTATGCAGTGTTACGCCAAACGTATCTACACCACTTTTAAATTGCCAAAAAAGTGGTGATACACCGCGAAACTTGGGTAATAAAGACGGATGAACATTAATGCCCCCGTGTACAGCTAAAGACAATAAAGACACAGGCAATAATTGCGACAAACACGAAACCACAAACAAAGTAGGCTTAAAATAACTTAGTTCCAGTTCTCTGTCGGCATTAAAAGCATTAATATTAACGGTGGGGATATTGTGCTTATAAGCAATATTTTCTACCGTGTTTTTGGTAGTATCTACCACATTTAAAATGGCTAAATTATTAATACTTACAATGGGTTTATCAAACGCTATTGCAACAATATTTACGTTTTGTTGCAATAAAAATAGCAAGGGGTCGACAGATAATGCCCCTTTTGAGCCTATGTAAATAATATTCAATGTATAATTTAATCTTCTGGTATTTTAAAAATAAATTATGTCACAACCTCAATTTAAAACGCAACTAACTGACGAAATAAAAATTTCTCATATGGCTGCCAAACAACTGGCATTAATTGCCGAACAAGGCAACAGCATTGGCATACGTTTGTATTTAGAAGGCGGTAAAGCTGGCGTTAATATGGGCATGACAGTCGCTAACGAAACGCTTGATAATGATGCGATATATACAAAAAACAAACTCAATGTTTATATAGACCCCATTACGCTAAGTTTAATACGCGGTTTAGAAATAGATTTTGTTAACGAAACCCAAGGGGCTGGCTTTCGTTTTAACGGTATAGAATTTATGGCACCACCCAAGTCTGCAAGTGGTTGTGGCTTTAAGTAGTTAGATAAATTCTGGTTAATCTAATTCGTCAAACTGCATATCACCGTAAGGCCCTTCTTTAAAAAAATAAGCCATCATAAATTTTTCTACCACCAATAAACAACTTGGGTCGGCAGTAATTAAAAAGTTTTCATTCATGGCAACTTGCAATTGTTTTAACCACATAACCCAAGCTTCTTTAGAAATATTAGCGTAAATACGTTCACCCAATTCACCCGGGTGCGGTACAAAGTCTAACGCCTCTGCTTGTTTATTTAATAAAACACAATTAACTGTTCGCATATTGACCTTTTTTTAAATTTTACTGTGCAATTATTATACACTTAGCATATGAAAACCTACCAACCAATAGATTGCCAATTACACAGCCAGTACGAACTGTTTTGCATGCATAATAGTTTTATAAACGTTGCCACAAAAGAATTTACCTTTAAAGGTAAAGCAATAAATATTGTAATTAAAGATAAAGCAGAATTTTTATCTTTAGAAATTGCCGAAGGTAAACGTATTGCAATACGCCTTGATACCATCATCAACGCGAACAAAACATAACTACATACCGTTACTAAACTTCTCCGTATCGGTAACACCTGTCGCCCTAACCGCTTTTAACGCTTTGGCATATTCTATTAATATTTTAGACGACCACTCAATGCGCTCTCTAAAATAGCCATCAGCATCGGTATTGTTGTCTTCGGCTTTGTCATTTAATACTTTTTCTACATTTCTAATAATTAAATGATCGGGTATATAACAAAGGCGATTATTTTTATAACTGCTCATACGCAACTCCGCCACCGGGTACGAACCACCGTCGGCAGACGATATCGCCACAATTTGCGCCGGTTTATTACCTAACTGAAAGCGGTTAAACATTAAAAAGAAGTTTTTAAGCGTGGCAGGTACTTGCCCATGATATTCTGGCGCGATAATAACAAAAGCATCACTTTCAGAAATTTTAGCCTGAATCGGCTCTAGCAACGCCTTCCACTTTTCATCACCGTCCCAAATAGCCGCGTCCCATAATGGTATGGGGTTATTTTCTAAAGTAAATATCCAAGGTTGTTCGCCGTGGTCTTGCAATTGCTTTTCAATCACTTTTGCCACTTTTTCACTTTGTGAATTAGGTCGTGGGCTGCCTACTATTATTGCTATTTTCATAATTAATTATTAGATTATTACTGCTTTAAAAAACTACTATAAGGTTTGTTTAAACGCCAAATTACCGTCTTTTAGTAAATGGTTTAAAACAATATAAGGACATAATTAAAAAATTATACGGTACCGTTCAGCCATTCCCTAAATATTCATCAACCACTTTTTGTAAATTGGCTTGTTTACCAGAAGATTGAAACAAAAAAGAAGGCGAGTTGTGTTGATTATTATTTAATAAACACCGTTCAGTCAAAATATTTTTTAGCTGTTTCGCTACCGCTTCACCCGTTTCTACAAGGTGTACCGCATCACCTACCGCCTTTTTAAATAACGGCATAACTAAAGGATAATGAGTGCAACCCAAAACCAAACTGTCTATATTTTGCTTCATTAACGGCAATAATAACTGGTTTATATTTTTTTGAATGTCTTCACTGGGCGTGCCAATTTTTTCTATTTGCTCCACCAAACCCTCGCCCACCTGCAAAAACACCTCGCAATCTTTTTTATACGTATCAACCAAATCTTTAAAACGCTGGCTATCAATTGTGCCCTTAGTAGCAATAACACCAATACGTTTATTTTTAGACTGCGCCTGAGCCAACTTAATAGCAGGTTCTATAGCAATAAACGGCACATCATACGTTTCACGCAACATATCAATCGCCACGGCAGTGGCGGTATTACAAGCAACCACAATGGCTTTTACTTTTTTGTCCATCATAAAATCAACAATAGATACACAGCGTTCTTTAATTTTAGCCTCAGACCTAATGCCATAAGGCGCATACAAACTGTCTGACGCATAAATTAAATTTTCATAAGGCAACAATTTTTGCACCTCTTTAAACACCGACAACCCACCAATACCCGAATCAAAAACACCAATAGGCCGTTCATCTACTTTCATGTCCCAAGCCTTGCTTGGGACATGAAACAATTGTATATTTCATGTCCCAAGCAAGGCTTGGGACATGAAATAGGGAACATAAAAATGCGTTTGTTAATACTCAAAATCTTTCTCTGATAATGTAATGTTTTTATTGTAAGCAAAAGCTATCGATGCGTTTTTTGATAACTTTTTATAATTATCCAAACCACCTACTTCTTCAAGTACGTTCTTAATTTCATTATTGTCACATAAACAGTTACCCAGCTCTGTACCTAAATATTCAAATACACTCGACTTGACCATGCGTGTTTTAGCATCTATTTTATGATGTTTATAATTAAGGTTTACGTAACTACTTAACGTAGACAACCCAAAATCTCCAGACAAATGAGTCGCCTTAAACTTACCTTGAAACAATGCACCAGAACGTTCGTGTTTTTTATTAAAAAATTTAACGTAAGACGTACCCAAGCGTTGCATATACTTGCTTATTCCGTCATCTTTAGTTTGTTTTAGTAACAAATGAAAATGATTGGGTAATAAACAATAAGCAACCACTTTTACCAACCTGTCTCCTTCGCCAAAAGTTGGCTCGTTTCTATTACGTTTCCTCACATCTTTTAACTTAGTCGATTGGTCAGTAGAATTTAAATCATGCAATCTATTAAAGAAAAAATATAACTCCTCCTTGTCAGTAAAGATGTCGCGTTTATCAACACCCCTATTAAACACATGATAATAATCATCATTAACAAATTGTATTTTTCTTTTAGCCATATTTAATATTACCTCTATTGCATGTCCCAAGCAAGGCTTGGGACATGCAATAGAGGTAATATTTTTTACAATAATTGTTATAATTTACCCTTAATTTTTCAGTCTTAGCGTCGACCCCTTGTCTATTTTCCAAGCAAAAGAAATCCTTCGTAATACTTTTGGTTATCCCGAGTTTCGTCCTACGCAAGAAGAAATTATACAAACCGTTATTGATGGTGGTGACGCTATTGTTTTAATGCCTACCGGTGGCGGTAAATCTTTGTGTTTCCAAATACCGGGGTTGGTACGCCAAGGTACAGCGATTATTATTTCGCCATTGATTGCGTTAATGCATGATCAAGTGAGTACATTGGTGCAAAATGGTGTTAGGGCTGCTTGTTTAAATTCATCACTTTCATCTAAAGACCAGTTTGATATTAAAGAACAAGTACGCCAAGGTGAGATAGATTTATTGTATGTTTCGCCAGAACGTTTACTAAGCCCTAGCATGACGGATTTTTTATACGAAATTCATATTGCTTTATTCGCCGTAGATGAGGCGCATTGTGTATCGCAATGGGGGCACGATTTTAGACCCGAATACCACCGCTTGGTGTTTTTAAAAGAGGAGTTCCCTCGTGTTCCCGTTATTGCGCTAACCGCAACGGCAGATAAAGAAACGCGCGAAGAAATTCAAAGCAATTTAAAACTGCACAAAGCTAAATGGTTTATTAACAGTTTTGACCGCCCCAACATACAGTACACCGTCGGCCAAGGTGATACAGGCAAGCGTGATTTACTAAACTTTCTTAATGAAAACCACCCAGAAGATGCGGGCATTGTTTACTGTTTGTCGCGCAAAAAGGTAGAGCAAACGGCCAATTGGCTAACCGACGAAGGTTACAATGCACTGCCTTATCATGCAGGTTTAGATAATTACACCCGCCAAACCAACCAAGAACGTTTTATAAAAGAAGAAGGCATAATCATTTGTGCCACCATCGCTTTTGGCATGGGTATAGATAAGCCCGATGTACGTTTTGTGGCACATTTAAGTTTACCTAAAAGCATCGAATCGTACTATCAAGAAACCGGCCGTGCGGGGCGTGACGGGCAACCGTCTAACGCGTTTATGCATTACGGTTTGCAAGATGTGATGTTTTTACGAAAAATGCTAGAAGACGGAAACAGTGAGCAATTACGCAAACAAGTCGAAAGGCATAAATTAGAAGCGATGCTAGGTTATGCAGAAATGACCGCATGCCGACGGGTGGCATTATTGAGTTACTTTGGCGAAGAAAACCACCAACCTTGTGGCAATTGCGACAACTGCATTACACCGCCCAAAACCATAGACCAAACCACACAAGCGCGTAAAGCCTTATCTTGCGTGCATAAAACCGGGCAACGTTTTGGCGTAAATTACTTAAACGATGTGTTATTAGGTAAAGATACTGCACGTATAAAACAGTTTGGTCACGACCAAATAAGCACTTTTGGCATAGGCACAGAACTGCCCAACGAACAATGGAAAAACCTATTTAGGTTATTAATTGGCCAAGGCTTTTTACGCATCAACCCAGAGGGTGGCGGGCTAATGTTAGACGACAGTTGCAGGCCACTATTAAAAGGTGAAACAACCTTTACCATGCGCCAGCACGTTAAAAAGAAAAAGCAAAAAAAGAAAGCCATTAAATACGATGGTGGTAATAGCGAGTTATGGGACGCACTAAAAACCCTAAGGCGCGAACTTGCAGAAGAACAAAACGTACCGCCGTTTGTGATATTTCATGATGCCACATTAATGGACATGTTAGACAAACGCCCCATGAGCCTTACCAGCTTTGCCAAACTAAGCGGTGTGGGTGAACACAAGCTAGATACTTATGGCGAAACCTTTATAAATTTAATCAGCTCTTTTGGTGGCGACGATTTATCCCCCGCTAAAGATAGCGACACCGTAGACGAAACCATTTTGCTTTTTAAAACTGGCATGAGCAAAGACGACATCGCCAGTAAAAGAGCGCTAACCATCAACACCGTAAACAATCATTTAGCTAAGGCCATTTCTGCTCGGCAACTCAGCTTTTCAGAAGTGGTGCCGTTAGAAGAAAAAGACCTAAAACGCATAATGGAAGAGTTTATGATGCACGCCGACCAAACACCGTTTAAATTAAAACCGGTATTTGAAGGGCTAGATGAAATGGTTCCCTACGAAACATTAAAACTGGTTAAAGCCCACATGGACGGCTTTGATATGTTGTAAACCGGCGCTTGATAAAAAAGACGATAAAGCGTACGCTTTAGCCATGACCATTTTAAACGTTACCGAAGCCCGAGCCAACTTATACAAGCTAATAGATGAAACTACCCAGTCGCACACACCCATAACCATTACAGGTAAAAGGGGCAACGCGGTTTTATTGGCCGAAGAAGATTGGAATGCCATATCAGAAACGCTGCACTTAGTATCAATACCAGGTATGCGAAAGTCTATCAAGCAAGGCTTAACAGAAAACATTGCAGAGTGTACTAAGGAACTGGATTGGTGACGTGGACACTTGTTTACACCAAACAAGCCCAAAAAGATGCAAAAAAACTGGCGCAGTTTGGCTTAAAAAATAAAGCACAACAACTGCTAAGCATTTTAAAAACAAACCCCTACCAAACACCACCCAGTTACCAAAAATTAACGGGCGACTTAACTGGCGCGTATTCACGCCGCATTAATATTCAACACCGTTTGGTTTATCAAATATTAGAAAAACAAAATACCGTTAAAATCATTCGGCTTTGGACGCATTACGAATAACTTTAAAATTAATGCGTTCCAGCCAACAAACCTGCAACACTTAAATCTTCATCTACATCTGGCCAATGTATTGCGCCCCCATCTCCTAATAACTCCCAGTTGCTTAATTCTTTTTGGGTAGCTTGCGACAGCCGAGGAAACCAAATTAAAGGCGCAGAAATTATTCGCCCGTCTATTAATTCAACAGTTATTGCAACATCACTGCACTCAACATTTAATGCTTGCACAAACATTACCTATAACCAGACGTAATAGGATAACGCCTCTCGCGCCCAAATGCTTTGCTGGTAATTTTTGGCCCAGGGGCGGCTTGCCGTCTTTTATACTCGTTTAATAAGGTTAACCGTACCACCAAATTAACCGCCTTTTCGTCGACCCCTTGCTCTATTATCTGCTCGCGAGACTTATCTAACTCTACAAACTGGTGCAATATTTCGTCTAAAATATCATAAGGTGGCAAGCTGTCTTCATCTTTTTGATCAGGCGCTAACTCTGCAGACGGTGGACGGGTAATCACCCTTTCGGGTATCACGTCAGTTAGCGTATTACGGTAACGGCACAAGGCAAAAACACGGGTTTTAGACACGTCTTTTAACGGTGCAAAACCACCCGCCATGTCGCCGTACAGGGTGCAATAACCCATAGCCATTTCGCTTTTATTACCTGTGGTTAGCACCATTTTATTAAACTTATTGGCCATTGCCATTACTAAAATACCACGGCAACGTGCTTGTATGTTTTCTTCTGTAGTATCTGTTTTTAAGCCTTCAAACGGTGTTTTTAAGGTATTTAAAAAGCTATTAAATACCGGCTCTATACCAAGGGGTCGACAGTTTACCCCCATTTTAAGGGCTTGCTCAAACGCGTCATCGTTACTCATGCTTGCCGTATAGCGCGACGGCATACTCAATGCGTCTACATTTTTTGCACCTAGCGCATCTACCGCTATGGCTAAGGTTAAGGCAGAATCTATACCACCAGACAAACCAATCACTACGCCTTTAAAACCATTTTTTAATACGTAATCTTTTGTGGCCAATACCAATGCTTGGTAAATTTGTGCAAGCTCATTGGGGTAATGGTGCAAAGTTGATACAGGCAACACCCCACCACCTTTTAACTCAAACGTTAAACGGTTTTCTTCAAACAAGGGGCTGTTTGCTATTAACTCACCTTTATTATTAAGCAACATGGCATCACCATCAAACACTACTTCGTCTTGTCCGCCTACCATATTGCAATAAATTAAAGCGGCATTGGCTTGTTTACTACGTTGCTGCAAAATGGCTAAACGTTGCTGATGTTTATCGGTTTCATAAGGGGAGGCATTCATATTAATAATGCAATCAATATCCTTTACACCGTTTAGGCAACCGTCAAACCAAATATCTTCACACAAACTTAATAAAATTCGTTGATTGTTTTTTACAAAAACTTTACTTTGCTGCCCTGCACTAAAATAACGCTTTTCATCAAACACACCGTAATTGGGCAGTTGTTGTTTGTCGTAGTACTCATCAAAACCATCACCAACTAACCATGCGCTATTAAATAAAACGCCGTCAACCTTTCTGGGCAGGCCAATTATCGCGGTTACACCACTGGGCAAATTTTGTTTTATATGTGCTTTAGCTTGGTCTATCTTTTTATATAAATCGGCTCTAAATAACAAGTCTTCTGGTGGGTAACCGGTTAAAGCAAGCTCTGGCAATACAACAATACTGGCGTTACTATTTTGTTTACAAAAGGCAATTATTTTTTTAGCATTGCCCGCAATATCGCCAACTAAAGCGTTCATTTGTATCGCGCAAATAATGATAGATTGATTCGAAGGCATAAAACTATTAGTCTGGCACTTAAATTAATTAACTTTGTATTATAACGCGCTATGGTCGAAAGCAACATAAAGCTTCAACAACCTTGGGACACTTTACGCCTATTAGTGTTATACCGCATTTTATTGGCATTGGTTTTTTCTAGTTTATTCAGTTTCGGCTTCACACCTTTTTTTGTAGAAGCTAATTATGCCGTTGTTTTTACCACTGTCTCACTGCTGTACAGTCTGTTTGCTTTTATATTTTTTATTGCTTGGTTTTTTAAGTACCCTAAATTTTTCACCCAAACTTTTTGGCAATTGGCTTTAGATGTTATTTTTATTAACTTAATTATTTTTGCCACAGGTAAAAACGGCATAGGTTTAGCCGCCTTGCTCATTATTCCCGTCACTATTGCCTCTTATACGTTAACGCAAAACTATGCCCTTTTTATTGCAGCCATTGCCTCAGTTGCGCTCACTCTTTTTAGTTACAGTCTTTATGGCAATACCGAATTATTTGCACAAAGCTACACGCAGCACGTCATTATTTCTGCTTTGTTATTTGCTTTAGTATTAATTTTTACACGGCTAGCTACTAAGGCGCGCACCGTGCAAATAAAACTGCACCAACAATCTAAAGACTTAAAAAACTTAGAGCTAATCAATCAACAAGTGATGGATACACTAAAGTCGGGCGTGGTAATTGTAGATAAAAAACACAATATAAAAAGTGCCAACCATGCAGCAATGCAATATTTAAACCTAAGCCAAAACAAATATTTACCGGGTTCAGTACTAAAAAAAGAATTTAATAGTTGGTTGCACACGCCCTTTAGTCATTCTATCGTTTACCAAGAAGAAGAAAACAACGACACACCCAAATTACGCGCCAAGTTTGAGCCCTTTGCCAATAACTGGACGATGATTGTATTAGATGAAATATCGGTAATAAATGAAGAACTGCAACAATTAAAACTGTCATCTTTAGGCAGGTTAACCGCCAGTATCGCGCACGAAATACGCAACCCGCTTAGCTCTATAAACCAAGCAGCACAACTTATAGAAGAGTCGACCACCATTACACAAGCCGATAAAAAGCTAACCCAAATTATTCAAAAAAACACCCACCGCATGAACACCATGGTAGAAAAAATAACGCAGCTATCAAAAAAACAACACTTTAAACAAGAAACAATAAAACTGCTAGAATTTTTAAACCTGTTTAAATACGAGTTTTGTTTAACAGACACTTTAAAAGAAGAACAAATAATTATAGAAACCGATAACGAATTAGCAACAATTCAATTTGATTCAATACATCTAAACCAAATATTTTGGAATTTATGCTCAAACAGCATTAAACATGGACAAATAAACCCAGCCGAAGTCAAAATTAATATTAGCATCCAAACCCACAACAACCACTTAACAGCTATTTACACCGATAATGGGCAAGGCATAACGAATGAAAATAAAGAGTCTATATTTGAGCCTTTTTATACCAATAGCTCTAACGGCAGTGGTTTAGGCTTATACATAAGTAAAGAGTTATGCAACCTAAACCAAACCGACTTAATATACATACCAACTGCAACGGGTTGCCGTTTTAAAATAATTTTTTTTCTAAAGGGCAATATGCATGAAAGCACTAATAATAGATGACGAAGAAGACATAAGAGACCTAATATGCCTGTCTTTTGAAACATTAAACATACAATGCGATACTGCCAAAAACTTTAGCCAAGCCCTAAGTTTACTTAGCAACAATACCTACAGTTTTTGCCTAACCGACTTAAACCTGCCAGACGGCAACGGCATAGACATAGTACAGTTTGCACAAAACAAACACCCCAACATGCCTATAGCCGTAATAACCGCCTATGGCGACATGAACACCGCTGTTACCGCCATGAAAGCCGGCGCGTTTGACTTTATAGCCAAACCGATAGATTTAGCCATATTGCGCCAAACAGCACAAAATGCTCTTTCGCAAAAACAACCGACAGCGCCAACACACACAAAACCCACCAACCCCAATAACAACCAAACAACGGTTACATTATTGGGTGAAAGCGAAGCCATAAACGCACTAAAAAAACAAATTACCAAAGTCGCAAAAAGCCTAGCGCCTATACACATACACGGCGAGTCTGGCACAGGTAAAGAGCTAGTAGCACAAATGATTCATCAACAAAGCAGCCGAGCAGATAACGCCTTTGTACCCATAAACTGCGGCGCACTACCAACAGAATTGGTAGAAAGTGAATTATTTGGACACAAAAAAGGCAGTTTTACCGGCGCACTGCAAAACAAACCGGGTTTGTTTAAAGAGGCCGACGGCGGAACCCTATTTTTAGACGAAATAGCCGAACTGCCCCTATTAATGCAAGTAAAACTACTGCGCGCCCTGCAAGAAAAAAAAATACGACCAGTAGGATCAAGCACAGAAGAAACTGTAGACGTACGCATACTAAGTGCCAGCCATAAAAATTTAAACCACTGCGTGCAAGACGGAACTTTCAGGCAAGATTTGTATTACCGCGTAAACGTAATAGAGCTGGTAGTACCACCACTACGAGAAAGACCAACAGACATAAACTTACTAAGCCAATACTTTATAAAACGCATAGCAACAGAGCAAATGTTAAATGCCCCCACAATATCGCCAAAGGCAATAAACTGTTTAAACCAATATACATATAAAGGCAACGTGCGCGAGTTAGAAAACATACTGCAACGCGCCATAGCGCTGTGTGAAAACGGCGTAATACAACCAGAAGACCTAAACATTAACCAAAAACCAACAACTCAAACAACCACCGCAAATAGCCTACAACCTATAAATACCGAAGCTGAACAAATAAAACAAGCATTACAAAAAAACCATTGGAACAAAAAAGCCACCGCAAAAACCTTAGGCTTAACCTACCGCCAACTGCGTTATAAAGTAGAAAAACTAAATTTAGGTCAAAATGAGTAACACCTGTTTTACTAATTTGGATATTTATTCTGATTAAAAAAACATCACAAACAATAAATTATGCTAAAATTGTACTCAATTAAGTACAAAAGTTGTTATATGTTACCTATAAATATGAAAGAAGATATACATGCATTGTCAGACTTTAGAGCTGGTGTCAGCTCATACATACAGCAAGTATCAAAAACTAAAAGACCGTTAGTAATTACACAGCACGGAAAAGGTGTAGCTGTATTAACAAGTATAAATGAGTTTGAATCTATGCAAACCCGCTTAGAATTGCTTGAAGATTTATACAAAGCAGAAAAGCAAATTGAAGAAGGGCAAGGAATAGCACATGATAAAGCTCAAACAATGGTAATGAAAGGGCTAGATTTTTGAAGTTAATTTGGTCTCCTCTTGCAGTAGAACAAATTAGAAACATAGTTGCTTATATAGCACAAGATAACCCCCCTGTAGCAAAACAATGGGCAAATAAAATTTTTAATGCCGTCAAAAGGCTTATTGAACACCCAAAGAGTGGTCGTATCGTTCCAGAAATTAATAGAAAAGAAATAAGAGAAATAATTCAAGGCAGTTACAGAATCATTTACAAAATAAAACAAGAACAAATTTTAATTTTAACTGTAAAAAATACCTATCAACTACTTAAAAAAGATGAACTTTAAAATAATAATACAAAAAAAACCAATTACAACCGTACATTTTTATGCTTGTCAGACAGCAACACCTCTTTAACTGTTTTATGTCCATACAGCGTTCTAAAATCTTCTAAAAATTGTAAAATTTGTTCAGGTTTCATACCTTTGCAACGCTCCAAATACGCGTCCGAAAAATATTGGATTGCCTTAACTTTCATTCAATTTCCTCAGTGTTTCAACATCAATTAAGTCCTGTTCTCTACCAGAGGCTAACTTCATCTCTATCAACTTTTCTTTTACAAGCACATTTATAACCGTACCGTTAATAGTCACTTTTTTAATATCAGCCACATTTAAATCATAAGTGATAATAATATCAAGTTGCTCTAACGGGTTAGCATGGTTAATAAAATTCCAAGCAATTAAATTTTTATCATTAATTAATAACTTTTTATTATTAAATAAATACTTGGCAGTAATGGGTTGTAACGGCTGCAAACCTAATTCATACATGGCTTTTTCAATATTTAACAAATTATCTAAACGCCACTGTGTAATGCAGTCCACATCCACCGTACCTCTTATCGCGCCATGTAGCGCAACAGCATAACCACCAACCAATGCATAAGGGATAGCAAGCTCTTTAAACTTATTAGCAACTTTTAATAAAAACATATCTACATTATATCTTTCTTACAGTTCGTATTAATAAAACAATTCAAACTAAACACTAACCTCAGCGCTAAGCCTTGCTGACTCACAGCTTTTTGGTGAATCAGCAAGGCTTAAAAAGCGACTATTGGAGCAATGTCGACAACTTATAAAATCAACGACTCTGACCCTTTTGATTCAATAGCGCTAAGCCTTGCTCGTTCACAGCTTTATCGTGAACTAGCAAGGCTTACC
>CAZPSE010000011.1:0-48240 GCA_964589575.1 uncultured Gammaproteobacteria bacterium | reverse complement strand
TGCCAATGTTTATATATTGACCAAGATTAAATTTTTAACCATGCTCAATCCAGTTGATCAGGGCTTCCATAAGGAAGGCCTGATTAACTGGGTTAGAATTGCGCTGAGAAAAAAGTGTCGCTATTTTTCACGAAGTAAGGCGTAATAGTCGCTCTATTGCAACGAACTTCGGGGAAAATATCGGCACTTTTAGCCAGTGCAAAATAAGTTCAGTTGATCAGGATTTCTATGAGCAAGGGGTCGACGCTTTAGACCGTTTTTAGGCCATATCACCAAACTTGTTTTGTAAAATACTTATAGTAGATATTGCAGCTGTTTCCGTTCGTAATACTCGCGTACCTAAAGACAATATATTAATAGAAAGCTTTTTTAGTTTTTTTATTTCGTTATCACTAAAGCCGCCTTCTGATCCGCAAATAATATTAATAGATTGACCGCTTAGTTTAATATCGTTAAAAGAAAGTGCATCGTCATCAAAATGCAATACAAAGGTATTACCAAGCTGATTGATTGAGTTTAATAAGGTTTCAAAACTAATTAGCGTTTGTAACTTAGGGATGGTTGCTCGACCGGATTGTTCACAGGCTGAAAATATAATTTTTGACCAGTGGTTTTGTTTTTTTTCTAGTTGTTTAGTATTAAGCCGCCCTTGGCTACGTTCACTAATAAAAGGCACAATGTGGCTAACTCCAAGCTCTGTACTTTTTTGTAAAGTCCAGTCCATATGGTCGCTTTTAGTGAGTGCTTGATATAGCGTAATGCTTAAAGGCGATTCGTTTACTGCGGGATGTGAGGAGATGACTTTAGCGGTTAGTTGTTTTTTTTCAATACTAGCAATATCTAAACGGTAGTTGTTACCATTACCATTAAATGTAATAAATGTATCGTTTTGCTTTAGCCGTAAAACCTTTACAAGATGAGTAAAGGCTTGGTTTTGAACGGTTATAATTTCATTAATAATAAAAACCTGATCAAGATAAATTCTGATCGTACGCATATTAAGCCAGGTTTTTGTAAATGTCTAAAGTGGCTTCACTACGGTTAAGCGTGTAAAAATGCAAAGATGTGGTTCCGCTGTCGATTAAACTTTGGCACATTTCAGTCACTACTTCTGTTCCAAACTGTATTAATGATGCATCATCGTCTTGATAAGCTTCTAAGTTTTTCAGTATCCAACGGGGTATTTCTGCACCACAAACATTAGAAAATCTTTTTAAACGAGCGTAATTAGTAATGGGCATTATTCCTGGGGTAATGGGGACGTTAATGCCGGCTTTATCGCACTGTTCTAAAAAATAAAAGTATGCGTCTATATTATAAAAATATTGTGTAATTATGCCATTGGCACCAGACGATACTTTGTTTTGTAAAAAATTAATTTCAGATTGTGGCGATGTTGATTCTGGATGATATTCTGGGTATCCAGCTACTTCTATTTGGAATGTATTACCGCTTTCTTGGCGAATAAAAGCCACTAAATCTGAAGCGTGAGTTAACTCACCTAACGCAGCGTTTTTTGTAATATCACCACGTAAAACCACCAGTTTTTTTACGTTTAGTGTTTGGTATTGACGCAATAGTTTAGACAGTTCTTTTTTTGTAGAGCCAATACACGAAATATGTGGGTAGGTTTCGTCCCCTAACTCTATAAGGGTTTTTACCGTTTCTAACGTGCCAGAACGTGTAGAACCACCCGCACCAAAAGTAACCGAACGATAGCTAGGTGATAGGTATGCAAGGGCTTTGTTAGCAGCAAGTAAATGGACTTTGCCTTGTTCCGTTTTAGGCGGAAAGTATTCTATACTAAAAGAAGTGGCTGAATTATTAGACATAAAACAACCTAGTAGCGGTAATGATCAGCTTTATACGGCCCGTCTATAGGTACGCTAATGTAATCCGCTTGTTCTTGGGTTAATACGGTTAAATTGGCACCAATTTTTTCAAGGTGAAGCCTGGCTACCTTTTCATCTAGTGATTTAGGCAGTACATAAACTTCATTGTCATACTTGTCAGAATTGTTCCAAAGTTCTAATTGCGCTAAAACCTGATTGGTAAATGAGGCAGACATAACAAAGCTTGGGTGTCCTGTTGCGCAGCCTAAATTAACCAAACGTCCTTCTGCTAAAATTATTATGCGTTTACCGTCGGGGAAAATGACGTGATCAACTTGAGGTTTAATGTTTTCCCAAGTGTGTTTTTTAAGGCCGGCGATGTCTATCTCAGAATCGAAGTGGCCGATATTACAAACAATGGCTTCATTTTTCATAGCTTCCATGTGATTGATGGTTATTACATCTTTGTTACCGGTGGTGGTGACAAAAATATCACCAAGGTTAGCAACATCGTCCATGGTGACTACACGGTAGCCTTCCATAGCTGCTTGTAACGCACAAATAGGGTCAATTTCGGTAACCATAACGGTTGCACCCATGCCACGGTATGCTTGTGCGCAACCCTTACCCACATCGCCATAACCAATTACTACGCAAATTTTGCCAGCAATCATAACGTCTGTTGCACGTTTAATACCGTCTAATAAAGACTCACGACAGCCGTATAAATTATCAAATTTAGATTTAGTAACAGAGTCGTTAACATTAAATGCTGGCACTTTTAGTTTGCCCGCTTTTGCCATTTGGTATAAACGGTGTACGCCTGTTGTGGTCTCTTCAGACAGTCCTTTAACGTCTTTTAAAAGTTCAGGGTAATCATCGTGCATCATTTGCGTTAAGTCACCGCCATCGTCCAAAATCATGTTGGGTGTCCAACCGTCTGGGCCATTAATGGTTTGTTCAATACACCATAAAAATTCTTCTTCACTTTCGCCTTTCCATGCAAAAGTTGGGATATTGTGGTCTGCCATTGCAGCTGCGGCGTGATCTTGAGTAGAAAAAATATTGCAAGATGACCAGCGTAATTCGGCACCTAAATCTACCAAGGTTTCCATTAATACCGCTGTTTGAATGGTCATGTGTAAACAACCCGCAATACGTGCGCCCTTTAAAGGAAACTGACCTTTATGCTCTTCACGTAAGGCCATTAGCCCAGGCATTTCTGTTTCGGCAATTTTTACTTCTTTGTGTCCCCATTGAGCTAATGAGATGTCGGCAATTTTATAATCAGTCATAAGGTTCTCTTTTTAGGGTATCTCTAATAATCGAGGTGTGATTTAGGGAGTGCAGTAAATAGTGCATTTTGTATATAAAAATAAGGAGAATAGTAAACTATTTGACGCATTTTTGGATACAAAAGGTGATGTTTAATGCGCTTCATAAATTATACTTCTATTTTTAGAGGTACCCTTTAGTCTAAACCAGCTGCACTTTTTAATGCGGCTACTTTGTTTGTTTTTTCCCAGCTAAAGTCATCTTCGGTTCTACCAAAATGACCATAAGCTGCAGTTTGTTGATAAATAGGGCGGATTAAATCTAACTCTTTAATAAGGCCGTAAGGGCGTAAATCAAAATTGTCTGCAACAATTTGTGCAATACGCTCATCAGGAATCGATCCTGTGCCAAAGGTATCAATACTAATAGAGGTTGGTTTGGCAACACCAATTGCGTAGGATACTTGTATTTCGCATTTGTTGGCCAAGCCTGCGGCTACCACATTTTTAGCGACATAACGTGCCGCATAGGCGGCAGACCTGTCTACCTTTGATGGGTCTTTGCCAGAAAATGCACCGCCACCATGTCGTGCCATGCCGCCGTAGGTGTCTACAATTATTTTACGCCCCGTTAAACCGCAATCACCCACTGGGCCACCAATAACAAAGTTACCGGTTGGGTTGATGTGGATATTGTCATTAGATAAATTTTGTAACCATTCACTTGGTAAAACGTCTTGAATGATGTTTTCCATTACCGCTTCGCGTAAATCTTTATAAGCAATGTCTGGATTGTGCTGGGTTGATAGTACAACGGCATCTACACCAACCGGTTGGCCATTTTCATACTGTAGTGTTACTTGGCTTTTTGCATCTGGACGCAACCAAGGCAGCGTACCATTTTTTCTTAATTGAGCTTGTCGCTGAACTAAACGGTGTGCATAAGTAATGGGAGCAGGCATTAATACGTCGGTTTCGTTACAGGCATAACCAAACATTAAACCTTGGTCGCCCGCACCTTGGTTTTCATCCTGTTTTCTGTCGACCCCTTGGGCAATATCGACAGATTGTTTACCAATACCGTTTAATACCGCACAGGTTGCACCATCAAAACCAACCTCAGAACTGTTATAACCAATGCCTAAAATTACTTCACGCACTATGTCTTCTAAATCTACCCAAGCACTGGTGGTAATTTCTCCAGCAATAACCACTAAGCCTGTTTTTATCATGGTTTCACATGCAACACGGGCATTTTTATCTTGGCTTAAAATCGCATCTAAAACGGCATCAGATATTTGGTCGGCTATTTTGTCGGGGTGGCCTTCGGACACCGATTCTGATGTAAAAACATAATTGCTCATGGCTAAATCTCTGGCGTATTTTTTTTAATACTTTGGGGTTGAGTCAACTGTTTTAATTCTTGTTGCTCATCTTCATTTAAATTATTGAGTGCCAGTTTATCAAACAGGTGTTTTTTTCTATGGATTAAATACTCATTATGAAAATTATTCACGATGTCCTGAAACTCTGAGGAATTATTTTCATCTTCAAAAGGAAACCAATTGGCCAATTGTTGTAAATCTTGAAAGTAAGCTTCGTTACTGTATAAGTTTAAAAGCGATGCTTGGTTAGTGATATTTTTTTCAATAATCGTTTCGCTCATTTTTAGCAACATAGACATGCCTTTTAAATCTAGCTTGAAAATATCTTTATTGCTTAGCAGTATGTTGGCATTACTTGGGTCTTTTATTAAGTATGAAATTAAACGCCTAACGGATGTCATTTCTATGTTGATGTTCTTTTTAGCGTATTTTTTTGTGGTTTTTTCTTGTTTACCAGTAAGCTCTACAAAGGTTGTTTGGTTGGTTTTATTGGCAAATAATTTTTTATAAGTACCATCAGGTATCAAATTAAAGTATTGGTTTAAAGCGTCGGTGAATGCGGTTTTACCATTAAGGGTTTGTGTATTAAATTCGGTTTTTAAAAATTGTAAAATAAAATCATCAAGTGGTAATGCGGTGTTTAACAAATGTTCAAAAGCCGCTTTTCCATTGGTTTGTGTGTACGTATCTGGGTCATCCTTTTCTGGTAAAACAATAAAGCGTATGTCTAAGTTTTCTTTCATTAAAGCTAAGCTGGTTTCTGCGGCTCTAACGGCGGCTTTTTGACCGGCAGAGTCACCGTCGTAACAAAATACTAAGGTTGAGCAATTTCTTAATGCGTCTTTAATTTGATATGCAGATGTGGCTGTACCTAAACTGGCTATGGCGCAATGTATGCCATATTGAGCAAGCGCGATAACGTCCATATAACCTTCAACAATAATTAATTTGTCAGGTCGTCGGTCAAATTGTATGGCTTGATATAGCCCGTACAGCTCTTTGCTTTTATCGTAAGTGGGTGATTCTGGCGAGTTTAAGTATTTAGGTTTTTGCTCGTTATCTAAAGAACGCCCGCCAAAACCCACTACCGAGCCACGTTTGTTGACGATAGGAAACATTATACGGTTTCTAAAGCGGTCGTAAATAGAACCTTTATCGGACTTGATTAACATGCCTGCTTTAATTAAATTTTCTTTTTCACTAGGTGCAAGTTTATCTACTTGATTCCATTGGTCTAGGCTAAAACCAAGCTGAAAGCTTTTTACAATTTCTGCAGATAAACCTCTGCCTTTTAGGTAATTTTTTGCAACCTCAGATTGTCCTAATGTTTGACGGTAGTAATTACTGCACTTTAATAATATGTCGCTTATGGTTTGTTTGTATTGATAATTGGATTGACCACTATTGTTATTGTTTTGCTCAAAGTTGGACTTTTCATAAGGCACTTCTTGGTGGTAAAAACGGGCTAATTCTTCTACGGCATCTACAAACGTTAAATTGTCGTAGTCCATTATAAATTGTAAGGTAGAGCCAGAAACACCGCAACCAAAGCAGTGGTAAACCTGTTTGTCTTGACTGATTGAAAAGGAAGGGGTTTTTTCGTGATGAAAAGGACAACAGGCTTTGTATGAATTACCGGCTTTTTTTAGTGATATTTTTTCAGAAATAACATCAATTATGTCTGCACTTTCTAAAAGCTGGGTAATAAACTCTTGTGGAATTCGGCCTGCCATAATGGGTTAAGACGGCTTAATTCCTAATTTTTCACTTAGCCCTTTTGCTTTTTTAGATAGGCTAGAAAAATAAAACTGGCTAGAATCTAACATAGATTTTGCAGTTGCATGCTCACCTTGAATTATTGTTTTTTCAAAACCACTGTTAATTAACGCAGGAATACCTTTGCTGCTTTGATACAACGTAATTAATTGTGTATTGGTTAGTTTTGGCTCATCTATTGTATGCAAGGGGTCGACGCTACAGCAGTGTTTTAGGTAGTCGGCAGTGTTTTCTTTTGCTATCGGTCTAATCACGCTGCTTACTACCGTGCCCTTATTAATGCTGTTAACTTTTATTTGGCTTAAATTATGTTCTATTGACGACTCACCAACCAATAATATTTTTAATTTACTGTGTAATATTTCATCAAAAGCTTCTAGGCTTTGTAAAATATATTCTAAATGTTTTGGGTAAACCAAGTGGCAATCATCAATGACTAAAACCACTACACCCACAGCTTGTATGGTGGCTTTTAAGTAATGAGACAATGAGCTTAAGCAGTTTTTTAAATCATCTTCGGGTTTTTGCTGATAACGAAACAACATTTTTTTAAACACATCATTGGCATGTAGGTTTGGGTCGCTATTGATGATAATTGTTTGTGCGTCGTGTTTTAACTCTAACCTAAGTTGTTGGCAAAAAGTGGTTTTACCTATGCCTTGTTCACCTTTAATGACTAATAAATCGGTACTGTTTAATAATTTGTTTTTAGTAACGTTTAATAACATCCTAAACGCATTCGATATATAAGGTTGCTGAGGAAGGTTGTTGAGGTGTTTGGTTTCTAACATGTTATACGTTATAAAAGTTGAAAGTGGCATCTAAATGTTTTTGGGCATAGTCGTTAGAGATGATGGCGTTGCCCAGTTTAGACAATAAAATTAAAGTAACGATATTGTTCTTAACCTTTTTATCTACAGACATGGTTTTTATAAATAAAGCTTTGGTCATTTCTTTAGCGGGTGTTATGGGTAAAAACGCGCGTTTTAATAGTTTTTCAACGCGATTCACGTCGGCTTCGCTAACGGCACCCATTATTTGAGACATTCTAGTTGCCATACACATGCCAGCTGCAACGGCCTCACCATGTAACCAATTGCCGTAGCCCATTTGTGTTTCTATTGCATGACCAAAGGTATGGCCAAAGTTGAGTAATGCACGCTTGGCAGATTCAAACTCATCGGCGGCAACAATGTCTGCCTTGGCTTGGCAAGATTTTTCAATTGCATAGGCTAATGTGGAATCATCTAAATCAAATATAGCGTCTACATTATTTTCTAGCCAAGTGATAAAGGGTTCATCATGTAAAAACCCGTATTTAGCCACTTCGGCAAAACCTGCTGATAGTTCTCTTTTTGCTAAGGTTTTTAATGTGTCAGTGTCGGCAATAACGCATTGTGGCTGCTTAAATGCACCAATCATGTTTTTCCCAAGCGGATGATTGATGCCAGTTTTACCACCCACAGAAGAATCTACCTGAGACAATAGCGTTGTGGGTATTTGTATAAAATTAACACCACGTTGGTAGCTTGCAGCCGCAAACCCCGTCATATCACCAACTACACCGCCACCTAATGCAATTAAAGTGCAACTTCTATCTAAACGGTTTTTTAGTAAAGCATCGTAAATAGTATTAAGGGTATCTTGATTTTTGTATTTTTCGCCATCAGGTAAAATAATTTCAAAAACGTCTTTAGTGCTTAATAACGCCTTAACTTTGTTTAGGTATAACGGAGCAACAGTGGTGTTTGAAACAATTAATACTTGTTTGCCGGTTATATACGGCACCAGTACATTTTCATTACTTAATAAATTTTTGCCGATAAAAATGGGGTAACTTCGGTCTGCTAAGTCTACGGTTAAGTTAATCATTATTTATTTGTTTTGACAGAAGAGGTATTTAAATTTGAAAAGTAGATAAGAGGTTATTTTAGCTACTTATTTTAATGATGACGTTTAAATTTCTGGTTTATTTTTAGCCGTTGATTTCTTTTTACTGGCTGCCTTCTTTTTGGACGCAGTTTTTTTCTTACTGGTTGCTTTCTTTTTAGAGGCTGTTTTCTTTTTTGAAGTGGTTTTTTTCTTGGCTGCGGTTTTCTTTTTACTGTTGGTTTTTTTCTTACCCCGAGACTTCTTCTCTGGTGCTGCCGCTATCAGTTCTTGGCATTCTTCTAAAGTTAATTCTTTGGGTTCTTTGTCTTTAGGTATTTTGGCATTTTTATTACCGTCAGTAATATAAGGCCCATATCGACCATTTAAAACTTCTATTCCCTGTTCTTCAAACACCTGAATAATACGGTTGGCATCAATTAATTTTTTTTCTGCAACCAGTTCTAAAGCGCGTGGTAATTCTATAGTGTACGGGTCATCTTCTTTCATCGATGCAAACTTACTGTCGTATTTTACATAAGGGCCAAAACGCCCTATGTTGACTGTAATTTTTTCGCCTTCTGGTGACTCGCCTAAGTCTCGTGGTAATTGGAATAAAATTAATGCGTCTTCCAAAGTGATTTCGTCCATTTTTTGACCTGGGCGTAATCCTTGAAACTTGAGTTTTTCATCAACATCTTTGTCGCCAATTTGTACAAACGGGCCAAAACGTCCCATTCTAACGCTCATCGGTTTGCCAGACTCTGGATGCACGCCAATGATTCTGGCTTGTAAAACCTCGTCGCGGGTAACGTTTTCTTCTACTTCGGCTATTAGTGTTGTAAAGGGTTTCCAAAACTTTTCCAGCAAAGGAATCATTTCACTTTCGCCACGCGCGATGGCATCTAAGTCATCTTCTAGTTTGGCAGTAAAATCGTAATCTACATATTTGGTAAAGTATTTAGACAAAAAGCTATTAACAATTTTTCCAATATCAGTTGGTGTAAAACGACGTTGTTCTAATGTGGCGTATTCTCTATCTACTAAAGTAGAAATAATGCTGGCGTAGGTAGATGGGCGGCCGATGCCGTATTCTTCTAATGTTTTTACTAAGGTTGCTTCGTTAAAACGGGGTGGCGGGTCGGTAAAATGTTGCTCGGTAACAATGTCTTTTAAAGGCAGTTTTTCACCTTCGACCAATATAGGCAACATTTTTTCATCATCTTGGCTTTCTTCATCGTCTAAACCTTCTTGATAAACTTTGATAAAACCAGCGTGTTTAATGGTAGAGCCAGAGGCTCTAAATACGGCTTTGTCGCCACAATTTAAGTTGGCACTTACGGTGTCCATTGTTGCATGAACCATTTGGCAAGCAACGGTACGTTTCCAAATTAAATTGTATAGCTTATATTGGTCTGTGGTTAAGTAACTCTTAATGTCTTTAGGGTTATGCTTAACTGATGTTGGGCGAATTGCTTCGTGAGCTTCTTGTGCATTTTTGCTTTTTGTTTTGTAATATTTTGGGCTATCGGGCAACATGTCTTTGCCATATAACTTGGGTATTTCTGCTCTAATTTCAGCTAAAGCCTCTTCGGACAGTGTTACCGAGTCGGTTCTCATATAGGTAATTAAACCCACTTCACCTTCTGCAATGGCAATACCTTCGTACAAGTTTTGCGCCGTTCGCATGGCACGTTGTGCAGAAAAACCTAGCTTTCTTACTGCTTCTTGCTGCATGGTAGAGGTGGTAAATGGTGGAGCAGGATTACGCTTTCTTTGTTTTCGTGTGATGTTACCAACAATTAATTCACCATTGGCACAAGCTAGTAAATCTTTCTTTATGGTTGCTGCTTGGTCGGCATTATTGACGGTAAACTTTTTTATTTTTTCTGATGCTAGTGTAAATAAATTGGCGTTAATGTCTTTTTTATCTTTTACGGTTGCAGCTTGTACAGTCCAATATTCTTCGGGTATAAAGGCTTGAATGGCATCTTCACGTTCTGCAATTAAGCGCAAAGCTGGGCTTTGTACACGACCTGCAGAAAGGCCGTATTTTATTTTTTTCCATAATAAGGGTGATAAATTAAAACCAACTAAAAAGTCTAATGCACGCCTTGCTTGCTGGGCATTCACTTGGTCCATATCAATTTCTGTCGGGTTATTAACCGCTTCGTTAACCGAACGTTTGGTGACTTCGTGAAAAACTACGCGAGCTACTTTTTTGTTTTTTAATAGCTTTTTTTCGTTTAGCATTTCTAATAAATGCCACGATATTGCCTCACCCTCTCTATCGGGGTCAGTTGCGAGAAGTAAAGTGTCGGAGGTTTTTAGTAGACGTTTTATGGCATCAAAATGTTTTTTATTACGGTGTACTGCTCGATAATTCATTTTAAAATTATCATCAGTATCGACCGCGCCATCTTTGGCAATAAGGTCACGTACATGCCCGTAAGAGGCTAAGACTTCATAGTCTTTGCCTAAATATTTTTTTATAGTTTTGCCTTTTGCTGGAGACTCAACAATTAAAAGATTTTTTGCCATTTTTCCCGTAATTTCTCTTTAAATAGGGTGAAGATGGCGAAACAATACCACAAAACTTTTTAACTTTTAAATGTTTTGTGAAAATTAACCATTAGGAGATATTTATTGTGGAGCTAAAGCGTAACGACCGCCAGAGGATGATACGACTAAATCTTGCAGTTCTAGCATTAATAAAATAGAAGAAACGGTTTGAGCTGTCATGCCACTCAACTGAATAATTTGATCGACTGAAAGGTAATTGTATTCTAAAAAAGATAACAGTTTCTGGTGTTCGGGGTCAATACTATTAACGGCGTTGTTTGCTATATTGGGCTTGTTGGAGGAAGGGCTAAATGATTTTTTATTCTCTTCTATTAAAGAAGGAGACAGTTCTTGAAAAATATCTTGTGCATTTTCTACTAATTTTGCCCCTTGTTTTATTAATGCATGGCAACCTTTTGCTAATGGGTCGTGAATGCTACCCGGTATTGCAAAAACTTCTTTACCTTGTTCTAAAGCGTAGTTGGCGGTAATTAATGAACCACTATTAAGGGCGGCCTCTACTACTAAAGTACCGGCGCTTAAGGCGCTGATAATACGATTACGCCTAGGAAAAAAGCCAGCTTGTGGTTGTGTGCCTAAAGGGTATTCAGAAATTATCGCGCCTTCTTGCATTATTTGATTGGCTAAATCTTTGTTTTTAGCGGGGTACACGCGGTCTAAACCGGTTGCTGCAACAGCTACAGTTAAACCGTTGCCTGCTAGTGCGCCTTGGTGTGCAAAAGTGTCTATGCCTAAAGCTAAACCGCTGGTAATGGTAATGCCGTTACTGGCTAAATACTGTGCAAATTGATAGGCATTTTTACCACCGTGATGGCTGGCGTTTCGGCTACCAACAATGGCAATTTGCAGTGTTTTTAAAACATCCACGTCGCCTTTTACATATAACACCCAAGGTGCGTCATCAAATTGTTTTAGTTGGTTGGGGTAGCTTTCATCATCAATACATATTATGTGATTGTTTTTTTCTTTTGCCCAATCTAATTCTTTTGTGATGGCTTGTTGTTGGCGTTCTGGGTTGGTTAGTTGTTCGATAACGTTTTGATTAATGCCCGCCTTTTTTAAGTCTTGGCGGTTGGCATTAATTACGTGGCTAATATTACTAAATTGGATGAGTAGTTTTTTTAGTGTTTTAGGCCCTAAGCCACGGGTATGGACAAGAGATAACCAGTCATTCAGCGCGGTAGTAGCCACAAGTTATCAAAAATTACTTAGGGTTGCTCAACGAATCATTAATTTGAATAGGTGCGTCAGAGCGCATAATTAGTGCGTAAGAAACACGCTCAAAGACTTTAAATACCATAACAATGCCAGAGGTGATATTGGGGATGATGACTTTTTTAGCATCGCCATCGTCATTCACATCAAATCGATCTACTATTGACCCGCCATGTTTTTGAACGGCTAAAACATTACCGACTTCTATGCCGTCTCTTTGTCCTAAATTGGTCACAACGATTTGGTTACGGGCAGACTGGCTTAGCGCATCAAATAGCGCAATAATACGTCCATCAAATTCAACTTCCGACACGCTAGGTAATATATTATGGTTTAGCTTGCTTAAATCGGTAGGTACTAAACGGTCGCCACTTAATACTTCGCGCAAGCTTTTTGTAATAAATGCAACGGCAGGATCGCCAAATCTGCGCACTCTTGCTTCGGCAACTAAAATGGCTTCGTAACCTAAAACGCTGCCATTTTCAGGGTCAATAAACGTTTCACCTTTGTGGTAAACACTGTAGCGGAATTCGTTAATATTATCTAAACCGCGTATGTATATTTCGTTTCCTAGGCCGCTTATTAAACGGCTTTGGTTATCACCAATAACATAAGGTAAGGTTTCATATTCTTGTTCAGAAAATATTTTTGGTGCAATTAAAAAGGCTTCTATGGCAGACGCCTCTATAGGTTTTACGGTTTCTTTAATTGTTTCAAACCGTATTGTAGGGCTTAACCTAACTACCGGTAAATCAGTTGGTGTATCGTCTATACGCGGTTGCAGGGCGGGGTTTTTTTCATTTGCGGTTGTATTAGTAGCTGTGCGTGACGGTGTTTGGTTAGCTGTTTGAGGTTGGTTGCCAGCCTTAGCGAGCGGGCGCTCTACATGTAAAAGTGCTTGGCCGTTTACATAAATAACACTAATAACGTCGCCAGGGTATATTAAATGCGGGTTTTTAATTTGCGGGTTGGCATCCCATATTTGTGGCCAAATCCACGGGTTTTGTAAAAATTTATCAGCAATTGCCCATAGTGTATCGCCTTTGTTTACCACGTAATTATTTGGATGAGAAGTGCGTAAACGAACATCCACCTTGTTTTGTATTACATCGTTATTTTCTGTATTGGCATAACTTTGAGTAGGTGCAATGGCTAAAAGCGAAAAGGCAAAAAGAGACAGTATTGCTTGAGTTATTTTTTTGTTCTGCATGAAACGCGGTCCATTGATACAATAGTGGTGTTTATTAGAACTCACTTTAATGAATTTTTAAAACAAAATCAAATGATTACATCACTATTTTAATGTTTATTTGTAAATACTTATGGCTATATTAGATATATTACATTTCCCTGACCCGCGTTTAAGAACAAAAGCCAAGGCCGTTAGTGAAGTGACCCCTGAAATTAACAAAATATTAAACTCTATGTTGCAAACAATGTACGACGCACCGGGCGTTGGTTTGGCTGCAACGCAAGTTAATATTAATAAAAGATTGGTGGTAATAGATGTTAGTGAAGAAAAGAATCAGCCAATAAGACTAATTAATCCAAACATTATTTCTAAAACGGGAACCGAAGAAAGCGAAGAGGGTTGCCTTTCTGTGCCTGGATATTTTGAAAAAGTGACCAGAGCTGAAGAAATTACTTATACAGCATTGGATGTTAATGGAAAAAAATATACAAAAACAGTGGGCGGGTTTTTAGCCGTTTGCATTCAGCATGAGCTGGATCATTTAAATGGAAAACTGTTTGTTGATTATTTATCTAAAATTAAAGTGCAACGGTTACGTAAAAAAATATTAAAAGAAGCCACCAAATAAATGAAAAAAATAATTTATGCAGGCACGCCAGACTTTGCCGTAGAAGGGCTTAAACAGTTGCTAAACAATAGCAATTATCAAGTTATTGCTGTTTATACCCAGCCAGATCGCCCAGCAGGGCGCGGTAGAAAATTAACCGCCAGCCCTGTTAAAGCGTTTGCGTTAGATAATAATATACCTGTTTATCAGCCGTTAACGCTAAAAGAAGAAGAGCAACACGCTTTTTTTAAATCACTTAATGCAGATTTAATGATAGTGACCGCTTATGGTTTAATTTTGCCTAAGGCGATATTGGATGCACCTAAATACGGTTGTATTAATATTCATGCATCGTTATTACCACGGTGGCGGGGGGCGGCTCCTATACAGCGTTCTATTTTAGCGGGCGATGCCGAGACAGGCATAACGATAATGAATATGGATATTGGCCTAGACACAGGTGATATGTTGATAAAGAAAAGCTTAAAAATAAGGGCGAATCATACCGCTTCTATTTTGCATGACGATTTAATGAAGCTAGGTGGTGAGGCGTTATTGCAAGTTTTACCCTCCATTTTTGATAAAACCGTAGTGGCTGAAAAACAAGATGATGGATTAGCCAATTATGCAAAAAAGCTAACTAAGGCAGAAGCCACAATTAATTGGAATAGTGGCGCGCAAAGCCTTGTTAGAATGGTTAATGCTTTTAACTCTTGGCCTGTAACACAAACCAATATGAACGGAAAAACGGTACGCATTTGGACTGCCAACGTGGCAAAAAAACAAAACAACGAAGCCGTTGGTACGGTAATTAGTTTTGATAAAAATGGCATTATTGTTGCAGTAAAAGATGGTGCTATTTGCATTACAGAAATGCAAATGCCCGGTAAACGAAAAATGATGGTTAGTGATATTGTTAATAGCCACTCGTTTGAGGGTGTTGTTTTTTATTAAAAGCCAATGCGCTAAGTGCCGTGCAACGTTTGATTGCTTAGCAAAAAAAACGCCATTTTGCTGGTGTGCTAGTTTCCCCGCTTTTGTAGCAATTAATAATAAGCAACAATGTTTATGCCCTAAATGTCTTGCTGTTGCCTTTCATAAAGCGGTTGATGATTATATTGCAAACCAAGGTTTAGACAGTATGCTTTTAAACGCGGCTAAAAGCCCATGCGATGTAGCGTCAATTGAGAATATAGATTTTTATATTGATAACGGGAATTATGTTTTCACTAAGTGGGCGCATTTAAAACGTGGTAGTTGTTGTGGTAATAATTGCAAACATTGCCCGTACCCTAAGGAAGAACTGATTAGCTGAAGTTTTCAAACTATTAGCGTTAAGCATTGCTCGTTTTGGTGCTTTTTCAAAACTAGCGAGGCTTACAAGCGGCAAGCGATAACGTTATCTGATAATGTTCCAATAGCCCGCTTGATAAGCCTTGCTAGTTCACGATAAAGCTGTGAACAAGCAAGGCTTAGCGCTTTAGCATAATAGCCAATACTTATTTGCATTGATCGAGGTTGAACTTTTTAACCATGCTCTACCCAGTTAATCAGGGCTTCGCTAAGCAAACTATTGCCTAATTGTTTTTAAACTAACGGCATTTATTATTTGGCTGGGTTGCTGGCCACCACACTCTCCCGCCACAACAAAGTCTAAGGCTTCCTCAAACTGTTTTTTTGCGTCACTATTACAAGTTATGGCCGGTTTACCAGACAGGTTTAAGCTTGTAGATACCACGGCATGATTTAATAAATTGCAAATATCTGCAATTTGAGGGTGGTTAGACAGCCGAATAGCAATGCTGTTTTTATTGCCCGTTAGTAAACCAATAAATTGTTTTTTGCACGGCACAATATAAGTAGTGGCACGCTTGGGTTGCTTTAGTAAGCTCAAGTCAAAACGGGTGTATTGCTGTAAGTGTTCAATATTATTGGAAACAATAATGAACCCTTTATTTTCATCACGTTGTTTAATGCTATTAATTTTATTTAAAGCAATGTTGCTATTGGGGTTGCAGCCAATGCCAAACACCGTTTCGGTTGGGTAGGCGATTACACCGTGGTTGTTTAAAATAAAAAGTAATGAGGGTTTCATAAATTAAAAGCTTAGCGTTTAAACTGCACAACCTGTGCTGTTGCTTGCGGTTGTATGGTTAATTCTTTTTTCCAGCCGATGCCGTAGATAATTTCGTATGTTGCAGGCAGCCCTTGCTCGGTTCTTAAGGCATCGTAAAAAGTGCTCATTTCGTCGACCCCTTGCTTACCTGTTAGGCCTTTTTTGCGCCCAGCGTTAACATTATGTGCGCCAATTGTTTTTAATTCGCGCATTAACTCAAGTGCCGAAGGGTAGTATTTAACAATGCGTTCGGCATCCATTACCGGTAAATGAAACCCCATGTTAATTAACGCGTCGCCAATATTGTGCATGTCTTCAAACTTATTAACGTGGGTTAGCGGGTCTACTTGCGCCCATGCGTATTGCAGTTCTTTTAATGTATCGGTACCAAAAGAGCTAAACATTAATAAGCCGTCGGTTTTTAAACAACGCTGGATGCCTTCAAATAAACCTTGAGTATTTTGGCACCATTGGAAGGTTAGACTAGAGATGATTAAGTCAAACTGTTGCTCTGCAAAGGGTAAGTTTTCTGCATCTGCACAAACGGTTTTACTTTTTTTAAACCAACCGTCATTGAGCTTGCTAAGGGTTTTTAGCATCGCGGTAGATAAGTCTAAAGATACAATGGTCGCTTTTGGGTATTTTTTCTTTAAACCGTGGGTAATAAAACCGGTGCCACAGCCAATGTCTAAAATGGTTTTGGGTTGTATTTGTATGTAATCTAAGCGGCTTAATAAATGTTCGGCAACGTCTAATTGTAAAATGGCGGCCTTATGGTAGGCAGGTGCGGCCTTATCAAAAGATTTTCTGACCAGCGCTTTATTTATAACGTGTGATGGGTTTAGCGGCTCGGTCATGGGTTGATTACTTGTAATAAAAATTGTTTAAAAAGTTTAGGGTCGCTTAAAAAAGGTGCATGACCCGATTTTGCAGACGTTATTGTAGTGAATTGTCGGTGACTAAAACAGCTTTCAATGCTTGCTGTGGCTTTTATGGGGACTAAATTATCCAACGCTCCATAAAAGCCCACTACGTTTTGAGATAATTGCGTGCAGTCTTTACGTAAATCTAAACTTTGTAGGTAGTGTAAACCCGTTAGTAGTGATTGTTTGTCTAAGGTTGCGTTGTCTAAAACTTTTTTTTGTATGTGGATGATTTGTTGCTTGGCATCTTTCTCGTTTATAAATTGTAAGGCGATAAAGCGTTTAATGGTTAGCTTGGCATTGCAGGTTAAGTTGTTTGCAAATAATTTTAAGGTATCGCTTTGCGTGGCGTAAGGCCAGTTTGTTTTTTTTACAAACAAAGGCGTGCTAGAAATAAGCCCTAATCGTCGACCCCTTGCTATTTTATTGGGCTTTTTTGCAAGCCTTTGTGTTAATGCAAGGGCAAACATGCCACCTAAAGACCAGCCTATTAATGTTGCGTTGTTAGGAATGACTTTTTCTAATTGGTCTAAAACATCGTCTAAATTATCACTAAGCGCAATGTGGCTAGACAACCCGTGGCCGGGTAAATCGATCAATGTCCATTGCACGCCAAAGCTTTGTAAAAGGGCTTTAGGCCATATTTGGCTGTTCATACCCCAGCCGTGCAATAAAACCACGGGGCTGCCTTGACCAAAAGTTTCTGTGTGTAATAACGTACTCATGGTATTATTTTACCTCAAAATAAACATATTAAATCGAATGAACGAGACCCTAATTTTTGCAGGATTAATTTTAATGGCCTATTTATTAGGCTCAATATCTGCGGCCATCATCACCTGTAAAGTTATGGGTTTGCCCGACCCAAGAACCACCGGTTCTAATAACCCCGGGGCGACCAATGTTAAAAGGCTGGGTGGCAATAAGGCGGCCGCAATTACACTAGCTGGCGACATGCTAAAAGGTTTGATAGCGGTATTAATAGCAAGGTTAGTTACGCAAGATACGTTGATTATTTCACTTGTTGCGATGGCCAGTTTTTTAGGGCATTTATACCCCGTGTTTTTTCAATTTAAAGGCGGTAAAGGTGTTGCAACCGCATTAGGCGCACTGCTTGGGCTGTCTTGGATGGCGGGTGTGGCAGCCATAGCAACGTGGCTTTTGGTGGCGTTTGGTTTAAAAATGTCATCATTTGCAGCGTTAGTTACTTTTGCCTTATTACCCCTTTATGTTTACTTTGTCGAAGCTAATTTGATAATGACGGGTGCGGTATTGTTTATTTCAATATTGTTATTTTGGCGACATAAAGAAAACATTAAACGCATTCTTGACGGTTCAGAATAAACAACTCACGTTACAAAACATCTAAAATTAATTATCTATACTTTAAGGCTAGTTCTTAAATAATAAATTAGCTATGAAATATTTAACTTTAGGCTTTGTTTTGATATTTACTTTAGCAATTGGTGCATGTTCTACGCCGCAATTAAAGTTCACTAAAGAGGCAGAAACCGTGGTGTTATTACACGGTTATGGACGCAGTAACTTTGCTACCGA
Organism: uncultured Gammaproteobacteria bacterium; assembly: GCA_964589575.1. GTDB lineage: Bacteria > Pseudomonadota > Gammaproteobacteria > QNFE01 > CAZPSE01 > CAZPSE01. Next base: position 29,911 of record CAZPSE010000011.1, on the reverse strand, counting down.
AAACCTTGCAGAAAAAATCAATAAAGCAGGTTACAACGTTGTCCCTATTGAGTATGAATCAATAAACCAAAACATTGATGAGCTTAAACAAGAAATTATTAGAAAAATAGATGCTTGTTGCTCTCGTAAAGCAGAAAAAATTCATTTTGTTGGTCATTCTATGGGTGGTTTGTTAATTAGGTACTATTTAGATAAAAGACGAATTGATAATTTGGGAAAAGTAGTATTAATGGGTACACCCAATAAAGGTACGCCAGTAGTAGACCTTTATAAAGACAAGTGGTGGTTTGGTGTTTTGGGTGAGTCGGTAATGGTATTGTCCTCAAAAAAGTCACCATTTTTAGATAGTTTACAAAAACCTTATTACCCTTTAGGTGTGATTGCAGGTTCAGTTAAATCTGTTTTTATGTCTGACGTAATCGAAGGTAAAAGCGACGGTTTAATCCCTGTTTATTCTACCGTTTTACCCGGTATGACAGATTTTGTATTGTTAAATGTAAACCATGGCAGAATGCGAAGCAGTGACGTTGTCGCAAGCCAAATATTATCTTTTTTAGATAATGCTAAATTTGAATAAAAAGATGAGTTTTTGACTTGTATCTACGGTCGCATTCTCCTTGCGCATTCATGTGCACTCGCGCTTATTTGCTCCTGCAAACACGCGTACCTATATCCATATAGGCAAAATGTACCTGCATGCTGTAGGCAAGGGGTCGACAGTTTAGGGGTGTTTTGGCGGTCGTTTAATTGTTGTTTAAATCTGACAATGGCCACCGTGGTTTAATATCTATCTCGGTGTTTTCACTTTGTTTCATTTCTAAACGCTTCAAGCCTGCATAAGCAATCATTGCGCCATTGTCGGTGCAGTATTTTAAAGCAGGGTAGTGGATGGCTACCTGCTTTTCTGCAAAGCGTTGTTTAAACACGCGGCGCAACTTGGTGTTAGCCCCAACACCGCCCGCTATAACTATGGTTTTATAACCGGTTTGTTCTACTGCACGTTTGCATTTTATAAATAAGGTGTCCACTACGGCATCTTCAAAAGCGTAGGCGATGTTTTTTTTATCTTGTTGGGTGACGTTTTCAATTTTATTGTAAGTGGTTATGCCAAAGGTTTTTATGCCACTAAAGCTAAAGTCTAACCCTGGGCGGTTTACCATTGGCCTTGGAAATTTAAAAACACCGTGCTCGCCTTGTTCCGCTAGTTTGCCAATTTGTGGCCCACCCGGATAAGGCAAGCCTAGTAATTTGGCGGTTTTATCAAACGCTTCGCCTGCGGCATCGTCTAAAGTATCGCCAATTATGTCGTAGCTGCCAAAGCTGTCTACTTTTATTATTTGTGTGTGTCCACCAGAAACCAGTAGCGTTAAAAATGGATATTGTATGTCGTTGGTATCCATCATGCTGGCGACTATGTGGCCTTCTAGGTGATGAATGCCTAGGCTGGGAATGCCTAACGACCATGCTAAACTTTTGGCAAAACTGGCACCGGTTAATAATGCGCCTGCTAAACCTGGGCCTTTTGTGTAGGTTATGCCGTCTAAGTCTTGAAGTTTTAGGTTGGCTTGTTTTAAGCAATCGTTTAATAAGGGGTTTAATTTGCGCACATGATCGCGCGAGGCTAATTCTGGCACAACACCGCCATATAGGGCGTGCAGTTTAATTTGGCTGTAAAGCTGGTCTGCTATTAAGCCTTTTTTGCTGTCCATTATGGCAAGGCCAGTTTCGTCGCAAGATGTTTCTATACCTAAAACAATCATAATAAAGTCGTTATTTTGAAATAAAAAGTGTGAATACGGATTGTTTTATATTACAATTGCCGGTTCGTTGAAGTACATAGTAATCGAGAGGGATTATGCCTGAAGTTCGAATTAAAGAAAATGAAGTATTTGAATATGCAATGCGTCGTTTTAAGCGTGCCTGTGAAAAAGCAGCCGTAGTTACAGAAGCAAGAGCTCGTGAATTTTACGAGAAGCCAACCGCAGAACGTAAGCGCAAAAAAGCTGCTGCTGTTAAACGTTCTCAAAAGAAAGTTTCTAAAGAATTATCCCGTCGCGTTAGATTTTACTAAGTCTATATGGCTTCAGTATCTGAGCTAAAGTCGCACATTATTGTTGCGATGAAAGCAAAAGACAAGGAACGTCTTAAAACGTTACGTTCTATGAGTGCCTCTATCAAACAGATAGAAGTGGATGAGCGCGTAGAAGTGGATGACGCAAGGTTTGTTAGCATTTTAACTAAAATGGCTAAACAACGGCGTGAGTCTATAGAGCAATTTGCAAAAGCTAACCGCCAAGACTTAATTGATATTGAAGAGTCTGAACTGGCAATTATCACACAATACCTTCCTCAGCCATTAACTGAGCAAGAAGTTTTGGATTTGATAGATCAAGCGATGGCAGAAACAAAAGCTGCAACCATGAAAGATATGGGCAAAGTGATGGGTTGGTTAAAACCCAAAATGGAAGGCCGTGCAGACATGGGTAAGTTAAGCGGAAGCATTAAAGCTAAATTGTCTTAAACGCTGTTTTTGTTGTTTTTAAACGTTCAATACTCAGATTCTTATTCAAGAATCGCGTATCCTTAGTTGCAAATAAATTTTAAAATTTTACTATGTCTAAACATACCTTCATTAACGCCTTATTAAAAAAAGAAGTAAGCCACACACCAATTTGGATTATGCGCCAAGCTGGTCGTTACTTGCCAGAGTATAAAGCCAGCCGTGCCAAAGCGGGCAGTTTTATGGATTTATGCACCAATCCAGAGTTGGCATGTGAGGTAACGTTACAGCCACTTGAACGTTTTGATTTAGATGCCGCCATATTATTCTCCGACATTTTAACCATCCCCGATGCGATGGGTTTAGGTTTGTATTTTAGTGAAGGTGAAGGGCCAAAATTTGAACGCCCAGCAGACAATGAAAAAGCCATTAAAAACTTAGGCGTTATCGACCCAGAAGATGACTTAGGTTATGTAATGGACGCGGTAAGAACCATTCGTGGTGCATTAAACGATAAAGTGCCATTGATTGGTTTTAGTGGTAGCCCTTGGACATTGGCCACTTACATGGTGGAAGGTTCTAGCAGTAAAGAGTTTAGTAAAATTAAAACCATGATGTTTAGCAACCCAGAGTTGTTGCATCACTTGTTAGATATAACGGCGCAGTCGGTAACGTTATACCTTAATGCACAAATAGCCGCAGGCGCACAAGCGGTACAAATATTTGATACGTGGGGTGGCATATTAGCACCGCATAATTATCAAGAATTCTCGCTCAATTACATGCAAAAAATTATTGCCGGTTTAAATACCGAGGTAGATGGCGAAACCATACCTGTAATTGTCTTTACTAAAAATGGTGGACAATGGTTAGAAAATATTGCGTCAATTGGTAGTCATGCTGTGGGTTTAGACTGGACTTGTGAAATTGGTCAAGCCCGTGCAAGAATTGGCGATAAAGTAGCGTTACAAGGCAACCTAGACCCGAATGTATTGTATGCATCTGAACAGGCGATAGAAAAGGAAGTAGAACGTGTTTTAGCAGGTTACGGCAACGGTAGTGGCCATGTATTTAACCTAGGCCATGGTGTTCATCAGCATATAGACCCCGACAAAGTAGGCTTTTTAGTAGAAGCCGTTCATCGTATTTCTAAGCAGTATCATAAGTAATTAATTTGCAGGAGCAAATTGGTGAGCGATAGCGAATCCCGAAGGGGTGATGCTGGCAACGTAGATGTTAAGTCTGCAGAATTTTTAGCAATTACCAATCACAATCTGATTCCTAAAAAAGCCAACTGGTTAGCACAAGATGCCAGTGGGGCGTGGTGGGCTTATACAGTAGAGCCTTTGCAGTTTGATAAAGGTTGGTACGAAAACGAACTTGGCGAACGCTGGTTAATAACTAAAGACAACCCACCAAAAGATTTTAAACAGCAATTAATTAAGCTATAAAACAGCCTATTTCGTCGACCCCTTGCTATTTATTCAGGTGTATCTATATTCATGTAAGAAAGGTGTCCTTAGGCGTGATAAGAGAGTTTGGCTAAAAATAATGAGTTTGCATGGATGAACAGGATAAAAGCGGATAAGTTTAAAGCTTGTTTAGGGAGTCTTGATTAACTGGAGTTTTCAAAACTAGCAATGCTTAGTATAATAGCCAATGCTTATGCATTGACTGAGGTTAAACTTTTAACCATGCTTTATCCTGTTAATCAGTTCTTTCTTAAGCTTACTTATAAGTAAATAATGCAGGTTTTATCCGCTTTTATCCTGCTTATCCATGCAGAAGCTTTTAAGACTTCATCATCTGGAAAAACTCTTCATTAGTTTGGGTAGATTGCATTCTATCCATCACAAACTCAAGTGCTTCAAAGTCGTCCATGGTGTTTAAAAACTTACGCAGTACCCAAGTAGTTTGTAACTGCTCTGGTGTCATTAGTAGGTCTTCTTTACGTGTGCCAGAACGGGTAATGTTAATAGCAGGGAATACGCGTTTTTCTGAGAAGCTACGCTCTAGCACCAGTTCCATATTACCTGTGCCTTTAAATTCTTCGTAAATCACTTCGTCCATGCGTGATCCGGTATCGACCAATGCGGTGGCTAAAATAGTTAAACTGCCGCCGTGTTCTATATTACGTGCCGCACCAAAAAAGCGTTTTGGGCGTTGTAATGCGTTGGCATCTACACCACCGGTAAGCACCTTGCCCGACGATGGTACAACTATGTTGTAAGCACGCGCTAAACGGGTAATAGAGTCTAATAAAATAACCACGTCTTTTTTAGCTTCTACCAAACGTTTGGCTTTTTCAATTACCATTTCTGCCACTTGTACGTGGCGTGTTGCAGGTTCGTCAAAGGTGCTCGATATTACTTCACCGCGAACCATGCGTTCCATTTCGGTCACTTCTTCTGGTCGTTCATCTATCAGTAATACCATTAAATGAACGTCTGGATGGTTGGATGCGATGCTTTGTGCAATATTTTGCAGCATCATTGTTTTACCGGTTTTAGGTGGTGAAACAATTAAACCACGTTGGCCTTTACCAACAGGGGCTGCAATATCTATAAAACGTGCGGTTAAATCTTCTTTACTGCCGTTTCCACGTTCTAGGGTAAAACGTTCTTCTGGGTGTAATGGGGTTAAGTTTTCGAAGAAGATTTTATTACGCGACTCTTCTGGTGGGGCTTGATTTATTTCTAATACTTTTAATAGTGCAAAATAACGTTCACTGTCTTTAGGGGAGCGTATTTTGCCTTTAATGGTATCGCCAGTACGTAAAGAAAAACGTCTTATTTGGCTGGGTGATACGTAAATATCATCGGGCCCTGCTAGGTAAGTACCGTGATTGGTTCTTAAAAATCCAAATCCGTCTGCAAGTATTTCTAAAACGCCTTCGCCTTCAATTGTTTCGCCTTTTTTAGCGGCGGTTTTCATTATTTTGAAAATGATGTCTTGAGAACGCGCGCGTCCTACATCTTTTACGCCAATTTCTTTAGCAAGTTCAACAAGTTCTGCAACGGGTTTTAGTTTTAATTCAGTTAAATTCATATTATCAGTGGGGATTTGGGAAAGTGTTTTAGTTTTATTGTGCCCGAAAGGCGTATTGAGAGAGCTTAAATTTGCTCTGTAGCCACTATAGCATAGCAAAAATTAGAATGGTTGAGTTTTTACGTTTTTAGCACATAAAACAGGCTTTTTAGCCATTTTATGTGCTAAATTACTGCGCTTTTAGATATTGCTGTCTAAAAATGCCGTTAATTGAGATTTAGATAAAGCACCAACTTTAGTGGCTTCTACAGCGCCATCTTTAAATAGTAATAAAGTAGGGATGCCACGGATGCCGTATTTTGGCGGAGTGCCAGAATTTTCATCAATGTTTAGCTTAACAATTTTAAGTTTGTTAGCGTAATCTGGACCAATTTCTTCTAAAATGGGGCCAATCATTTTACACGGGCCACACCATTCTGCCCAAAAGTCGACTAATACAGGGGTGGTTGATTGTAATACATCTTGTTCAAAGCTGTCGTCTGTGACAGCGCCGATAGTTCCGCTCAAAATATTCTCCAGCGATTAAAAATAAGTTTAAGACAGTTTAAATTGTCTAATAGTGTAAAGCAAATTACTTAGCTGGCAGTGCGTCAATCATTTCTTTTAGCTTGCCAGACTCAAACAACTCTAAAGTAATGTCGCATCCGCCTATTAGTTCGCCACCCACATAAACTTGTGGAAACGTTGGCCAGTCTTGGTAACGTGGTAAGTTTTGAAAGATTTCTTGATCTTCAATAACATTGACATAAGCAAACTCTGCACCACAATCTTGAAGGGCTTTAGAGGTTCTGCTAGAAAAACCACACATTGGCATACTGGGCGTGCCTTTCATGTAAATTAATACGTTGTTTTCTTTAACTTGCTGGTCAATACGTTCTAATACGTCCATTTTTATTCCTATATAAATTGGTTGGTTGAAGACATTATGGCGATAAAAAATGGTATTTCAAGTAGCCCCAATTTTGGTAGCGGTACTATTTTGTGTGGGTTTGTAACCACCATTCAAACAATGCCAGTTGCCAAATTTTACTGCCTTGTATGCGGGTTAAATGTTCGTCAGGCGCGTCTAGTAATGTGTCTATATATTTGGGGTTAAATAATCCACGTTCACGACAGGCTTGAGAAGTCAGTATATCTTTAACTTTGTGATGGAATGCACCTCGAACATACTTTAACGCAGGCACGGGGAAGTAGCCTTTTTTACGGTCTATTACTACGTTGGGCACTAATCCTCTGGCGATTTTTTTTAGTAACCCTTTGCCGTTTTCCATTAGTTTTAATTCGGGTGGCATACTGGCAACCAGCTCTACCAAGTGATGGTCTAAAAACGGTACACGGGCTTCTAGCCCCCATGCCATGGTCATGTTGTCTACCCGTTTTACGGGGTCGTCTACTATTAGTGTGGTTACGTCTAAGTTTAAAACCTTATCTAAAAACACCTCACCTTGTATGTGCTTAAATTTGCTTGATAATAATTGTCGGGTGTAATCCTCTCCATGATATTGCTTATTTAACATTTGGAATATTTCATCATGGTCGCGGTCAAAATATCGGCTGGCAAAACGGTCAATTTCTGTGCCGATAGAGTAATGCATTTGCTCGTACCAAAAATACCCTGCAAACACTTCGTCTGCACCTTGTCCGCTTTGTATTACTTTTACTTCTTTGGCCACTTGTTCGGACAATAAATAAAAGGCAATCGCATCTTGAGCAAACATGGGTTCGCTCATCGCTTGTATGGCTTCTGGCAGGCGATTGATTAAATCATCGTTTGGCACATGAAACTTATAGTGGTCTGTACCAAACCGTTCGGCAACCGGGTCAGAAAATTCAAACTCACTGCCTTTTTCTTCGGGTTGGTCATCAAAACCTACGGTGAAGGTTTTTAAGTTTTTAACACCAGCTTCTGCTAATAAACCCACTAACAAGCTAGAATCTAAACCGCCAGAAAGCAACACGCCAACAGGCACATCGGACACGTCTGAACGTTTTTTAACCGCTTGCACTAACGAGTCGCGCACTGCTTGTTGCCATTCTTTTTCGTCCATTTTTGTATCTGGGCGGTTGGAATTTAATGTCCAATAGCGGTTTTCTTTAAGCTGACCGTTTAAATTGATGTAACCACAATGCGCGGGTTGGATTTTTTTAATATCAGAAAAAATGGTGGTGGGTGCAGGTACAACCCCGTGCAAACTAAACTGATTGTGTAAACCGTTTGGGTTTAAGTTGGATGCAATATCGTCTGTTTTTAATAGCGCAGGTAAGGTAGATGCAAAGCGAAAGCGTTTATTAGTAATACTGTAGTAAAAGGGCTTGATACCCATTCTGTCTCGGGCGAAAAATACTTGTTGGCTTTCCCTGTTCCAAATAACAAAGGCAAACATGCCTTCAAAACGTTTTACGCAACCTTCCCCCCATTCTACAAAGGCTTTAATTATCACCTCGGTATCGCCATGAGAAAAAAACACGTGGCCTTTGGCTTTTAGCTGTTCACGTAATGCAGGGTAGTTATAAATACTGCCATTAAAAACAATGGTTAAACCGTTAAAGGCATCAACCATCGGCTGGTTAGACTGCTGGCTTAAGTCGATTATTGATAAACGTCTATGACCTAAAGCAATAGGCCCTTCGGCAAACACACCGTCCGCGTCTGGCCCACGTGGCGCGATAACATCCATCATTTTAGTTAGATTGTTTAAATCAGGTCGAGTATTGTCAAAGCGAATTTCGCCACAGATTCCGCACATAATTAAGGAGCTTTTGTGTTTTTTTAGTAATGTATATTTTATATGACTGCTTAAAATTAGGGATGGTAATTTAGTATTAAATTTTGGTAGTTTTTATCGTATAAGCCATGCTACCTAAATGTACATGTGTGCCGCTTGCGCGCAAAGTTTCCCTTCGGCATCAAAAATGGCGCAAGAAAAGTCCAGTCTATCGCGAATATTGGTAGAAAAAGCAGAGTGTTGTAACTGCGCGCCCATTTCTGAACATATCGCCTGAATTTGATTAGAAAATAGACTTAAGTTGATGATTTTTGACGACATATTAAAGACCTAGTAAAACACTCGGCTATTGCTAAATAATGAGGCATAACGTATGATGCACGCTTTCTTGGGTCGCTAAAAAAAGAATAATGACGCTTAAGAAAACCTATTTTATTATTAAGGGGTATTCATATGAATCCATTAACATCGGTTAAAGGCACGATTGCATCGGGCTTTATTTTAGCACTTATTGTTGCATTCTTTTTTAAGACTGGTTCGATAAACATCAAAGCAATTACAGTATGGCTGCATGTACTTGCAGGTATTACTTGGATTGGTTTACTGTACTATTTTAACTTTATACAAGTTCCTGCAACGGGCGCAGCCCTAGCCGATAAAGATGGTCCTGGCCCTGCGGCAATTGGTAAATATGTGGCTCCTCGTGCTTTGCTTTGGTTTCGTATGGGTGCCGCGGTTACTTGGCTAACAGGTATGGCCGCTTTAGGCCCTAATGTTGCTGGTGCATTTACTTTTGCACCGGGTTTAGAGCTTATTGGTTTGGGCGCTTGGTTAGGTACTATTATGTTATTTAACGTATGGGTTTTAATTTGGCCTAACCAACAAAAGATTTTAGGTATGAAAGAAGCAACTGCCGATGAAATTGCAAAAGCAAAAGTAACGGCTTTGTATGCGTCTCGCATCAACGTTATATTATCTGTACCTATGTTATTTGCTATGACAGCTTATGGACATGGCGGAAACTTGTTTTAAGCTAACCACTTAAATATTGTTTAATTAAGCCTCGTTTATCGGGGCTTTTTTATGCCTGTACGTTTTTTTACATGGATGAACGCAGATAAACACGGATAAGTGAAACTTTTTGGAAAGGTGTTTTTGTATTTATATTTTGTTTGTTGGTCGTTCTTAATATGCTGACACTAAATATTCTTTTATCCGTGTTTATCTGCGTTCATCCATGTAAAGGTAACTATCTAGCTAAGGCTTTTTTGATACTGGCTTCGTATAAATCTGTTTTTTGTAAACTAAAACCCACGTGTTTTTCTACCAGTATGCCGTTTTTGTCATACAAAAAACTCATTGGCATACCTATAACTTTATAGCTTCTGGCAGATAATGAGGTTGGGTCGAGTAACACCGTAAATGCGGGCGGTATTTTAGTGGTAAAGCGTTCTACTGCTTTTTTATCATGATCTAAGCTGATGGCAACAATTTCTAAGCCTTGGTCTTTGTATTTGTTTTGCATTTCGTTCATCCAAGGGAATGAGTCGCGACAGGGTGGGCACCATGTCGCCCAAAAATCTATTAACAGCGTTTTACCTTTGTAGCTACTAAGTGAAATGGTTTCACCGGCTAAATTTTTAAGTTCTAATGCGGGTAGCGATTGTGGTTTAGAACAGCCCGTTAGTAAAGCTAAAGTAGAAATAATAATGAATAGTTTTTTAAACATAATTTATAAATAGTGTGTTTATTGGTAGTTGTTATTTTTAACGAATAACGCTAAAAATGCAATATCAATTAATGGGTTATTGGTTTTAATGCGTATAAAGGTAGAGTCGCATCTTGTAAGCAACGGTTTTGTGTTAGTTAAGTCTTGCTTGAGAAGTGATTGAAGCAAAGCCTTTAGAGGTGCGTGTTTGTAGTTGGTTCAACTTTTTTAGCCATAAAAAAAGCCGAACAACCATTAGGTTGTTCGGCTTTTTAGTAAAGCAAAGCTAGTAGGTTAAGTTACTTAGCTTTAGCGGCTTTGCGTTCTTTTGCTTCTTTTATCACTTCTTCAGAAATGTTTTTAGGGCAAGGGTTGTAGTGTGAAAATTCCATAGAGAATTGACCACGACCCGATGTCATTGTACGTAAGTCACCAATGTAACCAAACATTTCACTAAGTGGCGTATCACACTTAATACGAACACCGGTTGGTGTGCTTTCTTGCGACTTAATCATGCCACGACGACGGTTCATGTCACCAATACAGTCACCTACGTGGTTTTCTGGAGTAAATATATCCACCTTCATGATTGGCTCAATAATTTGTGGGCCTGCTTTGCTCATAGATTGACGATAAGCATTTTTAGCTGCAATTTCAAATGCCATTGCTGATGAATCCACCGCGTGAAAAGCACCATCTTGCAATTCTAAATGTACGTCTAATACGGGGTAACCGGCTAATACACCTTCGTTCATCATGCTACCAAAGCCTTTTTCTACTGCTGGCCAATATTCACGTGGTACGTTACCACCAGTAACCGAAGAGGTGAATGTGAAACCAGAATTTGCTTCGCCCGGTGTGATGGTGTAATCAATTTTACCAAACTGACCCGAACCACCAGATTGCTTTTTGTGTGTGTAGCTGTCTTCACAAACTTGTGTGATGGTTTCGCGATAGGCCACTTGTGGTTTACCTACGTTAACGTCTACACCGTGGGTACGGTTTAAAATGTCAATTTTAATGTCTAAGTGTAATTCGCCCATGCCTTTAAGGATGGTTTCACCCGACTCTTGATCGGTTTCTACACGAAAAGAAGGATCTTCTTTGGTCATTTTGTTTAACGCGATACCCATTTTCTCAGATCCACCTTTATCTTTAGGTGATATAGCAATCGAGATGACGGGATCCGGGAAAACCATAGGCTCTAAGGTAGCTGGGTTTTTCACGTCAGATAACGTGTGGCCGGTTTGAGTGTTCTTTAAACCAACAAAGGCAACAATGTCGCCAGCTTGACAAGAATCTAATTCGATTCTATCTTCTGCGCTCATTTCTACAATACGACCGATACGTTCGGTTTTGCCAGTAAAGGTGTTTAATAAAGTGTCGCCTTTATTAACCGTACCCGAATAAATACGCGTAAAGGTTAATGCACCAAAACGATCGTCCATAATTTTAAACGCTAAAGAACGTACAGGGCGCTCAGCATCAACAATACATAGTTCGCCAGTCTCATTTCCGTCTAAGTCCATTTCTGGTTGTGGGATAACTTCAACAGGGTCTGGTAAGTAGTCTACAACACCATTCAATACGTTTTGAATGCCTTTGTTTTTGAATGCAGAACCACAGAAGGTAGGGAAAAAGTCTAAAGCGATAGTACCTTTACGAACACATTTTTTGATGTCGTCAATTGAAGGCTCCTCACCGTCTAAATAGGCTTCCATTAGGTCATCGTCTTGCTCTAAAGCAGTTTCGATTAACATTTCGCGGTATTCTTCAACAATATCTACCATATCAGCAGGAATGTCTTGAATGCTGTATTTTTTAGGGTCGCCAGAACCGTCCCAAACCCACGCTTTACGGGTAAGTAGGTCACAAACGCCGCCAAAGTCATCTTCTAGACCGATAGGTAAAACCATTGGTAAAGCGTTTGCACCTAAAACCTCTTTAACTTGTTTAATGACACGGTAAAAATCGGCACCGATACGGTCCATTTTATTAACTAAAATAACACGTGCAACACCCGACTCGTTTGCATAGCGCCAGTTAGTTTCTGACTGTGGTTCTACACCACCAGAACCACAAAATACGCCAACACCACCATCTAAAACTTTTAAAGAACGATACACTTCAATAGTAAAGTCAACGTGTCCTGGGGTGTCAATAATGTTTAAGCGGTGTCCGTCCCACTCACACGATGTAGCCGCAGACTGAATAGTAATACCGCGTTCTTGCTCTTGTTCCATAAAGTCAGTTGTCGCTTCACCATCGTGAACTTCACCAATTTTATGAGATTTACCCGTAAGGTTTAAGATACGCTCGGTGGTGGTTGTTTTACCAGCATCGACGTGTGCAAAGATACCGATATTGCGGTATTTGGTTAAGTCAATCATGTTAATACTCAGTTATATATGCTTTAAAATGGGTTGCGAAAAGACCGCTAAAGTCAGATACGCAGGAAACCGGCAATTGTATGTATTTTTGGCTTAAAACTCAACCTTTAAATAACTAATGAGAATACCAAGGGGTCGACAGATTAAGCATGTTTTAATGGCATTATTTAAATATAAACAACATCTAAAATAACCAACCATGCCAGAGCCATTAAAAAATTTATATACAACAAAATTAATTACCAACTTGGCACAGCAATTAAAAGTATATTGGCCACCGTTTGATAGCGTAGGTTTTGTAACAGCCGTAATGGACGACGAGTGGCAAGAAAAAGAATTAAAACAACGCATGCGCCAAATTACCAACTGTATGTACGCCTTTTTACCAAAAGATTACCAGCAGGCAACGGGCATATTGATGAAAACATCAAAACACTTTATGGGTTTTGAATACATGTGCTTTCCCGAATATGCAGAACTGTACGGGCTGGAACAATTTGAGTTGTCTATAAAGCTTTTAGAATACCTTACCCAATATTCCAGCTCCGAATTTGCAGTACGCCCTTTTATCATTAAGTATGAAAAAAAGATGATGCAAGTGATGGAAACGTGGGCAGAGTCTAAAAATGAACATGTAAGACGATTAGCTACCGAAGGTTGTAGGCCACGCCTACCTTGGGCAATGGCGTTGCCCGTATTTAAAAAAGACCCAACAGCGGTGATAAAAATATTAGAAAAGTTAAAAGATGATAGCAGTTTGTACGTAAGACGAAGTGTGGCTAATAATTTAAACGACATAGCCAAAGACCACCCCAACTTGGTGGCAAAAATTGCAACAAAGTGGCTAGGAAAAACTGAAGAACGCGATTGGTTAGTGAAACACGCCTGTAGAACATTATTAAAACAAGCGCACCCAGCAACTATGACGTTATTTGGTTTTGCCGCGCCAGACCATATAAGTATTAATGATTTTGAATGCCAACCAACAGTAAAAATGGGTGACCAATTAAACTTTTCTTTTAAGTTGTATAGTAGTGATGAGGCGTTAGGAAAATTACGCATTGAATTTGCTATCGACTTTATGAAAAATAACGGCAAATTGGCACGAAAGGTTTTTAAAATTTCAGAGTCTGACTATCCAAAAAACACAAAGCAAGTGGAAAAATACTTTTCCTTTAAAGCCATTTCTACTCGTAAGTATTATGCGGGGCTGCACCAATTAGCAATTTTAGTGAATGGAGTAGAGGTGCAACGTAAGGCTTTTTTGTTGGAGCATTAGTTAAGTTTTTTTGTTGGCTTAATTTGTACTTTAACGTTTTGTATGCCGTTATTATTAAACTCATCGGTATACCAATCCTCAAGTTGCATAATTTTAGAACCTCGGTCGGCAAGTTCCATTTTTTCTACTTTTTGCTCGCCGTCTTGGTCTATTAAATCGCGTATCGCCAGTTTAAAAGATAGGTTGCTCCAAAAAGAATATTCCTCAAATTCTTCTATTATTGGCATATAAGCGCCGTGGTCTTCGTATTTTTTTGTCGGAAAATATTCACCACTTAACTTGTCTTGCTCTATTAAGTCTGCCATGTTCATTTGTTCTGCATAGCTAGACAAGGTTTGGATAAGTTGTCGGTATTTTGAAGTGTCCTGCCCTTCAAAGCCTTTATGAGCGTGCAATACCCAATCTGAAATGTTAAGACAATCCATCAGAGCTTGGTATTCTTTTTTTGATATGTCTATTTTCATTATGTTGCCTTTCAAGAAGATATTTTTAGAATAGTTTAAAAAGTGTATTTAATAAAGACGGTCGAAAATGAGTTTCTAAACTATGAGCAAGCCTTGCTCATAACTTCTTTTTGTAAATAACAAAGTCGTAGTCGTATTGGTTTTTATCGTCGGCTTTGTGTGACTCTCGGCTGGTTTCTTGCCAAAGTGATTGGTCGTACTTGGGAAACCAACAATCGCCTTTAAAACTTTGGTGTATTTCTGTTACGTACATTTTGTCGGCTAAGCTTAATGACTGTTCAATAATACTCGCGCCACCAATAATCATAATTTCATCAGCGTCTTTTACCAATTCTAAAGCCTCCGAAATACTGCCTACAACGTCGACCCCTTGCCTACAGGATGTAGGTACATTTGGTGCACATGGATGTGCATGGAGAATGTGACCTTCAATACTTTTTGGGGTGCGAGAAATAACTACATGTTGACGATTAGGCAATATACCCGGTAACGAGTCCCACGTATTTCGTCCCATTAATATGGGTTTATTTAGGGTCACTTTTTTAAAATATTGCAAGTCGGCAGACAATCGCCAAGGCAAACCGTTTTTATTACCAATTAAGCCATTTTGATCCATAGCAACTATTATAGAAATCATCATTTATACCGAAAAAGGATACTTAATGGCATCGTGATGTTGGTAATTAGTAACGGTAAAGTCGTCGGTGCTTACCCACGTTTCTAAATCTTTTAATGTTTTAATGTCTGGGTTAATTTCAAACTGGGGTGACGGATAAGGTTCTCGTTTTAGTTGCACGTCTTTCATGGTGGCTAATTGGTCTTCATAAATATGTATGTTGATTAATTTATGGTATGCCTTGGCGGCTTTATGCCCCGTTATTTGCGCGACGATGGCCAATAAAAAATACACTTGTACTTGGTTAAAGTTTAAACCTAATGGTACGTCTACACTGCGTTGGGTGCTGTTTAAATACAGTTGCCCATCTAATAATGAAAAATGATGTGAGTGCATACAAGGGCGTAAACACCCAAGGTGAAATTCACCGGGGTTGTAAAAGGTCAAAATTTCACCTCTGTCGTCGACCCCTTGCTTTAAATCATCCACTATTTTTCTTAATTGGTCTAACTTAAAACCATTTGGCCCTTGCCATGCACGCCCTTGTACGCCATAAACCCGCCCCATGTCATCTTCACCTTTGCGGTGGGCATTGTTTAGCCAATCTTTATTGTCGTTTGCGTTGGCGTTCCATGTATTACAGCCAATGGCTCTAAATTGTTCTGCACTGCTATAACCGCGTATATAACCCAGCATTTCAGCAATGGCGGCTTTCCAAAAGCTTTTACGGGTGGTAATCATAGGGAATTGATTATTTGCCACATCGTATTCTAAGTCGGCATTTATAACGGTTAGGCAACGTTTACCTGTGCGTTTATTATCTATCCAATGGCCTTCGTTTATTATGCGGTGACATAAATCTAAATACTGTTTCATAGTGATTTTTTTAAAAAATAACAGTTAAAGATTATAGTAGATTAGCAGTAATTGAGCGTAAATTTATCGTCCGTTAACGCACCTCTTTCATGTCCTAAGCAGGCTTGGGACATGAAAAGTACGGTGTGGTTGTGCAATTTAATATTGCGGTACAATATCTAAAGTTAAATACGCTTACAAATACTGCATGAAAAACGTTGAACAAAAAATTCGCTATACATTAATAGACCAGTTAAGAGGGTTGGCGGTATTATTAATGGTGGTTTTCCACTTTTTTTATAATTTAAACTTTTTTGACATAATTAGTGTGGGTAGCAAGGGGGGCTTTTGGTCTGAGTTTGCGCATTTAATTGTGACCATGTTTTTAATATCGGTGGGCTTGTCTTTAACCTTGGTACATAACCAAGCGATAAAGTGGCAAAAGTTTTTACGCCGTTTAGCCATATTAGTGGTGTGTGCTGCGGGTATATCTTTATCTACGTATGTTTTGTTTCCAGATAGATGGATCTACTTTGGAACCATTCATAGCATTGCTGTAACCTCTGTATTGGCTTTGCCTTTTTTACGTTTTCCTAGGGTGGCTTTAGTTGCAGCGGCTCTTTTATTGGGGTTCAACTATGTTGGCTTAGGCATTCCTTGGTTTTCGTTATCCCAAGGCTCTATGGACTACGTTCCTCCTTTTCCTTGGTTGTCTGCCGTTTTATTGGGTGTGTTTTTGTATTATCAAAACGTGCATAAAATACAGTTTACGTTATACGTAATAGAGCCTGTTGTTCAGTTTTTTGGTAAACATGCGTTACTTGTTTACCTTATACATCAGCCCATTTTGTACGGAATGGCTTATGGCTATGTTACTTTTATGAAAAACTAATACGACACTAATTAGCATTAGTATATAATGATTTTCTAATATTGGTTAGTGTCGTAGTCTTTTTGCTGCACATATGCTATAAATTAATTAAAACTATAATAATATAATAATGACAGGAAGAGGAATATTACATTGAAAATAATTACAACAAAAACAACTACTTTTGTATTAACTACTTTGAGCATGTTTGCAGGCCAAAGTAGTTTGGCATTTGCACAGCAAAATAACGAACTACCACCACCACCGGGTTATGCGCAACAGGCTACAAACAATTATGGCGGTAACCCTTTTAACAATACTGGTAACCGTAACTTTGGCCCTTATCCAAATATGAACCGTTATGGTGGTTATTCGCCACAACAGATGATGCCTAATAATAACTATCGTCCGCAAAATATGATGCCATCACGTAATATGATGCCAATGCAAAATATGATGCCTAATAATTTCCGTCCCAATAACTTTAATAACAACGGTTTTAGACCAAACAATTTTAACCCTAATAATTTTAGTACGCCTAATTTTGGACCGGGTTCTATGAGCCCTCCTGGTTTTAACAGTAATGACTACCCAATGCCTTGGAACCAAAATAATAACGGTTCACCAATGATGAGTAGCCAAAACTTGCCCATGATGAACTCTAAACAGTGGGCAGAAAAAGTGCCAGATTGGGGCGAGCAAAATGGACCATACCGTAATGGCCCATGGGCAACCAAGCAAAACCAAGCAAGAATGGAAGGCTGGTGGGACGATATGATTAATGCACCACACGATATGGGCAGAATGCCAGGTGGCTGGAAAGCGCCAAGCGTAAGCTTCCCTAACCCTGTTGATGTATCTAATCAACTAGGTCGTCAGTTTGACAAATTACCCGGTCAAGTTAGAGAGATGGATGTAAGTAACTAGATTAGAAACCTCTAAGTTAGTTACTAATGAAAAGCGGCGAAAGTCGCTTTTTTTATGTCGGTATGTTTTACAAAGTAGAGTTTTAGTTTTCTTAAGGAAGACCTGATTAACTGGCTGGCATGGTTAAAAGTTTAATTTCGGTCAATGCAAATAGCGCTAAGCCTTGCTCGTTCACAGCTTTATCGTGAACTAGCAAGGCTTACCAAGCGGGCTATTGGAGCAATATCAAATAATGTTATCACTTGCCGCTCGTAAGCCTCGCTAGTTTTGAAAAAGCACCAAAACGAGCAATGCTTAACGCTATTGGTATAATACCAATGCTTATGCACTGACCGAAATTAAATTTTTAATCATGCTTTAGCCAGTTAATCAGGTCTTCCTTAATAGTTGCCAATAACAAACTGTGCTTTACGGCTGTTTGGCATTATGTACAAAGTAATACCTGTAATTATTCTATTTGAGTGGGTATTTCGTGACGGATTGATACGATGTTAGTGCCTGAAAAATTGCAGATTATGCGAAGTTAATTAGGCCTAATAAACAAGGCATATAAGGGTTAGCAGTGTTGCCAGTTTAAGGCTAATGAAGGAAGATGTTAAACTTGCTTAGAAAGGAATTGAACTCACCCAGTACCAAAAAAAGACTAAACCCCTTTAGTTAAAAGTCACTAACGGGGTATAAAAAATAAGCTTATTTTGTGTTCTTTTTTTCTTCCATTTTAGCTTTCAGTTCAGCCATTTTTTTCTCGTTTTTTGCTTGTTGCTCTTCCATGTGTGCTTCTCTTTTTGCTTTATGTTCAGCTTTTTTAGCTTCACGTGCCGTTTTTCTTTCTTCGTGCATGGCTTTTAGCTTGGTTTTTGCAGTTATGTTGCAAGCTTTATGCTCTTTATGATCTTTAGATGCAGTTACACATTTTTTAAGTGTTTCAAAAACAGCTGTTTTTTCTGCTAATTTTTCTAATTGCAGGGCTTTTCTTTGCTCAAATTTAGCGGTTTTTTTAGTCGCTTGGTCTTCGGTTTTATTTGCTTGTGCGTTAAAACTAAAGCCAAGCATTATAGATAAAATAAGTAGTAGTGAGATTTTCATTATCGAGCCATATATTAAAAAACGCTAATATAGCAATTTTTCTATTAAACGTCCACTTTACATCGTAATATCAGTAAATTAAGCCAATTTAACGTGTTTTATCAATGCGCCTCTTGCCAGTTTTTGCCAGTGCCAGAATCTACAATCAACGGTACGGATAAATCGGCAGCAGATTCCATAAGGTTTTCTACCAAGTTTTTAATTTCGTCTAAGGTGTCTTTTTTTACTTCAAACACTAATTCATCGTGTACTTGCATTATCATTTTTACGTCATCGCGGTCTTTTATGGCTTGGTCTATATCTATCATGGCGCGTTTAATAATGTCACTTGCGGTGCCTTGCATGGGTGCGTTAATGGCGGTGCGTTCTGCATAGTTGCGTAGCATGGCGTTACGGCCATTAATTTCGGGCAAGTACAATCGTCTGCCAAATACGGTTTCTACATAACCTTGTTCTTTGGCAATTTCTTTCATGTTGTCCATGTAGTTTTTTACGCCAGGGTATCGGTCAAAATAGCTGTTTATATAGTCTTGAGCCTCTCCCCTTGTGGTGCCTAGTTGCTTGGCCAAACCAAAGGCCGACATGCCGTAAATTAAACCAAAGTTAATGGCCTTGGCAGAGCGGCGTTGGTTGCGTTCTACGCTGTCTATTGGCACGCCAAATACTTCGGCGGCGGTTGCGGTGTGTACGTCTATATTGTTTTTAAAGGCGTGCAGTAAGTTTTCGTCTTGCGACAAATGCGCCATAATGCGTAATTCTATTTGTGAATAGTCCGACGCTAACATGGTAAAACCTTCTGGCGGTATAAACGCCAAGCGTACACGTCTGCCTTCTTCTGTTTTTATTGGGATATTTTGTAAGTTAGGATCGGTAGACGATAAACGACCCGTGGCGGCCACCGCTTGTTGGTAGCTGGTGTGTATGCGGCCAGTTGCTTCATTTACTTCTTTAGGTAATTTATCAACATAGGTAGACAGTAATTTACTTAAGCCACGGTATTCTAAAATCACTTTTGGTAATGGGTAGTCTAAGGCCAGTGTTTCTAACACATCTTCGGCGGTAGACGGTGCGCCCTTTGGCGTTTTGCGTATTACGGGCAAGCCCATTTTTTCAAAAAAGATGGCTTGTATTTGTTTGGGCGATGATAAGTTAAATTCTTCGTCGGCTATGTCGTAGGCGCGTTTTTTAGCGTCTTCAATTTTTATTGTTAACTCTTCGCCTTGGGTTTTTAATAAGTCGCTTTTTAACAGCACGCCGTTTTGCTCTATCGACTTTAATACGCCAACCAATGGCATTTCTATTTGGTTATACAGTTTTAATAGTTTTGCATCGTCTTTTAACTGCGGCCAAAAGTGTTGGTGCAATTGGTAGGTTATGTCGGCATCTTCACAGGCGTAGTTACTGGCAACGTCTAATTTTATTTGGTTAAAGGTTAATTGTTTTTTGCCTTTACCTGCAATGTCTTCAAACTTAACGGTGGTTATGGCTAAATGTTTTAGTGCTAATGCGTCCATATTATGTCGGCTAGCGACGGAGTTAAGCACGTAAGATTGCAACATGGTGTCGTGGGTAATGCCTTTTAAGTTTATGCCTGCTCTTAATAATATGTGCGCATCGTATTTTAAATTTTGACCAATCTTTTCTATGCTGTCATCTTCTAAAATAACTTTTAGCTGGCTCAATGTGTCGGCGTAGTCTAATTGTTCTGGCGCGCCTTCGTAGTTGTGGCGCAGTGGTAAGTAGTAGGCGGTGTTGGCTTCTAAACAAAATGAAAAGCCCACCAAATCGGCAGTCATGTAATTTAGGCCAGTGGTTTCGGTGTCTAGGCAAACGTAACCGGCTTGTTTAATTTTATTGATTAGTAAAAACAGTTGCCCGGGTTTTAAAATAGTCTTGTAGGTTTTTTTAACTGCGTCTTCATCAATCGAAATAGTGCCGTTTTCGTCGACCCCTTGGTCTGAATCATTGTTATCGTCACCTTCGGTAAGGGCTTTATACCAGCGGTTAAAGCCCCATTTTTTGTAAGAAACCGTTAAGGCTTCTTTATTTTCGGGTTGTATTTTGTAGTCTAACTCTTCTTTTGTTAGTTTTACGTTTAAGTCGATGGTGACTAGCTCGTAAGACAGTTTTAACTGCTCTATACCTTCACGTAAATACTCGCCAATTTTGCCTTTTACTTTATCGGCATTTTGTATAACGGTGTCTATGTCGTTGTGTTCGGTTAGCCATTTAACGGCGGTTTTGGGGCCGCATTTATTTATACCCGGTACGTTATCGGCGGTGTCGCCAACCAGTGCTAAATAGTCTTTTATTTGGTCGGGTCTTACGCCAAATTTTTCGTTTACTTGGGTTACGTTCGACACTACATTGGTCATGGTATTGATTAAATGCACTTTGTCATTAACCAATTGGGCTAAATCTTTATCGCCAGTCGATATTAATACGTTGTTACCTTTGGCCGACTCTATAACGCCTAATGTGCCTAAAACGTCATCGGCCTCTACACCCGGTACACAAATTAGTGGTAAACCCATATCTTTAATAAGCTGGTGTAAGGGTTCTATTTGGTCACGCAATTCGTCTGGCATTTTAGGCCGATTGGCTTTATATTCACTGTACATATCGTTTCTAAAGGTTTTGCCTTTGGCATCAAAAACCACTGCCATATATTGTGGGTTGTAGGTTTTAATTAGGCTTTTTAGCATATTGATAACGCCATAAATAGTGCCAGACGGGTCACCTTCTGGGCTGGTCATGGGTGGCATACCAAAAAAAGCACGGAACAAATACGACGATCCATCGACTAAAATAATAGGGTTCTTAAAAGGCATGGTTTTGACCAAAAAAAGTGATGCAACAATAATAAAACATTAGGCGGATAAAGTTATGAATAAAGACAGAATATTAACGGTGCAAAACAGCAACAAAAAAAATGACCAACACGCTAACGATACATGGAAGGTGTTTCAAATTATGTCGGAGTTTGTAGAAGGCTTTGAGCGTTTGCATAAAATCAGCCCATCGGTGAGTATTTTTGGCTCGGCTCGCACACCCGAAGACAGCGATGATTATCGCTTAGCTCAAGAGGTGTCTAAACAGTTGTCTAATGCTGGGTTTTCTATCGTTAGTGGCGGTGGGCCAGGTACCATGGCGGCTATAAATAAAGGTGCACAAGAGGGTGCGTCTGACAGTATTGGTTTAAATATACGCTTGCCGATGGAGCAAAACTCCAACCCGTATCAGGATATATCACTCGATTTTAAATACTTTTTTGCCCGTAAAGTGATGTTTGCTAAGTTTGCATCTGCCTATGTTGTGTTACCCGGTGGTTTTGGTACGTTAGATGAATTTGCCGAAATTTTAACCTTGGTGCAAACGGGTAAAACCCGTCGCATACCCATTATTTTAATGAATGGTGCATTTTGGCAGGGTTTAATTGATTGGTTTAAAACGTCGTTGGTAAACCATAAAACCATCAGCCCAGACGATATGGACTTGATACAAATAATAGACAAACCCGAAGATGTAGTAGAAGCTATTTTTAGTTTTTATGAAAACAATAATCCTGATAAAGAATATCAGGATACTAAAAATAGCTTTTTAGCTTTGTAAAAAAACTAGCTATCAACAACCAAAAACTGACCCATCATGCCCGCGTCTTCGTGTTGCTAAGCTCTACCTACAGGGTTTAGCCCGTTTGAAACATTAATTGCCGAAGCTGATACATTTTGGGTTGAATATTACTGGGGTAATGACCAAAAACATCATCTACTTCGTTATTAATCATTTAATGGGCATTAAGTGCTGTTGCGTGAAAGGCAATATGTTCACCTATAAAAGATGCAATAAAATGATAGCTGTGATCGTAGCCATCTTGCATTCGTAATGTCAGTTTTTGGTTGGTGTTTTTGCAGGCTTTTACTAGGTTTTCTGGCAATAGCTGGCCATCTTCATAAAACTCGTCTGCCTTGCCTTGGTCTATAAGTATTTCACTTGTTGTTGCGCCATTTTGTACCAATGCTGTGGCATCGTACTGCTGCCATGTGGTTTTATCATCACCTAAGTAGTTACTAAAACAACCTTGCCCCCACGCACCATTTACGGGGTTACAAATGGGTGAAAATGCCGATACCGATTGGTAAGCAGTCGGGTTTTTAAGGGCACAAATTAATGCCCCATGACCGCCCATAGAATGACCCGATATTGACTTTTTACCCGCTATTAAAGGTAACTCTGCTTCTAATAAAGTGGGTAATTCTTTCGTTATATAGTTGTACATTTGATAATGTTTTTGCCACGGTTTTTGGCTGGCATTTACATAAAAACCTGCGCCTTTGCCTAAGTCGTACATTTCTGGTTCGTCGGCTACATTGTCACCACGCGGGCTAGTATCGGGAAAGATTAGTGCAATACCGTGTTCGGCCGCGTAACGTTGCATGCCTGCTTTGGTGCGTACATTATCGTCGGTACAGGTAAGGCCAGACAGCCAATATAATGCGGGTACTTTGCTTGCCGTTGCTTGTGGTGGTAAATAAACAGAAAATGTCATGGTGCATTGGCAAATTGACGATTGGTGTTGGTAACGGTTTAAAAAACCGCCAAATTCTTTTATAGATTCAATTAATTTCATGATTAAAAAATAATAACAGAACGAATGCTTTCACCGCTGTGCATTAGGTCAAATGCGCGGTTAATGTCTTCTAGTGGCATGGTGTGGGTGACCATAGAGTCCAGCTCGATTTTTCCGTCCATGTAACGTTCTACATAACCCGGTAATTCGCTTCTGCCTTTTACGCCACCAAAAGCGGTGCCTTTCCACGTTCTGCCCACTACTAAATTAAACGGGCGGGTTTCTATGGTTTGTCCGCCACCGGCTACACCAATAACCGTAGATACGCCCCAGCCCATGTGGGTGCATTCTAAAGCATCGCGCATTACGTGGGTATTGCCAATACACTCAAACGAATAGTCTGGACCACCGTTAAAAGTGTCTTGCATGTATTGTACAAAGTTGCCGTCAATGTCATTTGGGTTGACAAAGTCGGTTGCGCCTAATTGTTTGGCAAACTCAAATTTATTGGGGTTAATGTCAATGGCGATAATGCGCTCTGCACCCGCCATTACAGCCCCCTGTATGCACGACAAACCAATGCCGCCTAAACCAAATACTGCCACGCTAGAGCCAGGCCTTACTTTGGCTGTATTAAGTACCGCGCCAATACCTGTGGTAACACCGCAACCCAATAAACACACTTTGTCTAACGGCGCGGCTTTATTAATTTTGGCGAGGGCAATTTCTGGCACAACCGTGTACTCAGAAAAGGTAGAACAACCCATATAGTGAAAAATATCTTTACCGTTTTGAGAAAAACGACGTGTTCCATCTGGCATATAACCTGTCCAAAGCGTACCTGCAATAGATTGGCATAAATTAGAAAGGTCAGACTTGCAGTGCTCGCATGTGCCACATTCGGGGATATAAAGCGGGATAACGTGATCGCCTACTTTTAGGTTTTTAACGCCCGCGCCCAGTTCAACCACTTCGCAACCGCCTTCGTGGCCTAAAACACAAGGGAATGAACCTTCAGGGTCATCGCCCGATAAGGTAAAAGCATCGGTATGGCAAACGCCAGAAGCGATTGTTTTTAGTAAAACTTCACCTGCTTTAGGCCCCATTACTTCAATTTCTTCAATAGATAATGGTTGTTTTGCTGCCCATGCAACGGCTGCTCTTGCTTTCATAAATGCGTCTCTTAATTAAGGTAAATTTGGATTATTATAAGTTATTAATTGCCCACTTTATAGCAAGGAATCGCACGCATAATGCTCCAAGCAATTCTGTGTACCTACATCCATGTAGGCAACGAAAAACAGGTATTTTTGGCTACTTAAAACTGTTTTGTATTTGTTTAAGGAAGCCCTGATTAAGTGGAGCTTCAAACTATTAGCGTTAAGCATTGCTCGTTTTGGTGCTTTTTCAAAACTAGCGAGGCTTAGCGCTATTAGTATCATTCCAATACTTATGCACTGACCGAGGTTAAATTTTTAACCATGCTTGAGGCAGTTGTTCAGGACGTCCTTAAGTTGTTCACTTGTTAAATGGTTTTTCAAATGTGGAAACAGTTGTCTATCTTCGGTGCGGGTATGGCTTCGCAATAACTCACCAAACTCTGCTAATAAATTATTATCGGTTAGTAAATTTTTTGCCAAGTTGTTAAGTGTCGTGTGTTCTTTTTTTAGTAAGCTTACCATTTTAGCCAAGCCTGAATTGGACTCGATAAGCGGTAAAAAAATAGTTTGTTCTTCAATATCAAAATGCTGTTGCCAGTTAGCAGTAAATGTTTTTGAAATTTGCTCACAAAGGTTTTTAATGTCACCTGCGTTATCACTTTTACTGGTGTTAATGCATTTATTGGCCAAAACTAAAGACAAGTGATGTTCTCTTGCTAGGCCTACAATTTCTTTGATTACTTTCATAAATGGTTAAATAAAATAAGTGGTGAAAAAGGGTGTTTTTCGTTGCCTACATGGATGTAGGTACACAGAATTGCTTGGAGCATTATGCGTGCGACCCCTTGGTTATTAAGAAATCTATCTCCAAGTAGTAATAGGTATGGTAGAAATAGAGTTTTTAGGTGAACCATTTATCAGCCTGTCGCTATAAACCAAATAAATTAAAGTATTACGTTTTTTGTCGAAAAACCGAACTACTTGTAATGATTTGAAAATGATTGAGGTGGATTTTTTAAACACTTCTTCACCATCTTTTAATTGGCCAGTTATGCTTATTGGGCCAATTTGCCTACAAGCGATAGAGGCATCTGATGTGTCTGTCGCCAAACCCATCGCGCCACTAATGCCGCCTTTTTTTGCACGGCTTAAATGGCACGTAACCCCTTGTATTTTAGGGTCGTCAAAGGCTTCTATAATAATTTTATCGTTGGGTGACAGTGCGCGCCAAGTGGTCGATACGCTGCCAATTTCTTCGGCAATTAAGGCGTGGGATAAAGTAAATAGTATGAGTAAGGTTAAAATTTTCATCATTTGGTTTTAATCAGCCGTTTCGTTATTTTTACAAATTGTGTTGCAGTTCACAGGTACTTAATATTAGCGTGTGCTAATATGGATTTCGTTACATTTAATCATAAGGTAAAAGTCGTCGATGAGAGCAGTTAAATCATCTTTAATAGTACATTTTTCATTGTTATTTTTTAGCATGGTATTTACTAACAACGCTATTGCAAAAATAGACGGTGAAGCTTTGTATCAAAAACATTGCAGCAGTTGCCACCAAACAGACGGCAAGGGCGGTTTAGGT
The DNA here is from genome assembly GCA_964589575.1 of uncultured Gammaproteobacteria bacterium. GTDB lineage: Bacteria > Pseudomonadota > Gammaproteobacteria > QNFE01 > CAZPSE01 > CAZPSE01. The sequence continues at coordinate 4,123 of CAZPSE010000011.1, read as the reverse complement.
ATGCCGTTTAAAAAGTCTAATTTTAGGTATTTAAGCGATAATTATTTGTTTAAAACCATACGCCTTGGCAGGCCAGGTAGGGTAATGCCTGCTTTTAATAAGTTAAGTGATGGGCAAGTAACGGCAATAGTGAACTATTTACGAGCGCGTTCTGGCACACCTTCACCTGCTGAAAGCACCATTACGGTTAAAGGTAATGCGGCAAACGGTAAAAAGTTGTTTGATAAAAATTGTCTGCAATGCCACGGTAAACAAGGCCAAGGTTTAGGTAAAGGTACGGGCAAAAGTTTTTCACGCAAACGCCAGTTTGAGGTGATTCCGCCGGCGATTGGCAATGAAGGGTTTTTAGCCTCTGCGTCGGACACCATGTTAAGACAGTTTATTGCTAATGGCAGGCAAGACTCGATTATGCCTATTTTTACTAAACAAGGTTTTAGCGGGCAAGATATTGACGATGTGATTGTATATTTACGCACTTTACCAATTGAAAATACCGTACCAACGGACGAAGAAGTTTTGCCCAACCCTGCAATAATTGTAGATTCGCCAGATGATTTTGAAACCACCGTAGACAATTTAAAACAGGCGTTAAGTGGCTATAATTTTAGAATTTTCCCTGATAGGTTTATAGAGCAAGGGTTGTTTCCCGATTGGGAAGTCAATAAAAAACAAGTAACTTTGCGTTACTGCAATTTTAATAACCTTTACGATATGTTAAAAATTGACCCTAGATTGGGCATAGGGTTACCTTGTCGCATTACCGTAATAGAGGGTGCCGATGGCAAAGTACAAATTGTTGCCATGAATATGGCATTAATTGCCCGCCTATTTAATAACAAACAATTGAAACAATACGCGCAAGAAATGAACAACGTCCAGTTAGAAATTATTGAAGAGGTGACCTTTTAATGAAAACCACCCTACTACTTTTGTTGTGTTTTATTGGCATAAACGCATGGGCAGAAGACATTTTAATGGCGCGCTCACCGCACAATTTTGAACACACCCTACAAAACGTTAAAGACAGCGTACTCGCACACGGTTATACCATTGCACACGTACAAAAATGTGACGGTGGGCTTACAGGTTTTGGTTATAAAACAGCACCGTACCGTTTATTGTTTATTGGTAAAGGTAAAGAAATTAGAGCGTTAACCCAAAAACATACGGCACTTATCCCTTATTTACCCTTAAAGTTAGCGGTATATGCCGAGGGCGATGAAACCATTGTGGCCATTTTTAACCCCGAAAAGCTGGGGAAATTATTTAACGACCCAGAGTTACACAATCAATTTTCACGATGGAAAAGCGATTTTGATTCTATTTTGGATGATGTAAGGAAACAATAATTAAGCATAAAAACGTAAATAAGCAAGGGGTCGATAGAACTGTGTTTTTTGGAACTTGCTTGGTGTGGTAAATAGCGTTTATTTTTTAGCTGAGTGATTGTTTGATTGGCCTTTTACTAACTTCCAACCGGTAAACATGGGTTTGATTAAATTTTCTTTTTTCCAAATTAAATAGTACAAAATTGCCAGTACATGCAGGGCGACCACCACTATAATAATGTTTGCAAATGTGTAGTGTAACCATGCCATATAGCCTAAAATATTGTTAGATGCGTATCCTGATAGTGGCCCATATTCAAAAAAATCGTCAGACTGCATAAACAAACCACTGATGGCTTGTCCGCTAATTAGCAATACCATAGCGATAACGGATAAAGAGCCAATAGGGTTATGGCCTGCAGTGCCACTGGGCGACTTTGAACGCATGGTTTTTACGTAGTTGGTTAAAGCGCTATAGGAAGGGATTAATGACTTGAACTTAATAACATCAGGCCCAAAAAATCCTCGGACGATTCTTATCAATATTAAAGCCAGTGTGAAATAACCCAAGTAAAAATGCCACATGATGGTTTCAAATGCCATAAATTTACCCAGTATTAAACCGGCTGTCACTGATAACGCCAGTAACCAGTGCCATATACGGGTGGAAGGATCCCATATTTTTTGTAGCTTAAAACCTTTCATTAGATTAAAACGTTTTTATTGTTTTTCACGAAACTCATCATGACAACCTTTGCACGACTTGCCTACCGCGCCAATGCTTGAGCGTAGTTCTTTTAAACCTAAACCTGCGTTTTTGTTTAAGTTGGTAATGGCGGTTTTATACTTTTTGCCGTATTTACCAATTTCTGGGTAGGTTGTCCAAATTTCTGGCAAGGCGGTAGTGTCGCCTGGATAGGCTTCATTATCTGTGCCGGGCATCCAAGATCGGCTGTTATCTAAGCCTAACAACAAGTTTAAATTGCCAGCAAAGGTGCTTGCCATTTTAGCGTCGTAAGGCATTTTGCCTTTTGCCATGGCAAATAATGGCCCTGCGTTAAACGATCGCAACTGCATTTCGCCTTGTCTGGCATTTATAGCGTTCTCTTTAGGGTCATTACCTGCGTACGCAGAAACAGTAAAACTTAATGCGAGGGTGGTTAAGGCTATTTTTAAAAGTGATTTCATTTTTTATCCTGAATTAATTGTTATTGCTGGTAAGAGGAGTTCATGTAACTTTTAAACTTCAACCATCTTAAAGCCAGATTTTTTCATGCCACAAACGGGGCATTTCCAGTCGTCACTAACATCGTCCCACTTGGTACCGGGTGCTAAACCGTGCGATGCATCACCTTTTTCTTCGTCGTAAATATAGCCACATACTGAACATTTATAGGTTTTCATGTTGTTTCCTTTTTGATTTTTTTTTTACAAGCTCAGTATATAGCGTTTAAAAAAATACTATATACTGTAAATTTGCTCTACAGTGTTGCAATAATGCGTCAATTAAATTGGGATAACTTACGCTACTTATTGGTGCTTTCTAGCGAGGGTTCTATTGCTGCCGCTGCGCGTGTATTAAAAGTAAATAGAAGTACCGTGCTAAGGCGATTAAACAGTTTTCAAAAAGAAATGAACTGCGAGTTATTTGTGCGCTCAGATTCGGGCTATTCACTAACGGCCGAAGCGGAAAAAATAATTGCTTTAGCACATGACGTAGATAATAATCTATTGGGTATTCAACGAAAAATATCGGGCAAAGAATTAAAATTAGAAGGCGATTTGCATATAACCAGTACCGATTCTATTATGGTTGGGTTACTGGGGCCAATATTAAAAAGTTTTCAAAATCGCCACCCTAAAATTGTTTTACACGTACACGTTACCAATCAAATACTTAATTTAAGCCGACAAGATGCCGATGTGGCAATTCGCCCTACTTTATCACCACCAGACCACTTAGTAGGAAAAAAGCTTATTGATTTGGATTTTTATATTTATGCGACAAAAGACTATATTGAAGCGTCACAATCTAAAAGTTGGACGCAATTAAATTGGATAGGTTTTGACGCAAACTTTAATAAAACACCACCAGTAAAATGGGTGGACGACCATGTTGAAAATAATCAAATAGTTATGCGATGTGATTCTTTTGTGGCGGTAAAAGTAGCGGTTGAGGCATCTATGGGGGTAGCGTTGCTGCCAGATAGTTTAGGTGATTCATCCGCCAACTTGGTGCGTATAGATACGCCTAAAATGGATCAAAAAATAGGCCTTTGGATACTGACTCGTCCCGACTTAATTCGCTCTGCCAAGGTACATGCTTTTTATGACTTTGTTAAATCAAGTTTTGAAAAAATGTAAACTAGCTTGATTTAGTAACAACCATTAAGGAAGAACTGATTAACTAGATACTTCAAATCTATTAGCGTTAAGCGTTGCTCGTTTTGGTGCTTTTTCAAAACTAGCGAGGCTTACAAGCGGCAAGCGATAACGTTATCTGCTAATGCTCCAATAGCCCGCTTGGTAAGCCTTGCTAGTTCACGATAAAGCTGTGAACAAGCAAGGCTTAGCGCTATTAGTATAATGCCAACATTATGCTTTAACTATGCGCTACCCAGTTAATCAGGTCTTCCTTAACCGAGTATTAAATATCGTTTTTTAAACCTCTACCATATTAAATTTAGATTTTGGCTGACCACAATCTGGGCAAGTCCAATCATCGGGGATGTCATCCCACTTAGTACCAGGTGCTAAACCTTCAGACGCATCACCTTTTTCTTCGTCGTAAATAT
>CAZPSE010000010.1:20473-48260 GCA_964589575.1 uncultured Gammaproteobacteria bacterium | reverse complement strand
GATGAAAATTGTTCGTCAAATGCCAGGGCGTATTATTGGTCAAACGGTAGATATGGACGGTAAAATAGGTTACAGCTTAACCCTACAAGCGCGTGAACAACATATTAGGCGTTCTAAGGCAACTTCTAATATTTGTACCAACCAAGGGCTAATGGTTACCGCCGCAACTATTTATATGTCGATAATGGGTAACCAAGGTTTACGAAATGTGGCAACGCAATGTTTTGAAAACACCCATAATTTGGTCGATGCATTAACGGTAGATGGCAAACTATCTGCAATTTTTAGCGGTGATTATTTTCATGAACAAGTGATTGCACTAGGAGACGTTTCTGGAACAGATGTGATTAATGCACTATCGTCGGAAGGCATTTTGGCAGGTGTAGATATAGTTAAAGACTACCCCGAACTCGGCAATTGTTTAATGGTGTGTGCGACAGAAGTACACACCAAAGAAACCATGCAACAATTTGTTAATGCGATGCAAAAATCAACCGCAAAGGGAGACAAATAATGCTTATATACGAACATTCAAAAGACCAAAGAAACAGCAGCATCCAAGTTAAAAGTGGTCAAAAAAACCCGATTACTGGAAACTGGGCGCGCACCAGTAATGTAGGTTTACCCAATGTGTCAGAGCTACAAGCGGTAAGGCACTACACACGGTTGTCGCAACTTAATTTTTCTATCGACACCCAGTTTTACCCATTAGGCTCATGCACCATGAAATACAACCCAAGGGTGTGTAACTCATTAGCATCGCTGGGTGGTTTTACCCAAACGCACCCACTCGCGCCAGAAAACATGATGCAAGGTTTATTAGCCAGCTTGTACGACTTGCAAGAAATGTTAAAAGAAGTAACGGGCATGAAAAAATTATCACTGGCACCTGCGGCAGGCGCACAGGGCGAATTTGCAGGGGTGGCGATGATTCGCGCCTATCACGATGCACGTAACGACAATGCTAGAGTCGAAATTTTAGTACCCGATGCCGCACACGGCACCAACCCTGCCAGTGCCGTAATGTGCGGCTACAAAATTAAAGAAATCCCCACCAATAGCGATGGGGATGTGGATATTGACGCACTAAAAGCCGCAATTGGCCCACAAACCGCAGGCATAATGCTAACCAACCCGTCTACCTTAGGCGTGTTTGAAAGCAAAATTAAAGAAATTTCACACTTAGTGCATGCAGCCGGCGGGTTACTGTATTACGATGGCGCCAACCTAAACGCCATTTTAGGCAAAGTAAAACCGGGTGACATGGGCTTTGACGTAATCCATATCAACTTGCATAAAACCTTTTCTACCCCGCACGGTGGCGGTGGCCCAGGTTCTGGCCCTGTAGGTGTTAGTGCGCGTTTAGTGCCGCATTTACCCGTGCCAATGGTCACCAAAAATGGCAACACTTACGCATGGGAAACAACCCAACATGTGCCAAAAACCATCGGTAAACTAATGGCGTTTGGTGGCAATATAGGCATATTAGTGCGCGCCTACATATACGCCAAATTACTGGGTGGTAACGGCATGTTACGCGTTGCAGAATACGCCACATTAAATGCCAACTACATAATGGCAAAACTAAAAGACGCGGGGTTCGACTTAGCATTTACCAATCGCCGCGCCAGCCACGAATTTATAATAACGCTAAAAAACATCCATAAAGAAACCGGCGTAAGCGCAATGGACTTTGCCAAACGATTATTAGACCTAGGCTTTCATGCACCCACCACGTACTTCCCTTTATTAGTGCCAGAATGTTTATTAATAGAACCAACAGAAACCGAAGCCAAAGACGATATTGACGGCTTTATACAAGCCATGATACAAATTAAAAAAGAAGCGTACGAAAAGCCAGACTTTGTAAAAGGCGCGCCCTATACGCAACCCGTAAGACGATTAGACGACGTAAAAGCAGCCCGAGAATTAAATTTACGCTATGAACCCAAATAAACCCGCAGGCAAACAAACCGAAATTGCACGAATAGCAAAAGCCTTTAGCTACTCTATGCAAGGTTTTAAAGCCGCCTTTAAAGAAGAGCCAGCCTTTAAAACCGAAGTGATTGCTGGGCTGTTTTTAATTCCCTTTGGCCTATATTTTGCAGAAACTGTACAAGAGGCCAGTGCATTAATTATAAGTGCCGCTTTGGTATACATGATGGAATTAGTCAACTCTGCCATAGAAGCCGTAGTAGATAGAATAGGGCCCGAAGTACACGAGCTTTCTGGCAGGGCAAAAGATATAGGGTCAGCCGCTGTTTTTGTAGCACTGGTTGTAATGGCTGTAGTTTGGGTTATGATATTGCTACCTAAATTTATTTAAATAACTGGAATAAAAATGAAAATAATAAAAAGCCTGCTATTAAGCTTTATCGCTTTACTGTTTATTCAAACAAGCTATGCCGCATCTAATATACCGTCTAGCACTATTTTAGCAGGTGAAAAGCTAATGCTAAATGGCACAGGTATGCGTACCAAGTTTTTTTTCGACGTTTATGAAGGCGCGTTATATACCGCAAATAAAGTAAGCAACATACAAGAAATTTTGCAATCGGGCAAAAACATACGTGTCGCCATGTTTATTAAATACGGCGAAATAGAAGCCAAAAAAATGAAAAATGGCTGGCATGAAGGTTTTGAAAACAACATGTCAAAAGAAGAGAAAACAGTTTACAAAAACGAAATGCAAAGTTTTGTAGATGCCTTTGGCACTGCTTTTAAAGGTGACGTAATTAAGATTGATATGACAGCTAAAGGCACCGCAGTTGTTATCAATAATAAAGTACAAGGGCGCATTAACAATGCCGACTTTAACGAAATGGTACTAAGAATATGGTTTGGCAATAAACCTGCCGATGACGATTTGAAAGCAGGTATGTTAGGCAAATAAAGCTTTATTGAATGCGGACACGCCTTGCATATACACGCTTAAAAGATTGCAGATAATGCGTAGTTAATCAGAATTTCCTTAAGGAAGAACTGATTAACTGGCTAGGCATGGTTAAAAGTTTAACCTCGGTCAATGCAAATAGCGCTAAGCCTTGCTCGTTCACAGCTTTATCGTGAACTAGCAAGGCTTACCAAGCGGGGCTATTAGAGCAATATAAAATAATGTTATCACTTGCCGCTCGTAAGCATCGCTAGTTTTAAAAAAGCACCAAAACGAGCAATGTTTAACGCTAATAGTTTGAAACTCCAGTTAATCAGGTCTTCCTTAAACGAGCTAGCATCTTTTTATAAATTGCACCATCTCGTTTACCAATGCTTAAGGTTGTGATAATCAATAATTGGTCTTGTACATGGTAAGCTAAGCGAAAAGGAGGCCGTTTGATTTTTATCTTATAAAGGTTATGACCACCAGAAAGACGCGACTTAGGAATATGAGGGTTTATTAATCGTTGTTTAATTTTAGCTTTAAAAAATTCTTTTACAGACTTTGGAAGATTATTCCATTCTTCCAAAGCATCAGGATGAAAGGTTAACTTATAAGTCATCAATACTTACATTGATCAGCTTTTTTCCGTCATTTAAACGTTTGTTTGATTCCAGCAATAAAACCAAATCTTCCATTGCTTCAGACATGGTTTCAAATAAATCAGGAGGAACCGCATAAAAACAAGGTTCGTTACTTTTAAGTACTGCAATAGCTTCGCCTTCTGATTGAAGCATAAGCGCATTAGGGTTGGCTTTAAACTCAGTAATACTGGCGGACATGCCTGCCATCATCTTTGCAACATGACTCATAAATTTTACCACTCAGGGGTGTTAGACTTTAATTAAGGTTTAAATATAGACCTTTAAAAGGCTTTTGTATAGAAAATAATAAAATAAATAAGTCAAAATTATTAAAAATAGGTGTTTTCCTTTTATCTTTTACTAGGCAAGGGGTCGACGCTTTTACCTGTTTTTAGCCACTAAGCCCCTTTCAACCAACCTGCAATATCTTTCGCATAATAAGTCAAAATTGCATCTGCCCCTGCGCGTTTAAAGCTCATCATAGTTTCCATCACTACCGCTTGTTCGTCTAACCAACCGTTTAAACACGCGGCCTTGGTCATGGCGTATTCGCCACTTACGTGGTAAGCAAAAACAGGAAATTTATATTCATCTTTAATGCGCCGTACAATGTCTAAATACGGCAGTCCGGGTTTTACCATTACCATGTCTGCGCCTTCTTGTATGTCTAGGGCTACTTCCCAAAGGGCTTCGTCACTATTGGCGGGGTCCATTTGGTAGGTGTCTTTATTGCCAGAGCCTAAATTACTTGCCGAACCTACCGCGTCGCGAAACGGGCCATAAAAGCTAGAAGCGTATTTGGCAGAGTACGCCAGTATTTTGGTGTGGATAAAATTATTGTCTTCTAATATTGTGCGTATCGCGCCTATGCGTCCGTCCATCATGTCTGACGGGGCGACAATATCTGCCCCTGCTTGTGCGTGTGATAGGGCTTGTTTGACTAATACGTCTACGGTTTCGTCATTTAACACATAACCGTTGTCGTCTATTAAACCGTCTTGTCCGTGGGTGGTAAAGGGGTCTAATGCTACGTCGGTCATTACGCCCATTTGCGGTACGGCAGCTTTAATAGCTTTAACGGCGCGTTGTGCTAAACCGTTTGGGTTGTAGGCTTCTTTGGCATCTAACGTTTTGGCAGAGCTTGGGGTTACGGGGAATATGGCAATAAGTGGTATGCCTAAGTTTGCCAAAAGGTTGGCTTCTTCTATTAATAAATCTATCGTTAGCCTTTCTACACCGGGCATAGAGGCGATGCTTTCTTTTTTGTTTTCGCCCTCTATAACAAATATGGGGTAAATCAAATCATTAACGCTTACGCTATTTTCGCGCATTAGGCGGCGAGAAAAATCATCTTTACGCATGCGTCGTTTACGATGAAGAGGGAAGTGATTATTGTTTGAAGGCATTTTTTATTCCGATTAATAATTTACCAAGTCATTTTATAACGTATAAAATAGGTCTGTCATATTTATCTTAAAAACCTTTATGAAGCTAGACCAATATGCCGTTGTGGGCAACCCGATAGAACATTCTAAATCACCCTTTATTCATAAACAATTTGCTTTGCAAACGGGCGAGCCTATTGAATACACAAAACTATTAGCCCCTTTAGATAATTTTAAACAAACCGTTGAAGATTTTTTTGCACAAGGCGGTAAAGGTTTAAATGTAACCGTACCCTTTAAACTAGAGGCGTTTGATTTTGCCGATAATAAAAATGCACGGGCAGAATTTGCTCAAGCTGCCAATACGTTAATAAAGGGCGAAGACGGCAAAATAACGGCTGACAATACCGACGGCGTGGGTATTGTGCGGGACATTGAAAACAACCAACACATAAGCCTTAAAGGTGAAAATATTTTGTTGTTGGGTGCCGGTGGGGCAGTACAAGGCGTGTTGCAACCCATATTATTAGCGCAGCCTAATAGCTTACACATAGCCAACCGTACGCTTAGCAAAGCAAAAACGTTGGCGTTGCAGTTTAAAACATTGGGTAATGTTACGTTTAGTGGGCTTAGTAATATACCCGTGCAAAATTACGATGTCATAATAAACGGCACAGCGGCAAGCCTTAGCGCAAGCGTGCCAAACATAGCCAGCGCATTAATAAATGAAAACAGTTTTTGTTACGACATGATGTACGCCAAAGACGGCACGGCATTTACCCAGTGGGCAAAAAATAACGGTGCAATAAAGGTGTCTGACGGTTTGGGTATGCTGATAGAACAAGCGGCAGAATCTTTTTACTTGTGGCGTGGTGTAAGGCCAAAGACCGAAGCGGTTATGAATTTAATTAGAAATGGTTAGGCTCAGTTTAGGTTGTAAAAAAGGCCTAAATCGTCGACCCCTTGCTATTTAAGAAAGCCCTGATTAACTGGATTTTTTAAACTATTAGCGCCATCATTGCTCGTTTTGGTGTTTTTTCAAAACTAGCGAGGCTTACAAGCGGCAGCTGATAACGTTATTTGATAATGCTTTAATAGCCCGCTTAAAAAGCCTTATAAACAGCAAGGGGTGTCCACGCATAATGCTCCTGCAATTCTGTGTACCTACATCCCTGTAGGCAACGAAAATAGGCTGTTTTAGCATGTCGTTATAAGTGGCCTTCCTGCGCTATCCATGCGCTCAGGCATACCTAAGTCCCTTTAGGGAAGCTCTTATTAACTAACTAGAACATGGTAAAAAGTTTAACTTTGTCCAATGCATAACACTGGTTTTATACTAATAGCGCTAAGCCTTGCTCGTTCACAGCTTTATCGTGAACTAGCAAGGCTTACCAAGCGGGCTATTGGGGCATTAGCTGAGCAGCCGCTTGTAAGCCTCGCTAGTTTTGAAAAAGCACCAAAACGAGCAATGCTTAACGCTAATAGTTTGAAAGTCCAGTTGATCAGGGCTTCCTTAGGCGAGCCTTCTTGCGCTATCCATGCGCTCAGGCATACCTAACTTTAGGCGAAATATTCTGGGGCGTTGCCTTCTTTCCATTTTATATTGCAGCCTAAACTGGCTTGTTGTTCTGCTTCTGCAATCATACTGCCGGCTAATGCGGCATCAAAGGCTTCTCTCATGTTCATGCCGGTTGGGGTTACGTCATTACCCGGGCGCGAATCATCAAACTGCCCACGGTAGGTAAGTTTTCCTTCTGCATCAAATAAAAAAAAGTCGGGTGTGCATGCGGCAGTAAAGGCTTTAGCTACGCTTTGATCTGCGTCATACAGGTAAGGGAAGTGGTAGCCTGCTTGTTTGGCTTTTTCAATCATTTTTTCTGGGCTGTCGTCTTGGTAGTTTTCTACATCGTTAGCGTTAATGGCGACAACGTTAATGCCTTGTTCCATATATTCCATGGTTAAGGTGGCAAATACGTTTTCTATATTTATTACATAAGGGCAGTGATTACAAATAAACGCCACTAAGGTGGGCTTGCCAGCTAGCGTGGTAGCGTTAAACTGCTTGCCTGTTGACGGTTCGAGCAAATTAAATGCGGGCATTGGTGTGCCAAGTTTTAACATGGTAGATGGGGTGCGAGACATTAAATTTTCCTTTTTAGTTTACTAACTAATTAATTGAGATGTTAAATTGAGAGGGTGATTTTAAAGCTAAATGCACGGGGCATCTAGCTGCAATTTTTTTCATGCGTTTTTTATCTTGCTCACTAACGTCACCCTTAATATTTAGCGATACATTGTATAACTGGGTGGCTACGGGTTTTTGTGATTCATTTTTTTGAACCATGATAGATTCTTTTACTATATCGACTGATAAATGTTCCAACTTTATGGCTTTCTTTTTACAATACATGCGTAATGTTATGGCTGTGCAACTGGCAAGGGATGCTTGCAATAATTCAAACGGCGTTGCGCCTTTATTGTCACCGCCTATGTTTTTGGGTTCATCAACCACAATATGGTGATTAGCTGTCCAAATGTCTTGGGTAAAGGTTTTAACTTCTGACGATGAAATGGCTTTTGAATGCGTACCTTTGCGGTAATTTGCCCACGCCCAGTTAGAAATTGCATCGGAAAAACGTGCTAAAGCATAGAATAAATATTTAATGTTTAAAAACTTAATACCTTAATCCTCATGTAGGAATATGAAAAGAGTGTAATCATTTAATGTGCATAGGGAAACTAAAAATGCCGTTGTCACCTTATTGGTGATGAGACAATTTTTAGTTTTACTAGGTGCATTAAGGAATACCTGATTAACTGGAGCTGCAAATTATTAGCGTTAAGCCTTGCTAGTTCACGATAAAGCTGTGAACAAGCAAGGCTTAGCGCTATTAGTATAATGCCAATGTTTATATACTGACCAAGATTAAATTTTTAACCATGCTCAATCCAGTTAATCAGGACTTCCTTAAAGGTTGTGGCATTTTTATATTCTCTATGTGAGATTAGGGTATTAGCGACCTAAAAAGAACAAAAACTGTCGCATTCATTTTATACTAGGCGTAATTAAAGAGAAATGAATTTTACGATGTTTGCATGGCTACAAAAGAATAAAATCAATAAAGTAGAAAAAGTTGGTAATGACGAATGGGCGCAATTAATTATAAAATTTGAGTATTTACAAAAACTTGATATTGAAACCGTTGAAAAATTAAAAACGCTAGTTAATACTGTTATAAACAAACCTTTCGTAGCCGAAGCTATTAACAACTTAAAAAGGGCAGAAGTGTTGTTTATAGTAACTCAAGCTTGTGTTTTAACGCTTAACTTAGGCGAAGAATGGTTAAATGAGTGGCAGTCAATTTTGATTGAGACTGACAAAGATGCAAAATTTAAATTAAATAATTATGATCATTTTGGTGCGAGTTACTTAGCCGTGTTAAGTGCTATTATTGATGGGTTAAACGGTAAAAGAAACGGCATCCCACCGATGCATTCATCTTTAAATAAAGAGCAATGGGAAACAATATTTAATGATGCAATGCACGATTTTAAAAGTAGAATTGCATCTGGCCCTAAAAATGAAATTTTATTTGATGAATGTGCCGCAGATAGTTTGGCTAATTTTTTTTCAATAATGAGCGAAGTGTTTTTTATAGCACCAGACACCATTCGTTGTGCCTATCCCGATGTTTATAATCAATTAATGGTGTTTTACCGTCAAAATACCGCAATACAACAAAATATGAATACCAACAATACTTATAAAGGCATGTTTGAAAAATGAAAATTTTATTAGGTTTTTTATTGTTATTTAGTCAAACCGTTTTTGCAGACTCGACATTATTAATGAGTACAGAAGCTGGCAACGATGAAAATGAAATAAACATTAAAAATGGAGAATTACGTTTTGTTATACGCAGTGGCGGTAAAATAAAGCAGTTATCTTTATACTCTAAAAAAGATCAAAAACTTGTTTTTTTAAACCAAAAAAATAAAAGCTTTATCGTTATAGATGGACAAACTATAAAAATGCAAAAAGCCTTTAAAGCGCAACAAAAAAAGGCTATGGCCCAAAGGCTTAAACAAAATTTACATAAAATGACGGCTGAACAGCGCGTAAAAGCGCATCAGTTAATCAACCAATCTGAAAATAAAAACAGCTTATTAAATAGACCCATTATAGAGTTTGAAGCAACGGGGCAGGTGGTTAAAGTTAGTACCTACAGTTGTGAAAAAATAGAAGTGTATATTGATAAAGAGTTATCTAAAGAGTTGTGTTTGGCTGATGCCAAATCATTAAAAATGGATTTGCATGATTTTACAACGTTAACATCCTTTTTTACTTTTATGAAAACCATTAACGGGCAAGCAGACGCAACAGCCATACCCGACTTGAAGGGCATACCCATTGCAACAACAGATTTAATTGGTGGAAAAAGTTCGGGTTTGCAATCGATTAGTTATAAAAAACTAAGTGAAGATTTGTTTAAAGTACCTGCAAACTTTAGGCAAGTTTATTTAAAATAATACGAGACTTTGCTTTAAGGAAGAAGTGATTAACTGGCTAAAGCATGGTTAAAAATTTAATCTCGGTCTGTGCATAAACATTGAAATGATACTAATAGCGCTAAGCCTTGCTTGTTCACAGCTTTATCGTGAACTAGCAAGGCTTATCAAGCGGGATATTGGAGCATTATCAGATAACGTTATCACCTGTCGCTTGTAAGCATCGCTAGTTTTGAAGAAGCACCAAAACGAGAAATGCTTAACGCTAATAGTTTGAAAGTCCAGTTAATCAGGTCTTCCTTAACAAGTACGGTATAAAGCATCCACTTGCGTTGTAATATCGTTAATGACTGTTTTAATGTTGTTGCGGTTAGCGTTAATGGTAATGTCTGCTAGGTCTTTATAAATAGGTAGGCGTATTTTAAATAATTGCGCTAATTTTTCTTTAGGATTGCCGCCTTTAAGCAAGGGGCGGTTATTGTCTTTTTTAGTGCGGTAAAACTGCGTGTCTACCGACGCGTTTAAAAAAATAATAATGCCTTTGCTACGCATAACTTTTTGATTTTCAGGCTTTAAAATGGCACCACCACCTGTGGCAACCAGTAAGCCGTCTTGTTCGCATAAATCTTTTAATACAAGTGTTTCTCTTTTTCTAAAACCTTCTTCGCCTTCGTACTCAAAAATTAAGGGTATTTGCACACCTGCAAGCTGCTCAATTTCTTTGTCACAATCTTTAAAAACTAATTTGTATTTATTGGCAATTATTTTGCCTAAAGTTGTTTTACCTGCCCCCATTGGGCCTATTAAAATAATGTTTTTCTGCGACATCAGTATAGTCTAATGTTTATTATTGGTAATGTCTGTATATTCTTGATTAATATTAATAAAGGTAAAATGATACTTGGTTGCCGTTTATGTAAAAAGATGTTTAATATATCTTGAAACGACTGTTTTCTAATGTGTAAGTGTTTAATCTCAATCAAATGGCTGACTTTAGAATGAAAACGTTAATAAAATTAATACTCCTACTTGTTTAGCCCCGTGAGGGTGCTGCTTCTTCGGTAAATGCAACTGCTATCTGCGGCGAAGCCAGAGAACAAAAACAATTAATAGAGGTGTTTTATAGTTAATAATTTATGCCCGCCAAATCTTTAATGATTTTAGGCGTTACAAATACTAATAACTCGGACTTAGATTGTTGGGTACTGTTATTTTTAAATAAATCACCAATTAAAGGTAAATCTGAAAAGAAAGGGGTAACGGAGGTACTTTGGATGTTGCTTTCTTCATACACGCCACCTAATACAATAGTTTCTCCATTATTAACCAGTACTTGGGTTTTGATTTCTCTTTTTTCTATAGACGGTATAGATGATGAACCTACTGTAATAAATTGACCTACCGCATCTTTATTTACTTGAATATCTAAAATAATATGGTCATCTGGAGTGATTTGTGGTGTTACCCGTAAAGATAACAATGCATCTTTGTAGTTTACGGTTGCATCACCGTTTGATACAACGATGTAGGGAATCTCAATACCGTTTTCTATGACAGCTTCTTTTTGGTTGGCCGTAATAATTCTTGGGCTTGCCACTACTTCGCCATTTCCTTCTCTTTGTAGGGCAGATAACTCAAGCTCTAATAACGTACCTTGGCCTAAATTGGCAACAGCTAAAGCGATACTACTAGTTGCCGCCGCCGCCCCTAAATTAACTGCATAGCGAGATGCAGATGGTGTTCCTCCGAAACTTCCAGTCGCAATATCTGAAACAGTTTCGCTATTACCACTAATTATGCCACTATTATCGCTTCCAGAATTAACACCCCATCTGACACCTAAGTCTTTACCAAAAGTTTTAGAGGCAATAACAACGCGTGATTCGATTAATACTTGCCTAACCGGTTTATCTAATATTTTTACTAAGTCTCTAATTTGACCTAATATTTCTTCTGTATCTCTAACAATTAGTGTGTTTGTACGTTCATCTAATGTAACACTGCCTCTTGCTGACAATATAGAGCCACCTTCAGACTTTAACATTTCTGACATTGATAAAGCTTTACCAAAATTGACTTGTAAAAATTCGGTCTTTAGCGGGGCCAGTTCTTCTACTTGTTGCTGTGCTTCAAGTTCTAGTTTTTCTCTTGCAGCAATTTCTTCTGTTGGGGCGATTAATAGTACATTGCCATTTTTTCTCATGCCCAGTGCTTTACTTTTTAAAATAATATCTAAGGCATGATCCCAAGGTACATTTTTTAGCCTAAGTGTTAGCTTTCCAGAAACGGTATCGGATACTACCAAGTTCTGTTCTGTGAAGTCTGCAAGTAACTGTAAAACAGCTCTAATTTCGATGTCTTGAAAATTTAAAGAGAGTTTTTCACCAGTGAAACCAAAACGATCTTTAATTTTTCTTTCTAATTCTTCTTTTTCTAAAGGCTTTAGTTCAATGGTGAAAATATTTTTAGACTGGTAGGCAAGTTGCTCAAAGTTTTTACTTGAGGTATTGATGATGATTTGTACATTTTTTCCATCAGAATCGGTATCAATAGATTTTATTGGCGTAGCAAAGTCCAATACATCTAATCGACGCTTTAAACGTTGAGGCAAGCCTGTATCGAGCAACTCAATCAGTATAGCACCATTTTTTTCTCTTACATTTGCCGGAATGTTACTACTGGAGAGTTTTAGTATTACACGGCCCTCTCCATTCTCTCCTCGCCTAAAATCTATGTCTTGTAAAAAACGGTTGCTTTTAAAGCTTTCGCTTAATTGTTCTTTATTTTTTTGCTGATTTTCACCAAAACGGCTTAAATCGTTACCTGCCACCACGTCTACAGTATCATTATCAAAACGGGGTAAGTCATTATCATCAGTATTGTTACTTTTTGTATTGAGAGTAATAAAAAAAGTGTTTTCTTTTATGTTGGTTGTAAAAGGTATCAGTTTAGTTAGGTTAAGCACTACGCGCGTTCTATTTTTTACAGAAACAGTGGTGATTGATTTTGCAGAACCTAAACCGATAAGCAATACTTTACGTTTTAAATTAGATGTTGTATTCAAAAAGTCGAAGGCTATTCTCGATGGGTTTTCAATAGTGAAACTTGCAGGTGCTGTGGGTTTAGAATCTAACTCGATTGCTATTTGAATTCGGTTACCTGGTAGGTTGGTAAAACGAACATCGTTTATTGATGCGGCATAAGCTGTGGCAATAAATGATGACGTTAGCAAAAATACGCCAAATTTAAGTAGTTGTTTAGTTTTCATATAAAAACGCATTGCCTTAATGAATTTAGTTAATGTCATAATATTTATTCACCCATCGTAATAGAAGCAAATCGTTCTATCCAATCGCCCAAGCCATCTTTAATGACTTCTTTGACGGTTATTTTATTATCGGTCAATTGGATTATTTCACCAAAGTTTTGACCTAAGTAATTGCCTATTTTAACGCGATGTATATCACCGTCTGATGTTCTAATAAGCGCCCAATTAAACTCTTTTTCTAACGTGCCAACCATTTGTAACGTGTCGATGGGGAACAGTTCTAAAGTCTCTTTTTTCCTGTTTACATTAGGTGCAAATTCGTCTTTAATCCCTTGTTCGTCTTCTACAATTATTACGGGTATGTCTTTTTCTGCTACAAATGGGTCTCGAATACCATCGGATACATATACAAATTTTTCATACGCTATGTAATCGGGTAAGGCTTTTACTTTAGCAGAACCCGTTAATTTGGTTTCACTAATAAAGCTTTCTAAATCGGTATGTTCTGTGCCACACGAGGTTAACAATAGCGCGGTGAAAAGGATAAAAAAAACGTTTTTTAAAGTCATTTCTTATTCTCTAGTTCGCTTTTATTAAGGTAACGATAGGTGTTAGCCTGTAACTGCATAATTAATTTACTGGGATCATCACCGTCTGCCTTTTTAATTTTTATTTCATCTAGCGTAACAATGCGTGCTAATGATGCCAAACCACTTACAAAGTGTCCAAACTGGTGATAACTACCTTTTACAATTAAGTCGATGGGGGTGTTGGCGTAAAACTCTTGAATGTCTTCGTTTTGAGGTTGAAATTTATCAATAAGAATCCCCGATGCCACGCTGGTTTGCGTTAAATCGATCAATAGGTCTTCGATGTTGACGCTATTAGGTAACTGCCTAAGAACTACTTTGAATGATTTTTCTAACTCATTTAATTGCTGTTGGAAAGCCGTTAAGTTGGCAGCCTTACTTTGATAAACTACGTATTTATCTTTTAGGGTCGTCTCTTCTATTTGTGATTTTTTGATGTTATCAAATATCGGTTTGATAATAAACCAAGAACCTACAGCGATGATGAGTATAAATACCACAATTAATATAAATATTTTGACTATTTGTGGCGCAGTACCAATTTTAGATATGTCGTCAACACTAAGGCTGTTTAACCGTTCAAATAGTTCACTTATATCGATAGATTCGGCCATAATTATTCCTTCTTATCAGCCTTTTTAAATTGAATGTTAAGCTTAAACAAACTGTTTCTTGAAATAGGGTCGGTTGTAATTGACGATAATCTTGCTTTAGTTAACCAGCTAGATTCGCCAAGGTTTTTCATGTACAAGGAAACGAGGGAGTTGGACTCGGCTTCTCCCACAATTTCAATGTCATCTTTTACTTGGGTGATGGCTTTTAAGAATACGCCGCTAGGGATGGTATGAGAAATTTCATGAAACAGATGAACTACCTTCGGTCGGTCGCCTTGTAAGTCTTGTACTATACGTAGGCGAGACAATAATTCTGTTTTGGTTTTTTCCAGTTTATCTATTTCTGCTAATTCTTTTTGCAAGTGCGATGTTTCATCTTGTATAAATTTTAAACGGCTTTTTTGAGTGTCTAATAAGTTATCCACTTGGGTATAACCGACAAATATAATGCAAAAAGCTAAAATAGATACTAAAGAGGCGTGACGAATAAAGTCTTGTGTTTGTTGTTTTCTGAGGTCTTCACGCCAAGGGAGTAAATTGATTTTAGTCATTAATCAAACCCTCGCATAGCTAAACCGCAGGCTATCAATAGGGTAGATGCGTCACTAAACAGCTTTTGTTTGGATACTTTAGACGAAATTTCAATATTAGAAAAAGGATTGGCTATAAATGTTTTTATGCCTAAGTTACGTTCAATATAATCATCCATGCCACTAACAAGTGCATTACCACCTGCTAGTACAATGGCACTTACACCATGATATTTACTGGCAGAATAAAAGAATTGTAAAAAACGACTGATTTGTTGTGCAGTGGTATTTTTAAAAGGGTCCAGTATTTCGGGTTCGTAATTATCGGGTAACCCGCCTAATTTTTTTACTTTTCCTGCATCTTCGTAAGACAATCCATAACGCTTCATTATTTCTTCGGTTAGTTGTTTTCCGCCGAATGCTTGTTCTCGTGTATAAATTAATTTACCGTCTTTAATTATATTTAAGCTGGTCATGGTTGCGCCAATATCAAAAATGGCAATAGGGTCGTCAGATTCTAGCCCGACAATTTGTTCGGCCAATAATGTAAAAGCATGTTCAATAGTATAGGGTTCAATGTCGACAATTTTTGAGTTTAACCCAGCTAAATCGACCGCGGCAGAGCGTAATTCAATATTTTCACTTTTAGAGGCGGCAATTAATACATCAACGGCATTTTCATCTTCATTGCAGGGGCCAATTACTTCATAGTCGAGGTTTATATCTTCCATTGGATAAGGGATATATTGTTCAGCTTCTAAATAGATTTGGCTTTCTAAATCTACCCCTTTAAGGATAGAGGGCATGGGGATAACTTTGGTGATGACGGCGGAACCTGGAATAGCGATGGCAACATCTTTAGTGTGAGCCCCTGATTTTTTAAATGCTTTTTTTATGCACTCGGCAACCACTTCAATATCGTTTACGCTTTTTTCAATAACGGCATTGTCTGGCAGTGGTTCTACTGCGTAGCTTTCTACTTTATATTGGGCACCCGTTTTACTTAGCTCGATTATTTTTATGGATGTAGAGCTAATGTCTATGCCTAAAATGGGTGTTTTTTTTCTTTTAAGAGAAAACAATACAAATACCTAGTTATCTTTATGTTCTAATTTGGATTAGATAATAGACTTAACTTTATATAATTGCTAGCTTTTTTTAAATATATTTAATTATTTCATAGCCACTTAAAGAAGACCTGAATAAAAACATCCGGTTGTTGGGTATAATCGCTTTCTAAAATAATATTTTGTTTGTTTGTATTTATGTGTAAAAAAAGAATCATTAAAAAAATAATAAAAATTGGGTTATTGCTTTTTGTGGTCGGCGTTGTTATAGGTGTAATTACCATTGCTAGTGCCTATTTTTACTATGCAAGTGATTTGCCAGAGTTAACGGTATTAGAAGACACCCATTATCAAGAACCTTTAAGAGTTTTTACGGCAGATAATAAACTCATTGCTGAGTTTGGTGACAAGCGACGTATACCTAAAAAGTTTAATGAAATACCTACACAACTGATGAATGCATTTGTTGCCGCTGAAGATAACCGTTTTTGGTCGCATTTTGGAATCGACATCAAGGGTACGTTTCGTGCCGGTTTTGTTTTTATTCGCACGGGTAAGAAAAAACAAGGTGCCTCTACTATTACCATGCAAGTGGCAAGAAACTTTTTTTTAACGCCCGAAAAAACCTTAGAAAGAAAGATTAAAGAAATGTTTTTAGCCGTAAAAATAGAACAAAATTTTTCTAAAAATAAAATTATTGAGCTTTACCTAAATAAAATATATTTAGGTAAACGTTCTTACGGGGTTGCAGCAGCTGCACAAATTTACTATAAAAAAACTTTAGAAGAGTTAACGCTTGCTCAAATGGCGATGATTGCAGGCTTACCTAAGGCACCTTCTGCTTATAACCCTATCGTTAATCCAAAACGTGCAAAATTAAGGCGAGATTATGTTCTTGGCAGAATGTTTAAAATTGGCGTGATTACCGCTGCACAATTAACCGATGCCTTGGCTACAGAGGTTACGGCCAAGCAATATTCTGTCACGATAGAATCGCAAGCGGCATACGTTGCAGAAATGGTACGCTCAGATGTTAAAAAGTTGTTCCCTAAAGAAATTTATACATCGGGTTTGAGGGTGGTGACGACTATTGATAGTAGACTGCAAAAGGCATCAAACAGTGCGGTTCAAAACAACTTAATTCGTTATACGAAAAGGCATGTGTATAACGGTATTATTAAAAACATTTCATTTTCAGAAATGTCGAATTTAGATGAATTATTGCTCGAATTAAAAAAAATACCTACCTATAAAAATATTTTCCCTGCGGTAGTAACGTCTATTAGCCCTGATAAGATATCCGTTATTAAAGTTGATGGAAAAGTTGCCTCTATTGATGCTAAAACAGTTAAGTGGGCAATCAAACAAAATAATGCGGTTAAAAGTAACAAAAAAATAAACAGCTTAGATGAGTTGTTAAAGGTTGGTGATATTATTTATGTTAACCCCGGTAAGGATGGCCTAGAATTGTCGCAGTTGCCACGCGTACAGGGGGCGTTAGTGGCAATCTCGCCAGAAGACGGTCGAGTTTTATCTTTATCAGGTGGTTTTGATTTTTATCACAGTAAATTTAATAGAGTCACGCAGGCAATTAGGCAAGTTGGCTCTAACTTTAAACCCTTTTTATATTCTGCGGCGTTAAATAAAGGTTTTACTGCAGCCAGTATTTTTAATGATGCGCCAGTAGTGTTTAATGATTCTGCACTTGAAGGGCAGTGGAAGCCGCAAAATTACAGCGGTAAAGTTTATGGCCCTACGCGGTTGCGTAAAGCGTTGGTAAATTCACGAAATTTAGTTTCGATTAGAATTTTATTGTCTACCAAAATTGTTTATACACGTAATTATGCCAAGCGTTTTGGTTTTAGCAATAATGAATTGCCGAGAGATTTATCGCTGTCTTTAGGTAGCGGTTCTTTAGTGCCATTAAAATTAGTCAATGCTTATGCTGTTTTTGCTAACGGTGGCTACAGAGTGGGCAGCCGATATATTGATCGTATTGAAGATAGAAAGGGCAATGTACTTTATCAATCTGAATATGTGCAAGCGTGTGCTCAATGTGATCGACAACGTGCTAAGTTATCTAAAAAGAATGTTTTAACGTCTTTAAAAGCTCAAAAAGTAACGCTAGACGATGAGGACTTTGTTGATGAGTTTGTGGGGCCTTTAAATATAAACTTAGCAGCGCAAGCCATTGATCCTCGTAATGCGTTTATTATGAAAACCATGTTAATGGACGTGGTTAAGCGTGGTACAGCAAGGCGAGCAAGAGTATTAAATAGAAATGATTTAGCCGGTAAAACCGGAACAACAAACGATCAGTACGATGCTTGGTTTACAGGGTTTAACAGTAAAATTGTTGCCACAGCTTGGGTAGGGTTTGATAAGTATGAGTCATTGGGGGATCGTGAAACAGGCTCTAAAGCCGCTTTACCCATGTGGATTGAGTTTATGAAAACCGCTTTAGATGGTGTGCCCGAAGATAAGCTAGTGCAACCAAAAGGTGTGGTTTCTTTATTAATAAATAAAGAAACAGGGGAAGCAACCATCACTAATAAAAACGCCATGTTTGAATATTTTAGACAAGAGTTTGCCCCCGTTTTAGAAGAACTAGAAACTATTGTGACACCGACCGAAATAGACGAGGTTAAGCAAGACTTAATAGAAGACGAACTGTTTTGATTGTTTTTTAAGTGTTAGGTTGGCGTGTAGGCTTTAATGGTTGCTTTGTATTTTTTGCTAAGCTTATGGCTAGTGTTAGTGCCTCTTTTAAGCTTTGTGCATTACTGTTGTTGCTTCCTGCTAAGTCTAACGCGGTACCATGATCGACAGAAATACGGATGATGGGCAAGCCCAAAGTAATGTTGATAGCTTGACCAAAGCTTGAATACTTTAATACGGGTAAGCCTTGGTCGTGATACATGGCTAAAACGGCATCGGCTACTTTTAACCGCTCGGGGTTAAATAAAGTGTCAGCAGGAAAAGGGCCTCTAGCGTCGACCCCTTGCTGTTGAAGGTGTTTGATTGCCGGTTCAATAATGTTTATTTCTTCCATCCCTAAATGCCCATTTTCCCCTGCATGCGGGTTTAAACCGCAAACCAAAATACACGGTTTTTTAATTTTAAATAACTGAATTAAGTCGTGGTTTATTATTTGTACTATAGAAACAATGCTTTTTTTTGAAAGACTTTTTGCGACATCTTTTAACGGTAGATGGGTAGTGGCTAGGGCGACACGCATAGTTTTGCTAGAAAGCATCATAACCGGTGCTGCTTGGCAAATAGTAGCAATAAACTCGGTATGGCCTGTAAAATCTAAACCGTAATCATTAATAATACCTTTGTGTACCGGTGGCGTAACCATTGCATGGGCTTGTTTGTTTAAACATAATTGGGTGGCCAGTTTAATGCTGTTGGTTACAAAAGCACTATTTTTTTTGTTTAGTGTTCCTGCTATGCAAGGGGTCGACAGTTTTTGCTCTAAAACCAGCATGGTGTTGGCTTGGTGTTTTACTGCTTGGTTTACATTGTTAATGGTTTGAATATTGATTGATGTGTTTAATAACGTTGCACGTTCTTTTAGTAGTGCGCTGTTACTAATAAACACTAGTTTTGCTTGCCAATTTGATTTTGCTATGGCTATGCAAATATCCGGTGCGATAGAGGCAGGCTCGCCTGCGGTAATAACAATGGTGGGGCAGGGTTCAGTTGGCATTATAAAAATTCGATGTAGGCTTCTTGCCTAATACGGTTTTCCCAACGTTTTTTATCGGTTTCTACTTTTTTGTTTATCAGGTTTTGTTGCGCCAATTCTTTAATTTTACTGTCGGTAATGTCGGTGTTTCTTTTTCCTTGTAGTTGCACTATATGCCAACC
Organism: uncultured Gammaproteobacteria bacterium; assembly: GCA_964589575.1. GTDB lineage: Bacteria > Pseudomonadota > Gammaproteobacteria > QNFE01 > CAZPSE01 > CAZPSE01. The sequence goes on along the minus strand of CAZPSE010000010.1, from coordinate 28,905 downwards.
AAATTGCGTTTTAAACGGTTCGCTTAGCTCACCTACCTTTAACTTTACTAGTTGTGCATCAAAAGCTGCAACCATTTTACCGGTTGCAAACCAATTTAAATCTCCGCCATTTATTGCGCTACCTGGGTCTTCTGAGTGTTTTTTTGCTAAAGTTGAAAAGTCAGCACCAGAGCGTAGCTGTTGTTTTAGTTTGGTTATTTGTATTAATGTAGAGCGCTCTGTTCTTAACTTGTTGGGTTTTAATAAAATATGCCTTGCTTGCACTTCTGGCACGATGATTCTGGCGGCTCCCTCTTTTTTTAATACTTTTAAAATGTGCAACCCACTTGCTGTTGTTAACAGTTGGCTAAACTGCCCTTGGGACAAACCTTTAACCCCTTTTATAAATATATTAGGTAAAGATTTTGCAGACAATAAACCTAAATCTTTTTTATTTAAGGTGATACTGCTATCCAATATCTGTTTGATGTCGTTAATTGTTTGTTCTTCAATAAGGCTTTGTCTTACTAGGTTGCCTGCATTTTTTAATTGGCTTTTATCTTTACTACTACTTTGAATAAAGTAATGAATGAGGTGGTATTGGTTGTCTTTATTGCGTTCTGTTTCAATAAAGCGTATTTGGTCTTTTAAGTCTTGCTCATTTATTTGTATGCGAGAGTGGATGGTGTTTTGTTCTAGCTGGTTAATAATGAAATCATTTGCTATTGTTTTTCTAAATTGAAGGTAATTACCTTCTTGTTGTTTAATAACCTCAACAAGTTGTGTTATAGAAATATTGTTTTGTTTGGCTAACCGCTCCATCACACCATCAACATGGCCTCTTGTAGCCTTTATACCTTGTTCTTTGGCCAGTTGTAATTTTATAGATCGCAAAATTAAGTGGTCTGTTACCATTTTTTGTAAAGCGTCAGCGTTTGGCAGTTTTTGTTGCGTTGCCGTTGCTTGTTGTTTTAGTTTGTTGGTTTGCTCAACTATTTCAGACTCGACTATAACGCTTTCATTAACAATAATTGATGTTTTATTGATCAGTTCTTGGCTATTAGCCTGGCTAATAAAAAATAATATTACTGCTACTGATAAGGGTCGGAATAACCGATGATATTTTTTTGCCATTTTTGTCCTATACCAAGCGAAGGTTCGCTTAAACTTTTAAATACTAATTGAAAGGTAGTTCGTTCATTAACTTCTGTACTGTTTACTACTGGGGTACGACTGTAATTTACTCTAAATTGAAAACAACAGTTATCATACTCAAAACCTAATAATGACAATATTTCTTTTTCTTCATCTATAGAGTAATCATAACGTCCCACTATCTGCCAGTAATTGGTAATTGGCCAATAGGCAGATAGACTGTATTGTTCTTTAATGGTTTCTTTAGACCAGCTCGAATTAATAATTTTATTACTATTGTTATAACGTAAAAAGGCGGTTTGCCTAGTTAAGCTATCATTTTGTTGGTCGTATTGTGCAAAATATTGAGAACTGACGTTATTAGGAAAATAACCGTCCCACTGAAATAATAAATTGGATGTGGATTCGTTACTTAATGTTTCGCTGGTTAATTGTACTTTAGGTTGTTCAAAATAACTAATAATGCCCGTTTGTACTTTAAATGCCGTTTTTCCCGTTAGCGCATTAACTTCTTTTAAACTGATAGAGCTAGTTAGTTGGTTGGCGTTTTGTACTTTGTCGTTACCCGAAAATAAGTTGTCTCTATAAAATTGGTCAAAATTTAGGATGAATTTACCCGTGTCAAAATTAGGAATAGTACTTTGGTCTTCAAATGGCACGTATAAATAAAACAAACGCGGCTCTAAAATTTGCAAAGCATCTTGTGTATTTTTTTCAAAATATACACGGCTATCTAAGGTAATAATGGGCAATATTCGTGACTCATTCAACGTATCGTTATTTGTTTTAGTAAGTGAATATTGCGTAAGGTCTAAAGCTATTTTAGGGGTAAAATCCCAAGCTGCACCTTGGTATAGCTTACTTGCAGAAGGTTTGATGTGGAATCTATGTCCGACTGTACTGTTTTCTCGCTCAAAATTAGTCCATTGTGTTGAATAATTCAAATCAATATCATTTACTGAATGGTTATTGCTGTAATTGACTTGGGGTAATAGTTGATACGGTCGCGAACTGCCCACTATTTTTTCATCTAAGGTTTGATAACTTAAAATAGAAATGTGTGCATCTTTATTGGCAATGGGTGTATAAAAATTAATATTCCGTTTTAAATGAGATAGGTTAGAGGTAGCAATAGAATTACCAAAATCTGCAAAATAATCTTTGTCAGAGGCTATGCTAATATCCATGTCCATCTTAAATAAATCAAATTTTGCCGTTTGTGTTAAACGTGCAGAGTGACGTGGCTGATTAAGAATGGCGTCATTAAGTACAATGTCACTTTCTAGTTCCCAGTAACTTTGTTGAGTTAATAAGCGTGTTTTGTTGTTAAAAGATACATCGGATTTTTCTTTTATTTTGGTGGTTAAAACATTGTCTATATTGGGCGCAATATTAAAGTAATAGGGTACAGATAAATTGATACCGTTGCGATTACTTGTGGTAATGCTGGGTGTTAAAAAGCCACTTAAACGGTCGTTTCCTATGGAAAAAAAGAAAAAAGGGCTATAAAAAACAGGTATGTTTTTAAACTCAAAAACAACACCTTCTGCTTTACCTTGCTGTGTTTTGTTGTTGGTTATTATACGTTTTGAACGAAACCGCCAGTCCTCTTTTTCGGGTGGGCAACTGGTAAAATAAACGTCTTCCATTTCTGTAATGGTGTCATTTTTTTTATTAAAAACTTGGGCAAAACCTCTTAGTTTGGCATCATAGTCAATAAAGTAAGATTGTTCAGCATGAGTTTGTTGGGAGTTGATTTTTTTAGTTAACTTGGGGCCCGATATGGTGTTTTTATTGTTAATTAACTTTACATTGCCGCTAAATTCGACCAAATCGTCGTCCTGACTTTTATTCATTAATGCGCTATCGGCGGTGATGATCGTGTCTTTATCGTGCAAAACCACATTGCCCTTAAAGGTGGTAATTTCGCCTTGTTTGCTTGCAAAGTCAGACTCTATTGTGGACAGTTTAATGCCGTTTTTTAGGTCAGGTGTTTTTTTTGTCTGTAAGGTGTTTTTTTCAAAAACCAAGCATTGCTTGGTTTCTAAGGCAAACGCTTGAAAACTAAAGAATAAACAAAAAAAAAGAAGGCGAACAGTCAAAAGATTTAATAGAAATTAAAAAAGTAAATTATACCGTAAATAACGTGTTTAAGTACTTGGATAAATAAACCTAAATTTTGTATTGGCTTGTATGGCAAACTAGTAACAAATAAACACCTTTGGAGCAATAATGAAGCACAGCACGTTACTATTATTAATGTTTTTATTACCCTTTTTTGCAGCTCACGCAGAAGGTGAAGGCGCTACTAGCGCAAGCGGTTTAAAAGTAAAAATTACCGCGTCTTTAGAATCGGTTGTGGTGACTCATCAAGGCAAAAAAGTTACCATTAAAAGAAATCAAAATACTAAAAATAAAATTAATCCAGCCTTTGCCTATACGTCGCGTCGATGCCCGCCCTTTTGCATACAGCCAATTAAACTTAAACATGGTGTAGAAACCATTGGCGAACAAGAAATGATTAATTACCTGGTTAAAAAGGAGCAAGGTGATGAAAGCATTTTAGTGATAGATTCACGCGGCATTAAATGGGTCAATAAAGGTACTATCCCTGGCTCTGTCAATATCCACTATAAAAAATTAAGCCTAAAACACGGCAGTGAAGAAGAGATGGCCGAAATTATAGAAGACCAGTTTGGTGCGTCAAGAACCGCTGAATTTTGGAATTTTAGCACGGCAAAAACACTTATTTTATTTTGTAATGGCATGTGGTGTGGCCAATCGCCAACCAACATTAAGGCTTTATTAAGAATGGGTTATCCAGCACATAAGCTCAAATGGTACCGTGGTGGTATCCAGTCTTGGGAGGTTTTAGGCTTAACCACCGTAAAGTAGTTATGTTGGCTTTTAGTTCACTGCCGCTTGCCTTATATATTCATGTTCCTTGGTGTATAAAAAAATGCCCCTATTGCGATTTTAATTCTCATGCTGCTACGCAAGAAGCCATTGATGAAGATGCGTACATTGATGCCTTACTGTTAGATTTAGAAAGCGATTTACCCAAAGTTTGGGGCCGGCGTGTTCACTGTGTATTTATTGGTGGTGGTACGCCGTCTATGTTGTCGGCAAAAGCGTATAAAAAATTATTCTCGGGTATTCGTGCGCGCATACAACTAACTGCCAATTGTGAAATAACACTCGAGGCTAACCCAAGCACGTTTGAAAGTGACAAGTTTAGTGGTTATAGGCAAGCGGGTATTAACCGGTTGTCTATTGGTGTTCAGAGTTTTGATAATGAAAAGCTGCAAGCCTTGGGCCGAGTGCATGATGCTGATGAGGCGTATAAAGCGATAGAAATAGCTAAAAAAGCAGGTTTTGAGAATATTAATTTAGATTTGATGTTTGCTTTGCCGAATCAAAGTTTAGAACAAGCAATGGACGATTTAAAAACGGCCATTGCTTTTGATACAACGCATTTGTCATGGTATCAACTGACCATGGAACCTAATACATTGTTTCATCATTCGCCACCGCCATTGCTACCCGATGATGACTTAATTGTGGATATGATGAAAAAAGGCAAAAAGTTATTAGCGGTTCACGATTTTAATCAATATGAAATTTCTGCCTACAGTAGAAAAAATCAACAATGCCAACATAATTTAAATTATTGGACTTTTGGGGATTATTTAGGTATCGGTGCAGGCGCGCATTCTAAAATTTCTGATGTTAATGAACAAAAGGTCATACGGCAAAGTCGTTATCGCCTGCCTGAAAAATACGTAACATCTGTAGATAAAGTAAACACGGTAAATGTACTAAATACGCAAGATTTGATTGTTGAATATATGATGAATCATTTAAGAATAGACCAAGGGGTCGACGCAGAAGGCCTATTTATGGCAACAGGTTTAGTGTTAGACAATTACCGAAATATAATTAATGATGGGATCAAAAAGGGGTTGCTTGTAGAGAGAGCAAAAAAAATATTTACCACTGAACATGGTAAATATTTTTTAAATGATATTGTTGAGATGTTTTCTTAGTTTTTTACAATCCCATTGCCTTAAATTGTTCCTGTTGTGCCTTATGTTGATCATCAATTTTTTGTTGTAAACCTTGTGCATTCTTAATGGCATTTAATGGGTTCATATGTTCTGCTTCTGTTTTAGATTGTTTAGTTGAATGACTTGTATTACTAGAACCCGAATCTTTTTCGACCGGTTTAACTTTTACCGCGGCCATACTGTTACTGGTTGGATCATAATCTACACTTTTACTGGCGGTATTTTCTGGCGCTTCTGTTCCATAATGCCAACGGCCATTCTCATCTTTCCATTTATAAAAAGTTTGCGTGCTTTTACTGGTGTTTATATTGCCTTTATGCGTGATTTTGGCACGTAATTCAGCAGTAGAATCTCCACTTGAGCCACTACCAAATAAAGCACTTAAACCATCTTTATCAATGAAGGGGATTTTGCCTGTTTTATTATAACCGTAGTAAGCTATGCCACCCATTATTAAAGCGGGTATTAAAAGAAACTTAATGACTATTTTTTTTATCATTTTAAAACCATTATTTAATTATTGAACCGTAACAATCATAGTCGTCTGAATCTGAAATTGCTACTTTAATTATGTCGCCAATTTGGGTTTTTTTATTGTCTTCTACATAAACCAAACCGTCAATTTCTGGTGCATCTTTTTTGCTTCTGCCTACCATCAAATCATCTTCAAAACCATCAATGATAACGTCCATGGTTTGCCCTACACGCTCTGCAAACTTAGCACGGCTAATTTCTAATTGAGTTTTCATAAAAATATCATGGCGTTCTTGCTGTACATCGGCATCTACAAAGTTGCCAATCTCATTGGCTTTTGCGCCTTCAACGGGAGAGTATTTAAACGCACCCACATGATCTAACTTCGCCTCTTTTATAAAACCGATCAGTTCATTAAATTGTGCATCACTTTCACCAGGGAAACCGGTAATAAAGGTACTGCGTATAGTCATATCTGGACATATATCACGCCAATTAGCAATACGGTTTAACATTTTTTCACTGGCTGCTGGGCGTTTCATGGCTTTTAAAATATCGGTGTTGGCGTGTTGCATGGGTATGTCTAAATACGGCAATATTTTGCCTTGTGCCATTAGTGGCAATACTTTATCAACATGCGGATAGGGGTATACATAGTGCAAACGTACCCAAACGCCCAGTTTGCCTAACTCTTCGCACAGTTCATAAAAACGGGTTTTTACGGGGCGACCATTAATAAATGCAGTGGGGTATTTTTTGTCTAAACCGTAAGCGCTGGTATCTTGCCCTATAACCAGCAACTCTTTAACGCCCGCGTTTACTAAGTTTTCGGCTTCTTGTAAAACCTTATCCATAGAAAACGTTTCTAAAGGCCCACGAAGGCTGGGGATAATGCAAAAACTGCAACTGTGGTTACAACCTTCGGATATTTTTAAATAAGCATAATGTTTAGGGGTAAGTTTTACACCCTGTGGCGGTACCACTAAACCGTCGGTTTTAGTGGCATCAAATGGGGCAAATTCATGCACGGCGTTCATCACTTGTTCATAATCATGCGCGCCAGATACGGCTAAAAGCTCTGGGTAACGTTCCATCAAATCATTTTCTTTACCACCCAAACAGCCTGTTACAATCACATTACCGTTTTTTTCTATGGCTTCTTCAATGGTTTGTAAAGACTCTTCAATTGCAGGGTCTATAAACCCACAAGTGTTGATAATAACAATGTCAGATTGGGTATAGTCATTGCTAATCTCGTAATTTTCGGTTTTAAGCTGGGTTAAAATACGTTCAGAATCGACCAATGCTTTAGGACAACCTAAACTGACAAAACCAATTTTATGAGACTGCGACATAACTAAATTTACATGACAAAAGAATAAAGGGGATGATACGCGTCAATGCGTGCCGTGTCAGTAATCGTTATTTTAATGTTGTTTTATAAAGGTTCATTGAAAGACGATAATTGCCAAATATTTTATTAGGATTGATTGAATTATGAATACCATTACAGAACCGACTAGCTCGAAATTACCACCACTATTAATGTTGGGTTTTAGGCCATTTTTTTTAGCTGCCGGCATATTTGCAGTGGTTAATATGCTGTTGTGGATGGCGGTATATTCCTTTGGTCAGGTGGCGTTGTTTCCCACTTGGGTAAGCCACATAACGTGGCACGCCCACGAAATGGTTTTTGGCTACAGTTTTGCCGTTATTGCCGGTTTTTTATTAACCGCTGTTAAAAAATGGACAGGCATCAACCCCGCAAGCGGTTATAAGTTGTTGTTTATATTTATATTGTGGTTACTGGGTAGAACCTTACCGTATTTTGATTCTATTCCATTAATGGTAATTGCGGTTGTTGATAGCTCGTTTATGTTAGTCGTATCGCTGGTAATTGCTGTTCCTATTATCAAAAGCAAACAAACACAGCAATACGGTATTGTTGCCAAATTGTTTTTAATGGCGGTATCTAATGGTGTTTTTTATTTAGGGGTTTTAGGTTATTTAGAACAGGGCGTTTTATGGGGGCTATATGCTGGCTTTTATATGGTTTTGGCACTTATCTTTGTTATGTTAAGGCGTTTGATTCCTTTTTTTATGGAGCAAGGTTTAAATCTAAAAGAAAAAGTAAGCAATAATAAATATTTAGACAGAGCCAGTTTAGTATTGTTTGTTGTTTATATCATTTTTGATGTTTTTATTGTTCAAGCATCGGTGTTACTTTCTATCTCTATGGCATTATTTTTGCTACACATTATGCGCTTAGATATGTGGTACAACCATGGTATGTGGAAAAAACCATTATTGTGGATTTTATGGGTTGCCTATTTATTAATAAGCCTTGGTTTTGCTTTAAAAGTAGCCAGCATTATTGGTGATACCCCGCCAGGCTTGGCCATACATGCTTTTGCCGTAGGTGGCATTGGTATTATCACGTTAGGCATGATGGCGCGTGTATCGTTAGGTCATACAGGGCGAGATGTTGCAAACCCGCCCACCCTATTAATGGTTGTTTTTGGTTTGTTGTTAATGAGTGCAATAGTTAGGGTTATATTGCCTATTGTTATGCCAGCCAGTTACCCCATGCTGGTGCTTGTTTCACAAGGGTTATGGGCAAGCGCATTTACTGTTTTTGTTATGGTTTATGCACCGTATGCTGTAAAAAAGCGAGTGGATGGAAAGTTTGGCTAGGGTAAAAAGCAGTCAATTTTGAGCAAGGGGTCGACACAAAAGGTCTTTTTTGAACCTTTAAAT
>CAZPSE010000010.1:11481-20373 GCA_964589575.1 uncultured Gammaproteobacteria bacterium | reverse complement strand
TCGTTATCGTTATCGTTATCGTCATCGTCCTTGTCTAGCGCGTCCAACTCTGCATCCATTTCTTCATCGGTCATGGGTTTGTAATCGTCTTCATCGTCTACGGTGTTGTCGTTTTTAGTTTTAGGTTCTTCTTCAAACTCCAATATTTCATAATCTGGGTCTTCAGGCACTAGGGTATTAACTACACCCGCAGAAGTGGCAGCACGTTTGTTTTTATTAGGGCTGGGGTCATCGTCAGGTGGCGTATTATCTGCCTCTTCTTTTTCTTTTTTCTTTTTCAAAAAAATTCTAGAAAAGATTAAACCAATCTCAAATAATGCCCACATGGGGAGCGCAAGCAATGTTTGAGAAATAATGTCGGGTGGGGTTAAAAACATGCCAATAACAAACGCACCGACAACAATGTAAGGTCGTTTTTTTGCGAGTTTATCTGGCGTGGTCATACCCACCGCTACAATTAAAAATGTTGCTATGGGTACTTCAAAAGCAATACCAAAAGCAAAGTATACGGTTAATACAAAATCTAAATAGTAGGCAATGTCGGTGGTGGCTTCGACCCCTTCAATGGTGATGGAGGTAAAAAAGGCAAAGGCTAAGGGTAGTACCACAAAGTGGGCAAAGGCGGCACCGGTATAAAACAAGACGGTGCTAAAAAAAACTAATGGCAGCGCTAACTTTTTCTCACTGGTGTACAAAGCCGGGGCGATAAACATCCATAATTGAAACAACAAATAAGGAACCGCGATAAAAATGGAGATGACCAGTACCAATTTTAACGGGATTAAAAAAGGTGCGGCTACGCCAATGGCTATCATATTGCCTGTGTCACCTAAATTGTTTAATAAAGGTGATGCTACGGCGCGATATATTTCTTCGGAAAAGGGAAACAATACGGCAAAAATAACCACAACGACAATAACCGAGCGTAGTAAACGGTCACGTAACTCAAATAAATGTGATAGGAAGGTCGCTTCTTTTGTGACGGCTTCGTCTGTTTGTTTTTGAGTTTTTTGACTCATTTAGTGGGGGTTTCTGTTTTGGCAGGTTTTAGATCAATCTCTTCTATGTCTGCTTTGTCACCCGAATCTATACCCTCGGTAACTTTGTTGGACTCTACCGAAAACGTATTGACGTTATCTTGAATGTTGTTTTTAAGGGTTTCTATGGTTTGTTTTTGTTCTTCCATCATGCGCATTAAGTCGTCGGCATCAAACTCACGTTTTAAATCGCCTTTAACATTTTGTACATAACGCTGGGCTTTGCCTATAAAACTGCCTACGGTTTTAGCCACTTTAGGTAAGCGTTCTGGCCCAACAACTATAAGGGTAACAATACCAATTACGGTCATTTCCCAAAAACCAATATCAAACATAAGTTATAAATTTACTGTGTTTAAACGTTTTTTTTATCTTTATCTACCACTTCGCCTTCGATGACATCATCGGCATTGGTTTTTTCTTCTATATTTTGGGTTTTCTTTTCTTTGTCTGCATCGGCTCCATCTTTTACGGCCGTTTTAAAACCTTTAACTGCGGCACCCAAATCACCACCTACATTACGTAAACGTTTTGCACCAAATAAAACCAAAACGATAACTAAAATAATTACTAATTGCCAAATACTTATACCCATTTTTTTCTCTCTTCTTTTATTTTGTTCGTGACGCTTTTTCGTCGATACCCGACAAACCAAAACGTTTTTGTAGTTCGGTTAAAACATCATCGGACGATAACCCGTGATGTTTTAGCATAACCATTGTGTGAAACCATAAGTCTGCAGTTTCATAAATAATGGCGTTTTTATCGTCTTCTTTAGCGGCGATAATGGTTTCCGTCGATTCTTCACCTACTTTTTTAAGTATGGTGTTTATACCTTTACTATACAAACTAGCAACGTAAGACGATTCTGCCGAAGCGCCTTTACGTTTTTCTAAAATTGTATCGAGTTGTTTTAAAATAGAATCTGTCATTTTATTTTTATTTTTTTGTCGAACCGTACATTTCGTCGGGAGATTTTAGCACCTTTTCGGTGGTTTCCCATTTATTATTAACCAAGGTTCGATAAAAACAGTGATTACGACCAGTATGACAGGCAATACCGCCCACTTGTTCTACACTTAACAACACCACATCGGCATCGCAGTCTATTTGTACTTTATGTAAAATTTGTGTGTTACCCGACTCTTCACCTTTAAACCACAGCCTTTTGCGTGAGCGTGAATAATAAACGGCTTGATTTTTTTCTATCGTTAATTGCAAGGCTTCTTTATTCATCCACGCCATCATAAGCACTTGGCCATTGTCTTTATCTTGGGCGATAGCAGGTACTAAACCGTCTTTGTCCCATTTTATTTCATCAAACCAGTTCATTTTAATCTCTAATTATTAACCAAGTATTGGGGCGTTATCTAATAATTCTTTTGTTACACCAATGCTGCAAACAATGCCGAGTATTACACCAATAACCTTTTTGAATATTTTATCATTTTGAATAAGTGCTTCGTGCATTTTTAAACCCAATACATGACCAATAGCGGCAATGGGTAACAGCAATAATGATATATCCAAATGTAAATCAACGTCCAGTACAATAAATGCCGACATTTTCATAAATACTAAGGTAAACCAAAGTACAAAAAGGGTGTTACGTAAATAGTCTTTTTTAACGTGTTTCATGTACACGGCAACCATTAATGGCGCGCTGGTTAAAGATGTACCTGCAATATAGCCACCAAGTGACAATAATAATTTATCTACCCAAGGTTTTTCACTTTTTATTTGGTAGCTTACCACCCAACTTATGGCATAAAACAAAGTGATGCCATAAATAAACAGTACCAGTAATTTATTGGGTAAATTAAGCAAACCCAATATACCCATTAACGCGGTGGGTATTATAATAATCATGGTTTTTTTAAGGTACGCCCAATCTACATGTTTTAAGCGTTTACTTAGCGTAAGGACAGAAAAAAACAATAAATGCACACCAATAATAGGCAACCAAAAAATAGGCTTGTCGACCACTAATAGCATTAAGGGTATGCCTAAAGCGCCACCACCAAAACCTAAACCGGTGCGCACAAAACCCGTCCAAATAAAAATTAAACAGGTAAATATAATTTGATAGGTGGTGAATTGATCCAATGCCCTAATGCCTACATTATAAATGTGAAAAGGGTGTAAGCACTTGGTGCGAATAGTGAAAACAAAAATATTGTGGTCACCTTATTGGTGATGAACGAGATTTTGTTTTTGCTTGGTGCGTTAAGCGATTGCGCCATTTTTATATTCTCTTAAGTAGGTATTAAGGCAGTTTGTTACTCTAAATTAAGCGGTACTTCTAAACATAAACACATTAGTTTAAATGCGTCTTTAGTGGTTTGGCTGGGTTGCTGGTTTTCGAACAGCATTTTATACCAGTTGTTAATGAGTCGTTTTTTTAATAGGGGGGTTAATGCGTTTAGTTTAATAATGGCGTTATATAAATTATTAAAGTTAAAGTCGGGCTTGGTAGGTTTTATAGAGGGCAGTTTTAGATGGCTAATTAATAATGATACTTTGGTATTTTGTTCGTTTTCTTTTAATAATAAAAAATAACTGCATTCAATAATGTCTTGTTTAACCGGTTGAAATTGAAAAAAAGTTCTTTTAAAAGAGGAATCAGAATCAAGCAAAGATTTTTTAAGCAGCGTATAAACACAAAATTCAAAAAAGTCGATTTTGTTATCCAGTAAAATTATTTTTTTACAAAAACGAAGTAAGGTTGTTTGTTTGTTTTTATTTAGGTTTTGCAAAGTAGGCATCAGTAAACTAAGCAATACCAAACGTAATTTTTTGATATTGGGTAATAATTCACTGTGCAGTTGTTTGATGTTTTCAACTTGTCGGGGTTTTAAATGTTGGCTAATAAACTTTAGTTTTTCTTTTACGTGGTTTTTATTATCGCCCAATAAACAAACCAAAACTAAACCTTGCGCTAAATAAGTTTGATGTAAATTGTCGTGAATGTGTTGCGGTATTAAAGCAATTAATGATTGAGCTTTAGAGATACTTGGTTGGCTTTGTTTATTATTTAAAGCAAATACCATGCCCATAGCTAAAGAGGATGAAAAATGTTCGTTGCTTGTGTCTTTTTTCTTTTTAGCAGGCTGTTTAACTTTATTTTTTTTCAGTTTAACCAGTTTTAAATAAGCAGGGTTAATTTTGTTTAATCGTTTGTCGGGTGTTGGGTGGGTATTAAATTCAAAATCTAATGTTGTGTTTTTGCTGTTGGCAAAACACATAAAGTTAATGTTTTGAATGGTCGGGGCATAAATAAAACTGCCTTGTTTATGGCCAACTTGATACAACGTATCGCATAATCCTTTAGTGTCACGCGTGTATTGTATTGCAGACGCATCGGCCAAATAAGCACGTTGCCTTGTTATTAAGGCCCTAATAATGGACGAGAGAAAATAGCCAATATAACCAATAATGTACAGCGCAATACCTGCCGCCATTATCCATAATGCACCACCTCCGCCACCATGATGGCGGGTTCTATTAACACGTCTATTTAAATTTTTAGAGGACGCACTACTGCCAATTAAAATCCATTTACCTAATTGGCTAAAGCTGTCAATGCCGCCTAATAAACCTAATATTCTATAATTAAGCACCATGTCACCATGAAAAATGTGCGAATACTCGTGGGCGACCAGCGCGCGCAATGCATTTTTATCTAAATAATCTACAGCGCCTTGGGTAATGATGAGTGACGCTAAATGAATATTGTTGCCTAAAGCAAAAGCATTAATGCAGGTTTGTTTTTGTAAAATATAAACACGCGGAGCCGAAACACCCGAAGCAATAGCCATTTCTTCAACTATATTAAGTAGTTTTCGATAGGGTTTATCTAAATTAGATTTTGAATAAATTTGGTGGGCATTAAGTTGATTGAGTAATTGTTTTATCTTTTTTTTACGTTGCAACATGGTTACTGCAGAGGCAATGGTTATCCACATCAAAACGATACAAGCAGTAATGATAGCAATGTTGCCTGTTAAAAAATGACTAAAAGATTCTTGGTATTGATGTTGTGAAACATTGAAGTGATAAACCATGAACTGAAAACACAAAACGATGAGAGCAATACTGATAACAAATAAAAATATAAGCAGAAACGTTTTTTTACGCGCTACTTCTTGATGGTCAAAAAAGTCCAAAACCGTCGACCCCTTGCTTACAAAAGATGTTTACCTCCCAAGCAAGGCTTGGGAGGTAAAGATTAAAATTAGTGTGCATTTTTAGATATTTAGAATGAGACCTTAACCGGTTTTCTTTGCTCATCGGTATCTATAACATCTAATAAATTTGCTTGTTTAAAGTTAAAAAAGTTGGCAATTATGTTGCTTGGGAATTGTTCTTTATAGGTGTTGTAATACATCACCGCATCGTTAAATGCTTGGCGGGCGTATGACAGGCGGTCTTCGGTGGTGGTTAACTCATCCATTAAATCGCTAATCGTTTTATCGGCTTTTAATTCGGGGTAGTTTTCTGCCACCGCATAAAAGTTGCCCATTGCGTTGCTTAATAAACCTTCCGCTTGTGAAAGGGCTGTAATGGCTTTAACACTATCGGGTGCTTTGCTGGCAGCTTGTTCGGCTTTTTTTGCACCGTTTCGTGCTTCTATTACGGCGCTTAATGTTTCTTTTTCGTGTTTTAAATAAGCTTTGGCGGTTTCTATTAAATTAGGTATTAAGTCGTATCGTCTAATTAGTTGTACGTCTATTTGTGCGAAGGCATTTTTAAAACGATTACGAAGCGTTACTAAACGGTTAAATATGGATATTAAATAGCCAAAAAAAGCAAAAAAAATGAAGTAGGGGATTAGCGATTGAATGTCCATTTTGATGCCTTGTATTAAATATTTAGAGTCGTATTTCGATGCCTTGGTCTTGCATAAACAACTTAGCTTCACCAACAGTATATTCACCAAAATGGAAAATACTGGCAGCTAAAACGGCATCGGCTTTGCCCTTTATAACCCCATCTGCTAAATGTTGCAAGTTGCCAACACCGCCAGATGCAATTACGGGAATAGTGACCGCTTTTGCAACCGCTTTGGTTAGTTCTAAGTTAAAACCAATTTTTGTGCCGTCTCTGTCCATACTGGTTAATAAAATTTCGCCAGCGCCATAGTCACACATTTTTATTGCCCATTCTACCGCGTCTATGCCTGTTGGTTTGCGCCCGCCATGAGTGAATATTTCCCATCGTAATGGTTCGCCATCTTGGCTTACTTGTTTGGCATCTATCGCCGCTACAATGCATTGATTACCGACTTTGTCAGACGCTTCTTTAACAATTTCGGGGTTGAAAATGGCGGCTGAGTTGATGGCGACTTTGTCTGCCCCTGCGTTTAGCATTTTGCGTATGTCTTCTACCTTGCGTATGCCACCACCAACGGTAAGGGGGATAAATACTTGTTCTGCTACTTTTTGTACTAGCTCGTGCATGGTGTCGCGGTTGTCGGCGGTGGCGCGTATGTCTAAAAAGGTAATTTCGTCCGCGCCTTCTTGGTCGTAGCGTTTGGCAATTTCTACGGGGTCACCTGCGTCACGTATGTTTACAAATTTTACGCCTTTAACAACGCGTCCGTTATCTACGTCTAAACAGGGGATAATTCTTTTAGCTAGTGGCATAGTGTTTTCATTTATTAAGTTGTAACGCAAATTGCATGTCCCAAGCCTTGCTTGGGACATGCAATTTGCTGTTCTATTTATTTAAAAAATCTTGAGCCTTTTTTAAATCTATGGTGCCATCGTAAAGTGAGCGTCCTAATATAGCGCCCATTACTCCGTCACTTTCGGCGGCTTGTACGGCGATTACGTCGTCCATATTGGTCATACCGCCCGATGCTATAACAGGTATGTTAATGGCTTGTGCTAAGGCTTGGGTTTCTTCAATGTTTACCCCTTGCATCATGCCGTCACGGGCGATGTCGGTGTATACAATGGCAGACACGCCACAATTTTCAAACTCTTTTGCTAAGTCGATGGCTGATAAGGTAGACACTTCTGCCCAGCCTTCTACCGCTACCATGCCTTTTTTAGCATCGAGGCCTACAATAATATGGTTAGGAAATTGTTTGCATGCTTGTTTAACAAACTCAGGATCACGCACGGCTTGGGTACCAATTATGCACCATGTAACGCCTGCGTCTAAATAGGCTTGTATGGTTTCTAAATTACGAATGCCACCGCCAATTTGTACGGGTAAATTGGGGTGTTTGGCGCACATGTCGGCAATAATATTGGCATTAACTGGTTTGCCTGCAAATGCGCCGTCTAAATCTATAACGTGTAGGCGTTTGCAACCTTGCTCTACCCATTGGTCGGCAATATCAACAGGGCGGTCAGAGAAGATGGTGTCTTTGTCCATTAAACCTTGTTCTAAGCGGACGCATTTACCTTCTTTTAAATCAATTGCGGGGATTAGAATCATTTATTGTTCTCTATATGTTTTTTTAAGTTAAGAGCGTTAACTTTTAAATTGTTACGGCTTCCAATTAACAAAGTTGCTTAATAACTTTAAACCGTTCTTGTCACTTTTTTCTGGGTGAAATTGGCAAGCGAATACATTGTCTTTGGCAATGGCTGAGACAAAATCAATACCGTGATGGCTAGTCGCGGCAATAATGGATTCATCTTTAGGTTTTACAAAGTAACTGTGCACATAGTAAAAATGGGCATTATCGTCGACCCCTTGCCATAGCGGGTGGTGTTGATGTTGTTTTACTTGGTTCCAGCCCATGTGTGGGATTTTTAAACCGTGGTTTTTAGGCAGGTTATTAGCAAAGGGGACGACGTTTCCTTTAAAAAAACCTAAACAATCTATCCCTTGGTTTTCTTCGCTTTTGTTCATTAATACTTGCATGCCCATGCAAATACCTAAAAACGGTTTGTTGATAAATGCGTCGTTTAGGGCATCTAACAAGTTGTGTTTTTGTAGTTGTGCCATGCAGTCTTTAGCCGCCCCTTGACCTGGGAATACGATGTGGTCGGCCTTTTTTATCTCGTTGTGATTGTCTGAAACCACTACTTTGGTATTGGCGGGGGCGACATGTTCTACCGCTTTAGCGACAGAGTGCAGGTTGCCCATGCCATAGTCTATAACGGTAATTTGAGTCAATTATAAACTGCCCTTTGTTGATGGTATTACGTCGCCCATGCGGGCATCGTTACTCATTGCCATGCGTAATGCACGGCCAAAGGCTTTAAAAATGCATTCTATTTTATGGTGATCGTTGTCGCCACGTATTACATCTAAGTGCAAGGTAACATTGGCGTGATTAACAAAACCCTGAAAGAA
The DNA here is from genome assembly GCA_964589575.1 of uncultured Gammaproteobacteria bacterium. Classification (GTDB taxonomy): domain Bacteria; phylum Pseudomonadota; class Gammaproteobacteria; order QNFE01; family CAZPSE01; genus CAZPSE01. Next base: position 12,022 of record CAZPSE010000010.1, on the reverse strand, counting down.
TTCTTTAACTAAATCAACATCAAACGTACCAATACGGTCACGCTTAAACTCGGCATTGAGTTCTAAACCCGGTCGGCCAGAAAAGTCTAAAACCACACGGGCTAAGGCTTCGTCTAGTGGCACATAAGCGTGTCCATAACGCACAATGCCTTTTTTGTTGCCAATGGCTTGGCTTACGGCCATGCCTAGCGTTATGCCAATATCTTCTACGGAGTGGTGGTCGTCTATGTCAATGTCGCCTTTAGATTTTATATCTAAATCAACCAATCCGTGGCGGGCAATTTGATCTAACATGTGCTCTAAAAAGGGGATGCCAGTATCAAATTTAGCTTTGCCTGACCCGTCTAAATTGACCGAAATTTCAATTTGGGTTTCATTGGTATTTCGAGTGATTTTTGCTGTACGATCCGCCATGATAAAGCTCAAAAAGGTAAAAACGCTAAGGATACACTTTGACTACGGTTTGTGCAAAATTTGTTGGTTTTAAAACGGTTTTTACATGGATGAACGCAGATAAACACGGATTTTGTGGTGGCATCTT
>CAZPSE010000010.1:0-11381 GCA_964589575.1 uncultured Gammaproteobacteria bacterium | reverse complement strand
TTAACTATTCTCTTTTAAAATATCTTCAAAACTACGTGGTTTGGCGATAGCGTAACCTTGAACGTAATCAATATTCATAGATTTTAATTTGCGCTCTATGGCTTTAGTTTCTACAAATTCTGCAATGGTTTTTATGCCCATAACGTGGCCTATTTCATTTATAGAGCGCACCATTGCCTCATCAATGGGGTCTACTAAAATATCTTTGACAAAAGCACCGTCTATTTTTAAATAATCAACAGGTAAGTTTTTTAAGTAAGAGAAGGAAGACAAACCACTACCAAAATCGTCTAAAGCAAATTGACAACCCAGCTTTTTAATTTCTTCAATAAAATAAATAGCGGCAGATAAATGACTGATAGCCGCGGTTTCGGTTACTTCAAAGGTGAGCCGAGTGGGGTCAATTTTACTGGCTTTAATTAAGATAATAAGCTGTTCTAAAAAGTCTTTAGAACCTAATGACAAACCCGATAAGTTAATAGACACATGGTCTGTAAAATTAGGGTATTGCGTTAATAAATTAAAGGTATTGTTCACCACCCACATGTCTAGGTCGGTAATTAAGTCATAGCGTTCTGCAGATGGTATAAAGGCCCCTGGCGGTATAACCTCGCCTAAGTCGTTGGTATAGCGTATTAATACTTCATAATGAGACTGATCATTTTTGGTTAATGCTTTAATGGGTTGTGCGTAAAGTATAAATTGGTTTTCTTCAATGGCTTTAGGTATAGACGTTGCCCAAAGCATTTCTTTGTGTTTTTCTAAAACGGTAGATGTATCTGGCTGGTAAATATGTACTTGGTTTCGGCCTAAGTCTTTTGCCATATAACAAGCTACATCGGCGGCACCTAAAGCTTTAGATACGGTGTTAATATCGTCACTAATTTTTACTAAGCCAATGCTGGCACCAATAGTAAAAGATTTATCAGCCCACATAAACCTAAAGTCTTTAACGGTTGTGCAAATGTTGTTGGCAATTAAGGTGGCCTTTTTTAAAGGACAGTGGTTTAAAATAATGCCAAACTCATCGCCGCCTAAACGTGCCAGCGTATCGCTATGACGCAGTTGAGACTCTAGCTGGGTGCTAATTTGCCGTAATAATTCATCGCCAGCCACATGCCCACAGGTGTCGTTGATTATTTTAAACTGGTCTAAATCTATATACAAAAGGTGGGTATTAATTTTAGGGTCAATTTCGCATTCTTTTATACTTGCACTAAGCAATAATTCAAAAGCAAAACGGTTGGTTAAATTGGTTAAAGGGTCGTGTGTTGCTTGATACGACAACTTTTCTTCGGCCAGTTTGGCTTGGGTTATGTCACGCGCATAAAAATTAATGTAATGCTCATCCACTATTGGCGTGATATGAATAATGTAATTAAAATCTTGTACATCAAGCGAAATTTGGTAAATTTCGTTATTAAGTAAAGCATTTGTAGCCTTCGTTATCCAATAATCAGGGATGTAATCATTAAGCTTTATTTGCCAACTATCAATAATGCGTTGGGCTGCATTATTAGCATACAACAAACGTCCGTTAGCATTAATACGCATAACCGGTTCGGGTTGTTCAGCAGGAAACTTAGCTAAAATAATGGCTTGTTGTTCTGCCATTTTTTGTGCGGTAATTTCGGTTCGTATTGCTAAGTATTCGTATGGTACGCCTTTGTTATCTAATCGCGGCACAATGGTCGCTTCTACCCAAAATTGTTTGCCGTTTTTAGCGGTACTTAAAATCTCACCTTTCCAAATGTCGCCCTTGATAATGGTGTCCCATAAGGTTTTAAAAAATTCAGTAGAATGGTGTTGTGCGTTGATTAAGCTGTGCGTTTTGCCCATTAATTCTTCAATTTGATAGCCTGTTACCTCTACAAAGTGTTGGTTGGCAAAGGTAATTGTTCCCTCTTTGTCGGTGGTAGAAACAATGGCATGTTCGTCTAAGGCGTATTGGTTAAATTGTAAATCGGTAAGCGAATGACCAAGTAAACGACTGGTTTTTTCTAAGCGAATAAATAAATAAGCTAAATACAGTAATACGAAAAAAGATAAGAGTATAAGCGTGACTAAATGCCGGCTTGCTAATAAGGCTTTATTGCTAAAGTTTTGGAAGTAAACATTTTTTGCGGCTTGTAAATTAAAGTCAACATTGTCATTAATAATGCTATTAATAGTAACGTTTAATACGTTTCTGCCAATAATAATAGATTCGCTTAGCTTAGCGATTTTATTAGCACCTTTACGTTGTAATGGAGTAATACCAACAGCAGAATTAACTTCGTGTTTAAACAGAGCAATCAGTTTTTGGACTTTTTGTGGGTTGGTGTCAATGCGAGCTTGAAACAGGTACACAGAAAATAATAAGTCATCTAAAGAGGTTTTTATTTTAAATTGATAGTTTTGACTAAGGTTACTGCTGGTTAATATATTATTAAAATATTGGTTACTTAGGCTGGGTAAATAATGCAGAGAATTATGAAAAATAGCGTTTTGTTGTTTAAAAATATCAATGGATTGGGCTTTATCTGAAACCTGCTGTTTTAAAGCGTGCAAAAGCTTAATAGTCGGTTGATTGTTTGATTTTGCGCTTTCTAGGTTTTGAGTTAATTGGTTAAGCAAATGTTGCAAATTAATAGAAGACCTAGAAATGGCATCGTAGTTTTTATGAAGCCCCGTTTGAAGCTTAATAGTTTGTTGCGAAATTAAACTGTTAATTTGGATGAGTGAAAAAAAACTAATAATAGTGTTTTCGTGTTGCTCTCTATCAATTCGGCTTTTTTGAAATAAAATCAGTAAAGCTACAGCAAAAATTAAAATAATTAATTGTTGCGTAGAAAGGGTTTGTTTCATAAGTCTTTACCCTTATATTGTCCAGTAAGGGTTTTTAAAAACTGTGCAATCAACTTTATGTCCTTGTCTGGTAGTGTTTGCCCCAGTTGTGCCTTGCCCATTAATTTTATGGCCTTCTCTAATGTTTTAACTTTTCCATGATGAAAATAAGGGCCAGTAATGGCGACATTTCTTAACCCTGGGACTCTAAAAACGTGTTTGTCTTTTGGGTTTTTAGTAATCGCATACAAACCTAAATCGGTATCGGTAATAACTTTCTTTTTTAAAAAAGGATTGTAATGTACACCAAATTTGGCTACTAAATTGCCGCCCACATTAATGCCTTGGTGGCACGAAATACAGCCATAAGATTTAAACAACTCATAACCTTGTTTTTCTTCTTGGTTTATAGCCAACTGGTTGCCACGTAAATACTGATCAAACCGAGAATTAGGTGTAAATAAAGACCGTTCGTAGGTGATGATAGCATCACGAATAATATCACTGTTTAAATTTGTACCATAAATGCGCCTAGACAGTTCTTGGTATTGTTCATTTTTAGCAAAACTATTTACAATCCAATCCCAGCTAGAGTTTAAATGTTTAGGATTGTGGATAACGTCTTCTAACTGTTCTTGTAATGTGCTGGCACGCCCGTTCCAAAAAAACTTGGGGTTAAAGCCGCAATTAAAAACAGTTTGGGTGTTCATTTCGTCAAAACCACCCTGGCTGTTTTTAGAGGTTTTTAAACCATCACCGCCGCCAATTGTTAAGTTATGACAACTAACACAACTAACGTTATTGGGTGAAATGGTAGGATCTTCAAATATTTTCTCACCAAATAAAACTTTTTCAGGGTGAAGGTCTAAGGTTAAAGGAATGGGTTGAATATGTTCAGAACTGTCGTTGTTTTGAAAAACCAGAAGGGGTTCTAAAGGCTGCTTGGTATCAAGTAAATCACTGGCATCGTTCAAAAAAATCTGCACAGAAAGAAAAGCAATAATTACCGCTAAGGCAACAAACAGTAATTTTTTTGCATTTTTTTCCATTCGACTTTTCCAGGTAAGCGAAAACTAATTAAGCTATAAATTTTTTTTTTGGTTAAACTTACACGTAAATAATTAATTTTAAACAATTAAATAAGTTAGGTGCGCATTATAGTGGATATTGGCAGTATTAGGCAAGAATATACTCAAATGGAATTGTCGAAAGAGACCTTACAAAAAAGCCCAATAAACCAATTTGAAAACTGGTTTAAACAAGCAATTAAAGCTAAATTAACCATGCCCAATGCGATGACACTGGCAACGGCAGATAACGAAGGAAGTGTGTCGGTAAGAACCGTCTTACTAAAAACCTTTGATGAAAAGGGTTTTGTTTTTTTTACCAACTATAAAAGTAAAAAAGCCAAACAAATTGCCAGCAATAAACACGTTGCATTATTGTTTACCTGGTTAGACTTAGAACGCCAAGTAAAAATAACTGGCACAGCCACCAAAATATCCACAGCAGAATCGTTAAAATATTTTATTACGCGCCCCAAAGGTAGCCAAATTGGGGCATGGTGTTCAGCGCAATCCAGCGTGTTAACGTCTCGTCAAATATTAGAAACAAAATTAGATGAAATGACGCAACAATTTAAAAATAAAAAAATACCCCTGCCCGATTTTTGGGGAGGCTATCGAGTAGAACCCCAAACTATAGAGTTTTGGCAAGGCGGAAGTAATCGGATACATGATCGCTTTCAATATTCAAAAACACAAACAGGCTGGCATATTGAGCGTTTAGCACCTTGAAATTTATTGGAACAGCCATATAAATCTATCTATCAAAAAAACATTAGGAAAAAACATGCCCTCAGCAACCGCAAGACACATATTAGTAGACACAGAAGATAAATGTAACGAGCTAAAAAAACTGATACAAGGTGGTGCCGATTTTGCCAAAGTAGCATCAGAAAATTCAAACTGCCCATCTGGCATAAGCGGTGGCGACTTAGGCACGTTTAGCCCAGGGCAAATGGTGCCAGAGTTTGATAGCGTATGTTTTAACGGCGAAATTGGCATAATACACGGGCCGGTAAAAACCCAGTTTGGTTATCATTTATTAGAAGTAACCGAACGCGTATAACGTTTAATAGCTAATAAATATTTCATGTCCCAAGCAAGGCTTGGGGCATGAAATACAGGCCGTTTAAATAATGATAAAAAACGTTGAAATTGATTCGCGCTTAAAAAAAGATTGTTTACAAATAGCCGAGCTAGAACTTAGCTTATTACTGTTAATGAACAACGCTTTAGTACCGTGGTTTATATTGGTGCCAAAATCAAACGCACAAGAGGTAATTGACTTAAGCCCAGCCGAACAATTAATACTGCAAAACGAAATTACTCAGGTTTCGCGTTTTATTCAAAGCCATTATTTAATAGATAAGCTCAATACTGGCGCGATTGGCAATATCGTATCGCAACTGCATATCCATATTATTGGCCGTTCTAAAGGCGATTATTGTTGGCCTAATGTGGTTTGGGGTAACCCTAAAAAACAACAGTATAGCGATGCAGAACTGGAAACAATTAAAATAAATTGGGTAAAATATTCTAAAGATTATTTTGGGAAAAATGCTTAAAAATCATTTTATGATAAAATGGCACAATTAAAGCGTACAACGCAACGTTATCGCTTTAATACGTAATAATTAACTGGGTTAAGACTATGACAAACAGTATCATCATTATTGGTGCAGGTCCTGCAGGGTTAAGTTTTGCCCGTTCCCTTGCCGATACCGATATAAAAATCACCATGATAGAACGTCAGCCAAAAACGGTTTTAGCCAACCCAAAGTGGGACGGGCGCGAAATAGCATTAACGCATTTATCGGTAAAACTGATGAAAGCCAATGGCAGTTGGAACAGGCTGCCAAAAGATGGCGTATCTTATATAGAAAAGGCCGAAGTTTTAGATGGCACATCGCCATACAGCTTAGCGTTTGATAAAGATGAGGCCAAAAAAGAAACCTTGGGTTACTTAGTCCCTAATCATTTAATACGTAAAGCAATATACGAAGAAGTGCAAACCCTGCCTAATGTAACCATATTAGACGAAGTATCGGTAGATAAACTAAGCACCAATGACCAATGCGGCACCGTAACACTATCTAACGCAAGCACCTTAACGGCCGACTTAATTGTCGCAGCCGACAGCCGATTCTCTGAAACGCGTCGTAAAATGGGCATACCTGCAAAAATGAAAGACTTTGGTCGCACGGTTATAGTAAGCAAAGTAGAGCACGATATATCTAACAAAAAAACCGCGTTCGAGTGTTTTCAGTACGGTCGCACCATGGCAGTATTGCCGTTAAAACCAAACGAATCCTCCATAGTCATCACCATCTCATCAGACAAAGCGCAAAAAATAATCGACATGACCGACGATGAATTTAACCAAGACATGGAAAAACACCTACAAGGCAAGTTTGGCCAAATGCGCGTATTAACCAAACGCATTGCCTACCCATTAGTAGGCGTACACGCCAACCGTTTTTACGCCAAACGTTATGCAGTAATTGGCGACGCGGCAGTAGGCATGCACCCAGTAACTGCCCACGGTTTTAATTTAGGTTTACGCGGGCAAAACTGTTTATACCAAGAAATTAAAAAAGCATGGGTTGCAAAACAAAACATAGGCGCAGATTGGGTAGTAAAAACCTACAGCCGCAAACACCAAATGTTTACCCGCCCACTATATTACGGCACCAATGGCATAGTAGAAATATTTACCAACGAAACCGGCCCAGGCAAAATATTACGCAAAGCATTATTACGTTTGGGCAGTAATTTTGCACCATTAAAACGCAAAATAATGGATCAACTAACCGAAGCCAGTTAAGTTTTAGCAAAGTAAAAAAGCAAGGGGTCGACAAAAACAGCCTGTTTTGTCGACCCCTTGCTTTAACACGTTTTAAAAAATAGTGTTAAACCCTCCTAACTCTAGGAGGTACAAATATATATTGGCACTTTCTATACTTACAGCCATGCAAAAGTAAAAAGGCAAGCTGTAATAAACTCATCAATTAAAAATTTATTCATTATTCGTCATAAAAAAGTTGGTAAAACGTAAAAAATACTTTAACACTTAATGTCCCAAGCAAGGCTTGGGACATTCGTAACGAGCTTTAATTACGAGCAAGGCTCGTAACAAACCGCTAAAAACAACTGTGTTATACTTTTTGCATTGCTGCAAAAGCAATATAAAAATAACAAACAGGAAAACTAATAATATAATACTAACAACTGCGGCAATTGCATTAGCCGCTTCATTTAGCGTTAACGCCGACACTACCTACTCGTGCACACACACAACGGTAACGAACGCCTAATAACCGTAGCCTACCCAGAAGGTGGCGAGCTACCGTGTGAAGTGCAATACACCAAAGGTGACGACGTACAAATATTATGGAACGCAAATAACGTAAGGGGCTATTGTGAAGACAAAGCCGCAGCATTTGTAGACAAGCAAACCGCTTGGGGTTGGTCTTGCAGCGAAGTTAAATAAACGCGGTTAATTTAATAACCCAAAGCCAAAATAATCAAGCAAGGCTTGATTATTTTAAAGCGTAAAAAGAACCAAAACCGTTACCAATATAAAAATAGGTATACAAAAATGAAGGGGCATTGTGCGTACTAAATCTTTGTATAGATGATAAATAAAGAGCCCACGATTTATCATGTTTGTTAGTCAGTCAGATATTCCTAAAGCCATACAAAAAACTTTCCCAATTTAGCCTTTCAATCAAAAAGCTTTTGCTTATTACAACGCGACAGAATGTCATACCCTATGGAAGAGGGCTACGAAAACGTACCCAAGCAAGACATAGAAGCAATATTAAACTACTTAGTGTCGGTTTCAAGAGTCTGTCAGTAAAATTTTGTCTTTGAAATAAAAAACTAAATGCATTACAGTGTAAAAAAGTTAAAGGGAGACAAAAATTAAAAACAAACAAACCATACTAATAGTAGACGACACACAAGTTTACTTAGACGTAGTAACAGACCTACTGCAAAACCAATACCAAATAATCACCGAGCTAGACGGCAAAAAACACTCGATATTGCAATAAATAAAAAGCCAGACCTAATATTGTTAGACGTACTCATGCCCCAAATAAGCGGTTTTGACGTATGCACACAACTAAAAAACAATGCCGAAACTAAAAATATACCCGTCATATTTTTAACCGCACTAAGCGAAAACGAAGACGAACTAAAAGGCCTAAAACTCGGCGCGGTAGACTACATAACCAAACCCATACAGCTACCCATATTACTAGCCAGAATAGAAACGCACCTAAAACTAAGAAGCATGCAAGTAGCAGAAAAAGCCAGAAGCTTACTAGCATAAACAATGGACAACAGTAAAATAAAAATGACGGTAAGCATTGGTGTAGCACAATACACCAACCCAAAAGAAAGCCTAGCAGATGTATTAAAGCAAGCCGACAAAGCACTCTATCAAGCCAAAAAACTAGGCAAAAACCAAGTAGTAATAACAACGTGAAAACAGCCCCAAATCGTCGACCCCTTGCCTTTTAGTACCGAGCCTTGCTCGTAACGAAGGGCAAGGGGTCGACGGTTTAGGCCTAATTCATACATAAAAAAACAGCTTCCTTAATTTAGAAATTACCAAAAAAAATCAAAGCGGTTTTAAATAAAAAGGGCAGAGTAAATGTTATTAAAATGCCTACTTTTGCACTAACGGCTTAAACTCACCCAAGTAAAAAAATATCAACGACTCTGACCCTAATGAAAAATAAGGCTTAAAAAAGCCTAAGCGTTCACGCATAATGAGCCACTAAAAAAACAAAAAGGGCAACATGATAAACGGACAACTAAAAAGCCAAGTAGACAAAATTTGGGAAGCATTTTGGACAGGCGGCATAGCCAACCCACTAACCGTAATAGAACAATTTACCTTTTTACTGTTTTTAAGGCGTTTAGACGAAAGGCAACAGCTAGAAGAAAAAAAGGCCAACCTAATAGGCGGCCAAATACAAAACCCGCTATACAACGCCAGCACACAACAATTTAGATGGAACACCTTTAAAAACAACGACCCCGAAACCCAGTTTGCACTATTTACCCAGCCCCAAGTAAACGCCAACAACCAAACCGTGTTTGAACACATGAAAAGCCTAGGCGCAAGCGCAGGTATATTTGCCCAATACATGAAGGGCGCAACCTTTATGATACCCACGCCAAAATTGTTAGACCAAGTGGTGCAAATGATAGACAAAATAAAAATGGACGACCGCGATACCAAAGGTGACCTGTACGAATACCTGCTATCTAAAATAGCCACCGCAGGGCGCAACGGGCAATTTAGAACCCCACGCCACATAATAAAAATGATGGTAGACATAATGCAACCCACCCAAGAAGACACAATATGCGACCCAGCCTGTGGCACCGCCGGTTTTTTAGTCGCCGCAGGCGAGTACCTACACCAAAACCACCCAGACTGGTTTTACGAGCCAACCTTTAAAAACCACTACAACAGCAACATGTTTACCGGCATAGAGTTTGACAGCACCATGTTACGTATAGCCGCCATGAACCTGCAACTGCACGGCATAGACAGCCCCAACTTAAAGGGGCAAGACGCACTAAGCGAAACCAGCGCCAACCTGCGTGACCAATACAGCCTAATACTAGCTAACCCACCCTTTAAAGGCTCGTTAGACTACGACAGCGTAGAGGGCTCATTACTAAAAACCGTCAAAACTAAAAAGACCGAACTATTGTTTTTAGGGCTAATGTTACGCATGTTAAAAATAGGTGGCAGATGCGCCGTAATAATACCCGACGGCGTACTGTTTGGCAGCTCTAACGCGCACAAAAAAATACGCCAAACGCTCATACAACAACACAAACTAGAGGCAGTAATATCTATGCCCAGCGGTGTATTTAAACCCTACGCAGGGGTAAGCACCGCCATAATAGTATTTACCAAAACCAATAACGGCGGCACAGATAACGTATGGTTTTACGACATGCAAGCAGACGGATACAGTTTGGACGACAAGCGAAGCCCCGTAAAACAAAACGACCTGCCCGATATAGTAAAACGCTATAAAGACCGAAATGAAGAAACAACACGAAAAAGAACCGAGCAAAGCTTTTTAGTACCGATGGACGAGATAGAAAAAAACGACTGGGATTTGAGTATAAATAGGTATAAAGAAATCGTTTATGAAGAAGTGGACTATGCACCGCCAGCGGAGATAATTGCCGATATAGAAAAGTTGGATTTGGAACGGGCAGAGGCTTTGCAGGTTTTGAAGGGGTTGTTGGGGTGAGTTTTGAGCAAGTTACTTTAGGAGAAATATGTGATTTGTTTAATGGGTATGCTTTTAAATCATCCGACTATGTAGATAATTCAAATACTCTAAGTTGTAGGATGAGCAATATACGACCAGGAGGTAAGTTTGATATTAAATATAACGCAAGATACCTACCAGATGATTTTAGTACGGTTCATAAACAGTATATTTTAAATGATGGGGATGTTGTTATTGCTATGACAGATTTAGCTGGCTCTCCAAAAATATTAGGTGTGCCAACTATTGTCAAAACTGATGGTAAATATATTCTTCAAAATCAGAGAGTTGGGAAATTAATAATAAAAGACAAAAACAAAGTACATTTTCCATATTTACAGCGTGCTTTAAATTCACAAAAAGTAAGGTCGCAATATAAAAAGTTTGCAGGAGGTGGGTTACAAATTAACCTTGGGAAAAAAGACTTACTAAACGTTAATTTACCACTACCACCACTAGCAGAACAAAAAAAGATAGCCGCTATTTTAGATGCCGCAGACAGCCTAAAACAAAAAGACCAGCAACTCATTAACCACTACACCACACTCAGCCAGTCTCTGTTTTTGGACATGTTTGGTGACCCTGTTAGTAACCCTATGGGGTGGGATAAGCATCAATTAAAATATTTAGGAAAAGTAGCTACAGGAAATACCCCACCACGAATAGATAAAGAAAACTATGGCTCTTACATAGAATGGATAAAGACGACAAATATTAATACACCTATGGTGTTCTTAACTTCTGCTGATGAGATGCTTTCAAAAAAAGGCTCATCGCTTGGTAGGGTAGTTAATAAGAACTCACTTCTTGTAACATGCATTGCTGGAAGTAAAAACGTGATTGGAAATGTTGCTATCGCAGATAGAAAGGTTGCATTTAATCAACAAATCAACTCGTTCACACCAAAAGGTGCAAATGTAATGTTTTACTACTATCATTTTGTTGTGATTAAAAAATATGTTCAAACTTTTAGTACTAACTCAATGAAAGGTATGATTAATAAAAGTAAGTTTGAATCAATAAAATTTATATCTCCTCCTATAAAAGACCAAAATCGATTTTCTATTCAAATTGAGTTGCTGGAAAAACAAAAACAACAAGCCCAAACCAACCTAAAAAACTCAGAAGCCTTATTTAACAGCCTATTACAAAAAGCCTTTAAAGGAGAGTTAACCAATTA